>JACQPP010000092.1 GCA_016207465.1 Methanobacteriota archaeon
CTCCCGTGGTCCCCGGCCGAAGAATGCGCCCGAAGCCTCGACACCACCGTGACCCGGGTCCTGCACCTCGAAAAGACCACCCGGGTGGACCTGCTCGGCCACAGCCTCGGGGGCATCGCGGCCCGAACCTACGCCAAGCACCTGGGGGGTAACCGGAGGGTCCGGACGTGCATCAGCCTGGGGTCCCCCCACCATGGCACCTGGGCGGCCCTCCCCGCCGCCTGGCTGCCCGGCCTGGGAGACCTCCTCCCGGGCAGCCCATTCCTCGCCAAACTCAACGCCGGACCGGAGCCCCACGGTGTCCGGCAGGTCTCCATCTACAGCCTCACAGACCCCGCCTGCCTGCCGCCCACCACCTGCCACCTGCCAGGGGCCGTGAACCACCGGCTGATGCTGTGCAACCACAACCAACTGCTCACCCACCCCAGGGCCTACCGGTGGATGAGGGACCACCTCGAATAGAGGCTGGAGGCCTCCGTCGGGCTGAGGACATTCGCGGCGGCGTGCTCCAGGACACGGGCGATATCCAGCGGCTCGTAGGTGGACTGGGGCCCCATCCGGAGGTCCAGATGCCGCTCGGCGGACTGGAGAAAGAGTTTATGGGTGCGCCGGGTAATCTCCTTCACGTCTCCATCCCCTCTGGATTTGCTCAAAATCGCTATGGGATGGAGACATTCATATGCTTTCCACCTTCGGAACTACTGACATATATTGGTTCATAACCGAACTGGCTTGCCAATGAATACAAACGTGGCTTTTCTAATGGGGTCATTCCACGTATTGTCTCTAAAAGTCGCGCAGTTCTACCCACAGTCATTGAGCTCGAATAAAAGGAGTAGAGGGTGGGCATCCTAAGTTCCTCTAAAGCAGTCTGGAAATCGATGACCTTTTTTGCTATGATGTGTGGCTCCATAATGCGGGACTATCACTATCTTTTCGAGGGGGAGGTCTCCCACGCCTCGACGACCTGGGCCCCCTCGAGGTAGATGTATCCCCGGCGCCTGCCCCAGTTGGCCGCATCCTTCTTGGGGAGGGCCTTGCCGGTGCGGTGGTCGAGCATCTCGCACATGACCATGGCGGGGGGCAGGTCCGCCATCTCGGCGAGGGCGAGGCTGAGTTCGGTCTGTCCCCGGCGGGCCGCCAGCAGTCCGGGGGCCCCGCGGCAGATGGAGACGTGGCCGGGGCTGCGGAAGCGCTCGGCGAAGTCCACCTTCTCCCCCCGGAGGGCGTCCTCGGCGGCCCGCGCGAGTTCGCGGATGGTGCGGGCCCGGTCGTTGTCGGTGATGCCGGTGCGGGTCTCCCGGTGGTTCACCCAGAGGGAGAAACTCGAGCGCTCGTCGTAGTCGAGGCGCAGGTCTGCGGCGCGCTTCAGCATCTGGGAGCCGGGGCCCTGGGCCTGCCGCAGGACATCGGCCATGTAGGGGAGCCCCAGCCGCTCGGAGGCCTCCGGGTGCATCGCCACGCAGATGAGGCCCCCCGCCTCCCGGCGCATCACCGAGACGTCCTTGGGGGAGGTGAAGCGGGCCGCCTGGACGATGTCGGTCTCCCCTTCCCGGTCGTCGGCGTCGAAGAGAAGCACGAACCGGCCTTGCCGGAGGCGGTCCACCGCCTGCTCCACGGGATTTTTCACAGGAATACCTCCACCCGCACCTCGTCCTCGTCCTTCACCTTCAGCGCCTGCCGGAGGTTCACCGGGGCCAGCAGTTCCAGCACATCCGGGGGGTAGTGGGTGCGGTCGGGGAGGATGACGGCGACCTCGTGGCTGTTGGCCTGCGCCCGGAAGCACTTGGCTCCCCCGAAGGTGCGCCCCTCCGACTGGAACTCCGCGATGGGAATCCCCGGCCGCGCGTCCAGCCGGCGGCGCAGCAGCACGCTGGGGCGGTCCAGGTCCAGGTTCAGGGTCCCGTGGAACGGGGGGAACCCCAGTTTCTCCCGGAACTGCCGCATGTAGCCCTCCCGCGAGATGTAATACTGCCCCTCCCCCAGGCCGGTCCTCACCCGGCCCGCCAGTTCCACCTTCTCCTCCGCGGCCCCGAAGAGCCGCTGGTAGTCGCTGGACTCCTGCCGCAGCATCTTCATCCCCTGGCTGGTGATGGACACCCACTGGCCGTCGGGCACGATGTTCCGGCTGATGAGCCCCGCCCGCTCCAGCTCCTGCAGCCGCCGCGAGGCCGTCTGCGGGCTTGTCTCCAACAGCTTCCCCACCCGCGCCGTCGAGACCTTCACCGGCTTCTGATGGGCCCCCTCCAACGCCAGCCTCTTCAACTCGGTTATCATTTCTGTGAATCATCCCACAATTGGGACGGGGGGTAATAAGTGTTTGGGGGACGATATCCACTCCATGTCCGAGCCGCCCCCCGCATCGGCGCCCGGGCCGGGGGACAACCTCTCCCTTCTCCTCCTCCGCCACCCCGCCCGCGCCTTCGAGGCCCTCGCCGCCCGCCCCTGGGACCGCCGCACCCTCCTCTCCCACTGGCTCTTCACCGCCGGCCTCATGGCCGTCCTCGGCTCCTACTACTGGTCCCGCATGCTCCTCGCCAGCCACGCCCTCCACATCTTCGCCTTCTGGCTCGTATTCCTCCTCCTCCACGGGGCCCTCTTCCACCTCTTCGCCCGGGCGCTGAAGGGGAAAGCGAACCGCGGGGCGGGCCTCACCGTGACCCTGGTCTCCTGGCTCCCCCTCCAGCTCTGGGCGATGGTCCTCATCCCCGGCGTCGCCCTCCTGGGCTTCGACAACCTGAGCCTCTTCAGCGAGCCCTACATCCAGGGGGTCGTCCCCAGCCTCTTCTTCGCCCTCTGGTTCCTCCGCCTCCACCGCGTCGGCGCCCAGGCCATCTACGGGCTCACGGCGAACCGGGCGCGGCTCGCGGCGGCGCTGGTGGCCCTCTCCTTCGTCGCCATCCTCTTCATCCCCAACCTGCTGCTCCAGCCCGACGTGTTCCTCTTCTTCCAGGAGGCCCACCGCCGCTGACCATGAGGCCCCTCTTCCTTGTCGCCCTCACCGCCGCCGCCCTCCTGGCGAGCCTCGCCCTCTCCCTCGCCTACGACACACGGGCCCCCGACGTGGTCCTGGTGGACGGCCTGCGGCTCGTATGCGGCGACCAGCATACACACCAATACCTGTCTTTTGACGCAAGGGTCCACCCCATGGATGTCCTCTACACCATCCGGCGGCAGAACAACGACTTCATCACCCTCACCGACCACAACACCGCCCTCGGGGGAGACCTGGTGCGCGCGTGGGCGGGGCTCCTCGGCCTCGACACCCTGGTCATCACCGGCGAGGAGGTCACCACCTCCTCCTGGCACATCGGGGCCCTCGGCATCCAGACCACCGTCTCCCGCTGGCTCACCCTCAACGAGACCCTTGATGAAATCCACCGCCAGGGGGGCATCGCGGTGGCCAACCACCCCACCCGCAAGTTCCACCAGAACCTCCTCCCCGCCTTCGAGAGCGGCAAGATTGACGGCCTCGAGTGGGTGAACACCGCCCCCTACTACGAGGGCAAGCACCCCGAGGTCCAGGAGTTCATCGCCATCCTCGAATCCAGGGGCCTCCTCGACCGGGCCGTCAAGATTGGGACCAGCGACTCCCACTTCGCCGACTCCCTCGGCCAGGCCACCACCTGCCTCCTCGTCCCCCGCCTCGACCGCGACAGCGTCCTCCAGGCCATGCGGGAGCGCCGCGGGGCCGTCGCCTGGCAGGGCAAATTCCAGGCCCAGGAGCCCTGGGCCACCCGGCTCAACCAGAACCCCGAGGCCCTCGCCAAAATCCAGTTCGGCCGGCCCATCCCGCCCCAGGCGGCGGGCCTCCTGTTCCTCGGGCTGATGGGGGCCGCCCTGTTCCTGCGCAAAGTGGAGTAGGAGAAGGTATTCAAGCGCCTGCACCGAGTTTCGAGGGATGCGCATCGCCTCTCTCCTCCCCAGCGCCACCGAGATTGTCCACAGCCTGGGCATGGGCACCATGCTGGTGGGGCGCTCCCACGAGTGCGACCATCCCCCGCAGGTGCAGAGGCTCCCGGTCCTCTCCACCAGCGCCGTGGACGCCGGGAGCCTCGCCAGCCCGGAAATCCACCGGGAGGTCGCGGAGAAACTGCGGAGCGGCCGCGGGCTCTACCGGGTGGACATCGGCCTGCTGGAGAAGGCCCGCCCCGACCTCATCCTGACCCAGGAGACCTGCGAGGTCTGCGCCCCCGTGCCGGGGACCCTGGAGGAGGCCATCCGGGGCCTCCCATCCAAGCCGCGGGTGGTCTCCCTCCGGGCCACCTCCCTCGAGGGCATCTACGAGGACATCATGCGCGTCGCCGACGCCGCCAACGTCTGGGAGCGCGGAGTCGGCCTCGTCAAGCAACTGAAGGCCCGAATCGAGCGCACCCAGCGCATCCTCCGCCGGGCCCGCGGCCCGACATCCATCGCCTGCATCGAGTGGCTCGACCCCCTCTACGCCGCCGGCCACTGGGTCCCCGAGATGGCGGCCATCGCCGGGGGACGCGACCTCTTCGGGGCCCCCGGCGCCCCCAGCCGCCCCATCTCCTGGGAGGAGGTCCGCGAAGCCAAGCCCGAGGTCATCGCGCTCATGCCCTGCGGCTTCCGCACCCCGCGGGCCCTCCGGGAGGCCCCCCTCGTCACCGGGCGGCCCGGCTTCCACGACCTCCCCGCCGCCCACCACGGGAGGGTCTGGGCCCTCGACGGCTCCTCCTACTTCAACCGCCCCGGGCCCCGGGTAGTGGAGGGAATCGAAATCCTCGCCGAACTCCTCCACCCCGAACTCGTCCGCGGCCTGATTCCCCCGGGTGGCGCAGAGAAACTGCAGAGGCATATCCTCGCTTGATAGACCGCCAAGCAAAGTCACTGCCCTTAATATCCCCCCCGCCCAAACTCCGCCTACCCCGATGGAGCCTGCCCCCGCCGCCCCTTCTCGGCCCGACCCGAACCCTCGTGCTGAAGACGTCCTTCTCCGCGGTCGGGCCTCGCCCTCCGCTGCCGAGCCGGGGCTCCCTCCCACCGCAGGCCAAGTCATCCGCTACCTCTGGCAACTCACCCTCCCCGAGTTCTGGATTGTCGCCATCTTCCCCGTCTACATCGGCCACGTCCTCGGCTCCCGCTCCATGCTCCCCAGCGTCGAGTCCATCCTCGGCATCATCATCATGGGGCCCCTCATCATGGGCTCCACCCTCATGCTCAACGAATACTTCGACCGCACCATTGACACCCGCAACCCCCGCAAGGCCCGCAGCCCCATCCAGCGGGGCCTCCTGGAGCCCGAGAACGCCCTCCACGCCGCCGGGGGCCTCATGGCCATCGGATTCCTCCTCTCCTTCGCCATCGGCCCCCCCTTCGCCCTCGTGGTCGGCGCGGCCATCCTCCTCAGCCTCGCCTACTCCCTCCCCGGCGTCCGCTTCAAGGCCCTCGGCGGCGCCGACCTATTCGTCAACGCCGTCGGCCTCGGCATCCTCTGCCCCCTCGCCGGCTACTACACCGTCCCACGCCCGGCGGTGGCGGAGTTCCCCTGGCTCTTCCTCCCCGTCAGCCTCTTCGGCCTCGCCGCCGCCTACGTCCCCACCACCATGATGGACTACGAGGTGGACAAGGCCATGGGAATCCGCAGCATCAGCGTCCGCCTCGGACTCCCCCGGGCCTACACCCTCGGAACCCTCTTCCTCGCCACATCCATCGCCACCATCTTCACCCTCGGCCTCCTCGACCTCCCCCCATTCAGCCGCCAACTCATCGAAAAAATCGGGGCCCTATGCGCCACCACCGTAGTCCTCTACGCGGCCTTCATCCGGAGGATGAACTACCGCACCTACTGGACCTACCTCGCCATGATATCCATCAGCATGGGGGCGAGCATACTGCTCTGGCTGCTGTGGTACACGGGGGCGTGGGTGCTGTAGATTCCAGGCCGATTATTCTCCCACAGGTTTTTCCATCTCGCACTCCTCTATTCTCCCATGCCCGTGGTGGGACATCGCGCCCCCGATTTCGATACTCCCGAGGGTCCCCTCCGCTCCCTCTGGAGGCGGGGCCCGGTGGTCCTCTTCTTCTACCGCGGCGCCTGGTGTCCCCTCTGCACCCTCCAGATGAGCGACCTCCGCCTCCATTACCGGGAGTTCGAGAAACTGGGGGCGCGGATTGTGGCGGTCTCCACCGACCCGCCGGGGGTGGCGCGGGCCTACAAGGCGATGATGCGCCTCCCCTTCACCGTCGTCTCCGACCCCGGGCGCGAGGCCATCGAGGCCTACGGGGCCACCGAGGGGACCAACATCATTGACCGGATTGACCGGGCCATCCACCCGGCGGTGGGCATCCGGGACTACGCCCAGACCGCCACCTTCGTGGTGGACACCCGGGGCGCCATCCGCTACGCGCGGGTCGGGGCGGACCCCTTCGACCGCCCGGCGGCCACCCAGCTCCTCAACGTCCTGCGCGGGCTCGGGCAGGCGGAGAAGCGCGCCCGCTCCTCTTCTGCTGCCGGACGACCCAGGCGGCCAGGGCCCGCAAAGCGCGCCCGCGGTGGCTCACCTCGTTCTTCTCGGCGGTAGCCATCTCTGCGAACGCCTTTTTTCCCGCCTGGAATATGGGGTCGTAGCCGAATCCCCCGCGGCCCCGGCCCTCCCGGGCGATGCGGCCCCGGCACTCTCCCCGGAAGACCAGGGGCTCCCCCTTGGGGGCGCAGAGGGCCACTGCGCTCCGGAACACCGCGCGGCGGTTCTTCTCGCCGTCGAGGAGGCGGAGGACCCCCGGGTTCCCCAGGGTCCGGAACACATAGGCCGAATAGACACCGGGGAATCCCCGGAGAGCCTCGATGAAGAGGCCGGAGTCCTCCACCATCACCGGCCGGCCGACCAGCCCGGCGGCGTATCGGGCCCCGAAGCGGGCCACGGTCTCCAGGTCGTCGGCCTGCAACTCGGGGTATCCCATCTCCACCCACTCCAGCCGGAGGAGGGGGCGGAGTGCCCTCCCCGCCTCCTTGAATTTGCCCGGGTTCGTGGTGACGAAGGCGAGCCGGGAGCCCGGCCGCAGGTCGAGGGGGCCCATACTAACAGATTTTCTCGCCCAACTGGTCCATCATGGCCTGGGTCATGTAGACCGGGGCCCCGAGGCGCACCGCGAGGGCGATGGCGTCGCTGGGCTTCGAGTCGAGGCTGAGAATCCGGCTCCCCTGGAGCAGGAGGATGCGGGCATAGTAGGCCCCCTGCTCCCGATCAAATCTCTCCACCTTCACGAAGAGCACCTGGATGCCGTAGCCCTCCACCACCTCCTTGAGCACATCGTGGGCATTGGGCCTCCCCTGGATGACCCGGTCGAGCCCCGAGGAGATAGAGTCCACCTGGCTCTGGAGGGTCACCATGGAGGCCTGGCGGCACCCCGAGGTGAGGACGATGGTAGAGGAGGAGACGCTAACGTTGACTCGCAGCAGCCCCTGGAGGGACAATTCGGGGACCCGCGACGCATCCGGGACCCCCTGCACCCCAAGGAGGCCCCCGGAGGCCGCCGGGGCCACCGGAGACCAGAGGCCCCCCGCAGCCAGGACCCCCAGGAGGACCAGGGCCCCGAGGAGCGCCCCCAGGACGAACCCCCGCATCATGCTACCCCTCATAGAAGTAGCGGAGGGCATCGGCCACGTCCTTCACCTCCACCACCCGGATGCCCGTGATGTCCCCCAGGTCCCGGCTCCGGGGGACGAAGTCCACCCGGCACACCTCGTAGTCCCCCTGGGCCTCGCATGTGCGGTTGCTCCCCGTCACCGAGGCGCGGGAGTTCTGCCCCGGGGGCACCAGGAACAGGGTGGCGTTCTCCTCGCGGGCCGCCCGGGCCTTCGAGGGGATGGAGCCCACCACACCGACGGCCCCCTTCTCGTCCACCGAGCCCGTAATCATCACCCCGGGGTTCAGGGGGCGGTTCTCCAGGGCCGCCGCCGCCGCCACCGCCATGGCGGCCCCCGCGCTGGGTCCCTCCACCACCTCCGCCGGGGCCAGAAGCGAGAAGATGATGTCCACCCCGGAGAGGTTGCTCCGCGTCAGGTTCGCCGCCACCTGGGCCGCGATGCGCGCCGAATTCTGCGTCTGCAACCCGGGGAACACATCGTTGATTTTCACCAGCACATCCCCCACCCCCGGCCGCACCCGCGCCGAGAGCCGCGCCACCACCCCCGACCCCCGATTGTCCACCGCCGGAACCTTCATCGCCACCAGCCGCTCCCCCGGCAACGCCTCCACCACCGCCTCCCGCTGCACCCCCGGGGCCACCGGCCCCGGCCGGGCCACCTGGAGCCCCACCAGAAAACCCACCACCAGAGTCAGCCCGAGGACCACCGCAAAGACCAGCACCAGACGCTTCGAGACCATCAAGACCACCCGCTCGCAGACCCATGCCTCTTCCTCCAACCTACGCGCGCCCAACCCATAAAGAATTCCAAGAAAGAAAAAGTAGCCCCGGCCGGAGTCGAACCGGCGTCGCCGGCTTTCTACGCCTGCGGGTCCATATCCCCGGTGCTTCGGACTTCGTCCGAAGCCCGGCGGCTCCTTCGGACCCGCCGGCTCCAAAGGCCAGCAGGATTGACCACTACCCCACGGGGCTATCGTAGCGAGTTTACTATTAAGTGCTGGTTCTGCCGATGCCGATTTTGAAAATCGGCCTTTGGCCTTCAAACCCCTCTGGCGGGCTTGGAACGACTTTGGGGCTCCGGACGCTGGTTTTCATCGTTGTCTCCGTTGGCTTTGAGGCGGAAGGGCGTTCCGCCGCGTAAAATCAGGATGCCGTTGTATAAAGAATCTTCTGGAGAACGAAGGCAACCCTTATGTTCCCGCTTGACGTTCTCTGGGTGGGTATGGGGAAGCTATCCATCCTCGCTCTTGCCGTTGCTGCGGCTGTGCTTGTCAGTGGATGCACCGGGGCTCCAACTTGGAGTCTCCACGACGTCAGTCATGATAAGTTCACAGTCACCTATGATAAGTACAACCTCGCCTGGGGTGAAAGTCCAGGCGACAACAAGGGGATTGATCTTGCAGAAGTGAGAATTCTGAAAGACGGTGTGAGAGTCGAGCCTAAGGGCGGTTGGAGTTCCAAATCGTTTAAGGAGGGTCAGTCTACCGTCGTGACCTTCGAACCGAACACATGGAAAAGCACAGACGATATCAAGGTGGAGTTTGTTAGCGGGAACTTGGTGTACCACCACGCGATAATCACGCCTGCAAAGCCCCGTAGTGGATAATCCGGAGAGTTCTCCGCCCGGGTCGCGCTGCAATGCGGGTCGAGGAAGGAGAGTTCTCTGTCCATCTCCCGGCAGGAGGGGTTCATTCAAATCATACCGTCCCCGCCCCTCTGCGGGCCTCAGCTACACCGCCACCCCCCAGGGCTGTGTCGAGAGCAGAATTTTCATTCCGCCAATCCTCTTGGTGGGGCCATAGCCGAAAAGGTTTTCTGGGCCGGGTGGACGCTTCTTCTGCCATGCGGGTTCCTCTGTTGCTGGGGGTAGTCGGGGCCGTTCTCCTCGTGGCCGCCTGCACCCAGTCCCCGGCTCCCGCCGGGTCGCAGGCAGGTTTGCCGGCGGAGCCGATCCCATCGGTGGCTGCGGCCTCGCCTGTCCCATTGGTTTCGCCATCTCCCGCGGTCACTCCGGCTCCCGCCCCGGCGGCGGGGGTTCCCACGCCCACTCCTGCACCCACATCTCCACCCTCTCCCTCGCCCGCCGCGGTCAAGCCCCTCTCCCCCCTGGAGCAGAAACTGGTGGGCACGTGGGGCCGCTACCACCGCCAGAGTGAGAGTTACAAGCAGTTCGTTTTCAATGCGGACCGGACCGCCTGTTTCCTGGAGATTTCGCGCAAGTCGAACCGGCGGGAGGACGAGAGGCCATATCCCCACTGGGAGCTGGACGAGAAAAATCCCATCGGGAGCAATGTCTATGCCATTGTGATTGAGGGCCACGGGCGCCTCGACCAGTTCCACTACACGGGGAAGGACAGCGACGACAGAATCTGGCAGGGCGGCTTCGAGAACCTGGTCATGGGGCGCGCGGCCCCGGAGAAATGCCTGAAGTGATGATGCGAGAGTTTTTCTACCCTGCCGGGACACATGAGAACCCGGGCTCCGGTAGTGTAGTTCGGTCAATCATTGGGGACTCTCAATCCCCAGACACGGGTTCGAATCCCGTCCGGAGCACATCCCTCTTTTATCTCTGTCTTAATTAGATTCTTTTGTGAAGAATGTTTTTTATAA
>JACQPP010000093.1 GCA_016207465.1 Methanobacteriota archaeon
CGCCAGGACTTCTCCACCGTCGTCAAATTCCTCTACGACCTCAAGGAGGTCGTCGCCCTCCACCAGGGACGCCTCCTCGTCCCCGTCAGCCCCCGCGCCATCGGGGAGAAAGAGATGGCCCTGCTGGAGCGGGACCTGGAGGTGCTCCAGGCGGAAGAGGAGAAGAAGAGATAACCGGAGCGGCGTATGGATGTGAATTTCAGACGAACCCGACACTACGCCTTCTCGATGACGATTTTCTTCCCCTGGATGGATGCCCGGAGTTTGCCTCGCAAATGGCGGCGGAACTCCCGGGGGAGCGAGATGGTCAGGAGGCCCTTCTCGTGGTTGACGAGGTAGTACGAGCGGGTGGGCAGCCCCTCCGGGACATCGAACCACTCTCCTTCGGGAAGAGCATCGAGATCTTCCATGGACTCAATCTTTATCCGTTTCATGATGCAGGTTCCTGGTGGATTACTTGGCCCTCAAGTGATATAACCGTTTTTCCCTCCGATTTGCGTCTCGTGCTGTAATCGGTCTGTAGAGCACGCCTTCACGCCGGAACACCATGAATAAAATCCGCCCATCACTTTTTCCGATGACCTGAAGCCGTTTCTCTCCACGGACACGGATTTTGCGGACAGAGACTCTCCCGTGGGTTGCATCGGTCACCTCCACATCTGTGACTCCGTGACGTGCGATATGGCGGCGGGAACTCTCGTCCCAGAGGAGTGGAATATCCAGCGGCATCGATGGTCCATGGGTCGGATGGAGCGGCAAGTCTTATTAGTT
This sequence comes from Methanobacteriota archaeon, assembly GCA_016207465.1. Taxonomy (GTDB): domain Archaea; phylum Halobacteriota; class Syntropharchaeia; order JACQPP01; family JACQPP01; genus JACQPP01. The sequence goes on from JACQPP010000093.1 coordinate 772, forward strand.
CCTCCGCGAGACTGGTGTGGGACGATGGCCGAGGACTCCCTGCGGGACAACATCAAGCGGCTGGCGGAGATTGAGACCGACATGGAGGAGCTCTCCAAGATGGAGCGGTTCTACGAGAAGATGTCGGACCTGGAGGTGGCGGTCCAGAAGCTGGCGGACCAGTCGAAGGTGTTCGTGCGGGAGGTAGACCTGCGCGAGCTGCGGAAGGAGGTGGAGACCCTGCGGGAGGCCCGGGCGACCCTGGAGCGGGGGATGCAGTTGTCGGAGCAGAGGACCGGGGACCAGGTGGCGCGGCTCGCCCAGGTGGACTCGGAGCTCATCCGGGACCTGGAGAAGGTGGAGCGGGTCTTCGAGAAGGTGAACGACCTGGCGGGGGCCGTGGAGAAACTGGCCCACTCGGGGTTCGTGACCGTGAGGCAACTGGACGAGGTGCGGGGGGAGGTGGACCTGCGGCTGGAGGAGGCCCGGCGCCGCATGGAGTCCCGGCTGGTGGCCCAGGACCTCGCATTGAAGAAACTGGGGGACCTGCAGAGCGACCTGGTGGGGCGGGAGGAGTTCGCCGGGGCCCTGGACCAGATTCGGGCCCTCCGGGAGGCCTCGGGGGGCCTGGAGAAGGGGTTGCGCTCCCAGGGGGAGGTGCTGAAGGAGAGCGTGGGGCGGCTCAGCGAGGTGGACGCGAAAATCATCGAGGACCTCTCCAAGATGGAGCGGCTCCTGGAGCGCATCAACGACCTGGAGCGGGGCCAGAAGCGCCTCGGGGAACTCCTGAAGACCCTCGTCGGCCCCAAGGAGCTGGGAGAACTCCGGGCCTCGGTGGAGGACCGGCTGGACAAGGCGGAGGGGGCCCTGCCCCGCCTCGGCGGCCTGGAGACGGGCCTCAAGGAGCTCCAGGTGGCCATGGCCTCCCTGCCCCGGCGGGAGGAGATGGATGCCCTGCGGGAGGCCCTGCGGGGGCTCCAGGCTCTGGATACCGCCGGGATGTTCCAGAAGCGGGACCAGCGGGAGGAGGCCATGGTGCGGGACATCGAGCGGCTCTCCCGGGTGGACAGCGAGATCATCAAGGAGATGGCCCGGCTCAGCAAGATGTACATGCGAATCAACGACGTGGAGGTGGGGCTCCGGAAGCTCACCGAGCTCTCGGAGACCTTCGTGCGCCGCCCCGAGCTGGAACTCATGTCCCCCGAGAGGATGGACCAGTTCCGCTCCGGGCTCCAGGCCCTCCTGGAAGGGGTGAAGACGCGGCCCGAGGCCCCTCCCGCGCAGGAGCCCCCGGCCCGCCGGGAGCCGAAGAAAGAGTCCTCGGCGGAGCCCCGGCGCGAACCGGAGATGCACCGGGTTTCCCCCGACATCCGGGCCCTCCAGGAGGAGCGCGCGGGCCTGGTCCAGATGGTGGACTCCCTGCGGCAGGAATACCGCGAGGGGACCATCCGCCTGGAGGCCTACCGGGAGGCGGTGGAGGCCGCCCTCCGCCGGATGGAGGAGATTGACCGCCTGCTCCGGGAGGCCGGCTCCCCCCCGGGGGACGACCGGCTCGACAGGCTCCGGAGGGAACTGGGTGAAATCGGACGCGGCGGAACCTGAAACCGCCTATGCGTTTCCTGTAGCGATAGGGAAAACCTTTTTCCGGGTCCTCCTCCCAGTGGAGCCTATGGTGGACAGCGTGAAGCTCCCCCGGGTGCCCACGGGGATTGAGGGGTTCGATGAGCTCTGCGGGGGGGGCGTCATCCGGAACCGCACCTACCTGGTGACCGGCGCCTCCGGGGCCGGGAAGACCATCTTCACCCTCCAGTACCTCTACAACGGGGCCACCAAATTCGGGGAGAACGGCATCCTCCTGGCCACCGAGGAGCGCCCCACCAGCATCCGGGAAAACGCCCTCACCTTCGGGTGGGACCTGAAGAAGCTGGAGGACGAGAACAAGCTGGCCATCATTGACGCCTCCAGCACCAAAATCGGGGTCCCGAGCCTGGAGCGGTTCATTGACATCCGCCCCTTCGACATTGACCAGATTATTGACCAGATTATCGCCATCCAGGAGGAAATCGGGGCGGTGCGGGCGGTCATTGACTCCAGCACCAGCATCGCCTACAACATCCCCGACATCGCCAAGGCCCGCATCGAGCTCCTGAAACTCAGCACCACCCTGGAGGTCCTGGAGATGACGAGCCTCATGACCGCCGAAATCATCCACGGCATGGACGCCCGGGGCTTCGGCATCGAGAGCTTCCTCACCGAGGGAACCATCGCCCTCTACAACCGGCGCACCGACAACGTGCGCCTCCACAGCCTCGAAATCTACAAGATGCGGGGGACCCCTCACAGCAACAAGGTCCACCCCTTCGACATCACCGACCACGGCCTCGTGGTCCACCCCCACGAAGAGGTCTACGGCGAATTCTGAGCCCGATGGGACTCTACCTCGGAATTGACCACGGGACCCGGGCCGTCCGGTTCACGCTCCTCCGGGAGAAGCACCTGGAGTCGGTGTGGGGTCTCCCCCGCCTCCGGGCCGCCCGCCTCTCCGCGCGCCAGGTCCTCCAGGGCCTCGAAGGGGCCATAGGCATCCCCCTGGAGGACATCCGGATGGCGGCCATGGCCTACGGCATGGGGGACGGATTCTCCCGCATTGTCCCCCTCTCCCGGCTGCGGAACCGGGGCATCCGTGGCCCCGCGGGGCCCCTCACCGGCGGGGGGGCCCGGGTCTTCGACGCCCTCCGCGCATCCCGGGTCCCGGCGGTGGCCGTCCCCGGCCTCCACCCCGGCACCCTTCATGACCCCCGTTTCCACCTCTACTCCCATGGGGCCGGGGCCGACAAGGCGGGGGTGTCCCGCGCCGCCCGGGAGATGGCCGGGGCTGACTTCATCGTGGTGGACGTGGGGGCCAACTGCGCGGGGGTGGCGGTCTCCCGCGGGGTTTTCGCCGGGGCGCTGGACGCCACCCTCCTCTCCCCGGGGCTCCTCCAGGGGCCCCTCGACCTCGATGGACTGCGACGGGCCGACTCCAGGGGAGACAGTGCCCTTCGGGAATTCTCCACCGGGGGAGTCCTGCACCGCTACCGCCTGGGGAGCGAGGAGGCCCTCTTCGGCCCCTCCCGCCGGGCGCAGTCGGCGCGCCGGGCCCTCGCCCTCCATGTGGCCATGGTCATGGCATCCCTGCGGGTCCCCTTTCCCCGCGCCCGCCTCCTCCTCTCCGGCTCCGCGGGCCTCCGGCTCCGACCCCACGTCGCCCGCCTGCTGGGGGAGCCGGTGGCCTCCGCTGGCCCCCACGCCGCGGCCCGGGGATGCGCCCTCATCGCCCGCGACGTCTCACGGGGAGCCCGAGAAGTGCTGGGTATCCCGGTCGTTCATTAGAAACCCCGGGGTCCTTCGACGCCCGGGAAATCCCGTGCCACCTCGGTAGCGGTTTCCCCCTCCAATGTCATTCGACATATGACGTAGAAATGGGCGGTTTTGGCGTCAGGGACTCCACTTCTATTCGGTGTCCCAAACCCAATCTTTCTGGAAAATAGGCCGATAGATAGCGAAAATACATGCGGGAGTAAGTTGATATCCGGGGGGGCCGATTCTATAATTGACGATTTCCTGCCATGTCGTATTTCACGGTCCGGATTGGTGGAGCGGCGGGGGATGGCATCGCCTCCGCGGGGGAGACCCTGGCCCGCACCTGCTCCCGGAGCGGCCTCCATGTGCTGGCCTACAACGCCTATCAGTCGGTCATCCGGGGGGGACACGTGTGGTTCCAGGTGCGCGCCTCCCGGGAGCCGGTGACCTCCACCGGGGATATCCTCGACCTCCTCATCGCCCTCAACCGGGAGACCGTCACCTACTGGGCCCCCATGGTCCGCCCGGGGGGGGGAATCATCCACGACCCGGCGAGCCTGGCCCTCGGCCCGCTCCTCCCCGAGGGGGTGCAGGACTTCCCCCTGGACCTCGGCAGGATGGCCCTCCAGTTCTCGGAGGACAGCATCATGAAGAACACGGTGGCCCTGGGGGCCGCCCTCCACCTCTGCCGCCTCCCCCGGGAGACCTTCGAGACCATGATGGCCGAGACCTTCCAGCGCAAGGGGGAAGAGGTGGTCCAGGCCAACCTGGGGGCCGCCCGGGCCGGGTACGACCACGCCGCCTCCCGCTTCGCCCCCCTGGTGGCCGAGGCCCCCCCGGGGGCCCCCCGGCGCCCCCTGCTCACCGGCAACCAGGCCATCGGCCTCGGGGCCCTCGCGGCGGGGTGCAAGTTCTACGTGGCCTACCCCATGACCCCCGCCACCACCGTCCTCCACTACCTGGCGGTCCACGGCCCCGAGCATGGCATGGTGGTGAAGCAGGCCGAGGACGAGATTGCGGTCATCAACATGGCCATCGGCGCCGGGTTCGCCGGGGCCCGCTCCATGTGCGGGACCTCCGGCGGGGGCTTCGCCCTGATGACCGAAGCGGTGGGGCTCGCCAGCATGACGGAGACCCCGGTGGTGATATTCACCTCCCAGCGCGCCGGCCCCAGCACGGGCCTGCCCACGAAGACCGAGCAGGGGGACCTGCCCCAGGTGCTGGGGGCCTCCCAGGGGGACTACCCGAGGGCCGTCATCGCCCCCGTCAGCGTCGAGGACTGCTTCCACGCCACCATTGAGGCCTTCCACATTGCCGAGGGCTACCAGATGCCCGTGATTCTGGTGGGGGACTTCTACACCTCCGAGCACTTCGAGACCGTGGAGGGATTCGACCTCCACGTCCCCATCCAGCGGGGACTCCTCGTCGAGGGCAACGGCCACGGCCCCCAGCGGCCCAAGCGCTTCCAGCTCACGGAGAGCGGGGTCTCCCCCCGCATCCTGCCGGGCACCCCGGACCTCATGTTCACCACCAACAGCGACGAGCACGGCGAGGAGGGCGAGGACATCAGCGACGTCTTCTCCGGCCTCCCCGGCTACGTCGAACTCCGGGCCCGCATGATGGAGAAGCGCATGCGAAAGATGGACGGAGTCCTCCATGACCTCCCCCCGCCCCGCCTCCACGGGCCCCCCGACGCC
>JACQPP010000096.1 GCA_016207465.1 Methanobacteriota archaeon
AGCCGGGCTTCGAGGGGCTGCTGGCCGTGGCGGCCCTCGGGGCCCTCGCGGTGTTGGCCGCCAGGAAGAACTGAAAAAGGGTTACAGTGCGGTGGTGGCGATGCCGGAGGTCGCTGTTGGGATCTGTTCTCTCGGCTTCTGCTTGTCCAGGTAGTCCTGGAGGGAGGCGTGGAGGGCCTCGGTGGCGAGGACGGAGCAGTGGATTTTCACCGGGGGCAGGCCGTCGAGGGCCTCGACGATGTCGCTCTTGGTCACCTTGAGGGCCTCGTCGAGGGTCTTCCCCTTGACCATCTCGGTCATCATGCTCGAACTGGCGATGGCCGCGCCGCAGCCGAAGGTCTGGAACTTCATGTCCTCGATGCGGTTGTCCCGGATTTTGAGGTACATGGTCATGAGGTCCCCGCAGGTGGGGTTCCCCACGGTCCCCACGCCGTCCGGGTCCTGGATTTCCCCGACGTTCCGGGGGTTCCGGAAGTGGTCCAGCACCTTCTGGGAATACTCCCCGATGGAGGTCATGGTTGCCTACTATAGGGGTGTGGCCCCAGGTATATAAAGGTTACTGCCGTGAAATGCGTGAAAAGTATTATTTGGTCCACCGATACCGCTTCTCTGGGTAGGAATCCCGCTATTTCCCTTCTTTATGGGGAGCGGGGGGTGAAGTGTGGAGGCCGCACTCCTTGGAGGTGGGGTCCTGTTCCCACCACCAGCGGCCCGCCCGGGGGTCCTCTCCGGGCTTCACCGCCCGGGTGCAGGGGGCGCACCCGATGCTGGGGTAGCCCCGGTCGTGGAGCCGGTTGTAGGGGATGCCGTGTTTCCGGATGTGGTCCCACACCCGGTCCGAGGTCCAGTCGGCGATGGGGTTGATTTTCAAGATTCCCCCGTGGTCTCCGTCCACCTCCACCTTCCGGACCCCGGTCCGGGTGACTGCCTGGTCCCGCCGGAGGCCGGTCATCCAGGCGTCGAGGCCCGCGAGGGCCCGGTTCAGGGGCTCCACCTTGCGGACGCCGCAACACATCTTGCGGAACTCCACGCTCTGGTAGAAGAGGTTCATCCCGTGCTCGCGGACCATCTTCTCCACGGCGCCGGTCTGCGGGGAATAGACCTCGATGGGAATCCCGTAGCGCCCCCGGATGGCGTCCATCACGTCGTAGGTCTCCTGGGGGAGGCGGCCAGTGTCCAGGGTGAACACCCGGGCCCGGGGGTCCTGGCGGGTCATGAGGTCAATGACCACCACATCTTCCGCCCCGAAACTGGAGGCGAGGGCCACCCGCTGGCCGAACCTCTGGAGGGCCCAGCGGATGACCTCCTCGGCGGTGGCCCGGTCGAGGCTCTGCATCTCGGTTTGGCCCACCGGGGCCGGAGCGGCCCGGGGGACAGTGGAGGCGGCCATCAGTAGAGGTGTAGCGGAATCCCGGGGGATAAAGGTTGGTTTCCTCCATCCATCCAATGAGTAAATATTACTCAAGGTAATTATTTTTTGGAAAAATATTAATATAGCCTCTCCGGGAGCCATGCCTATGCTGGCGACGGCCTCGAAGCCCCACGGCGGAGCCCTGGTGGAGCGCATCCTCCCGGCGGCCCGGGCCCGCAAATTGCTGGAGCGGGACATCCCCCGGGTGGAGCCCCCCCTAGAGGTCTCCCTGGACGCGGAGAAAATCTGCATCGGGGCCTACAGCCCCCTCACCGGCTTCCAGGGGGCCGGCGCGGTGGCCTCCATCCTGCGGCGCATGGAACTGCCCGGGGGGCTCCCCTGGTCCATCCCCATAGTGTTCCCCTGGAGGGAGGACTATCCGGAGGCTGGGGAGGTCCTGCTCACCCATGGGGGGGCGCCGTTCGCCATCTTTCATGTGAAGGAGCGGTTCCGCCTCGACCCCGGGCGGGTGGCCCAGGCAGTCTATGGGACCCGGGACCCCCAGCACCCCAACGTGGCCGACCTCCTCTCCTATGGGAACCGGTATGCGGCGGGCCCCGTGGAACTCCTGCGGCGCCTCCCCGCCGCCTACGGGGACACCGAGCTGAGCCCCCGGGAGACCCGCCGCGAGTTCCAGAAGCGCGGGTGGGAGACGGTGGTGGGCTACCAGACCCGCAACCCGCCCCACCGGGCCCACGAGTATCTCCAGAGGTGCGCCCTCGAACTGGTGGACGGCCTCCTGGTCCACCCCGTGGTGGGCAAACTCAAGGAGGGGGACTGGCCGGCGCGCGCCATCGTGCGGGGCTACCAGAGGATGATGGACGCGCTCTATCCCCGGGAGCGGGTCCTCCTCTCCACCCTCTCCATCGCCATGCGCTACGCGGGCCCCAAGGCCGCCGTCCATTTGGCCATCGTGCGCAAGAACTACGGGTGCACCCACTTCATCGTGGGCCGGGACATCGCCGGGGTGGGCAGATACTACGGCCCCTACGACGCCCACCGGATATTCGAGGGGCTTGACCTGGGCATCATCCCCCTCCGGTTCCGCGAGGCCTTCCACTGCCGGGGATGCGGGACCACCGCCACCGACCGCACCTGCGGCCACCCCCCGGAGCAGCGGGTGGAGTTCAGCGGCACCCAAATCCGCGCCTGGCTCCGCAGCGGCCAGCCGGTGCCCCCCGAGGCCATGAGACCCGAGGTGGTGGAGGTCCTCCGCGAGGAGATGGCCTCCCCCGGGCCATAGGAGCCGTCCCATGGTCCTGGAATGGGTCGTCGCCGGAGCCACCCTGGTGCTGGCCATCGCCATCGGGGGCAACAACGCCGCCGCGGCCATGGGGGCCGCCTACGGGGCCGCCATCCGCACCCGGCGGGAGGCCCTCCTCATCGTCGCCATCTTCTTCACCCTCGGCGCCATCCTCGCGGGCCGCGGGGTCACCATCTCCATCGCCCAGGGATACCTCGACTCCCGCCACCTCCAGGGGAACCTCCTCGTCACCCTCAGCGTGGTCGGCGTCTCCGCCTTCTTCATCCTCCTCACCAACATCCTCCGCTCCCCCATCGCCACCACCCACGCCACCATCTTCGCCCTCGCCGGAGTCGGCCTCTACACCACGAGCCTCCACGGCGACTTCTTCTTCAAGAACCTCGCCTGGTGGGCCGTCTCCCCCCTCCTCTCCCTCACCGGGGGCTACCTCTTCGCCAGATACATCCACCCCCGGCTCCTGGAGCGCATCGCCGACCTCCCCAGCGAAGAGAGAATCAACCGCCTCCTCGGCCTCCTCGTCACCGGCTCCGGGGCCTACATCGCCTTCTCCATCGGCGCCAACAGCGTGGGCAAGGCCGTGGGCCCCGCCGTGGGATTCGGCTCCGACCCCCTCCTCATGGTGGCCCTCGGCGGCCTCGCCATGTCCGGGGGGGCCATCCTCATGGGCTTCCGCGTCATCCAGACCGTGGGCAAGGAAATCGCCGAAATATGCGCCATCCGGGCCAGCGGCGTCGAGGCCATCGCCGCCACCATCATCATCCTCTCCTCCACCCTCGGCTACCCCCTCAGCGTCACCCACACCCTCACCAGCAGCGTCATCGGCCTCAACTGCGCCAAACAGGGCTTCCGCGAGACCGTAAAAAGCAAGACCGTGAAGCGCATCATCCTCCTCTGGTTCATCGTCCCCGGCCTCGCCACAGGCATCACCTACGGAATCCTGGCCATGGCCGGGATGAAACCCTGACCCCACACCATGGAGACCGCCGACCTGCGAGGAGTCAAGTGCCCCTACAACTTCATCAAGAGCAAGAAAATCATGGACCAGATGAAACCCGGAGACACCGTAGAAATCATCATCACCGACACCTCCAACCTCGACTACATCCGCGACTACGCCAAGAAGAAACAGATTCAGTTCTCCAGCCGGGAGGAGGGCGGCGCCACCCGGCTCCAGGTGAAGAAGGAGGGGTAATCCGGACGACGAAACAGGCCCCCCAACGCTGAGGTTCACCCCGCTTTCCGCGATGCCTTTAAGAACCTTTCCCCCCAGGTTTCCCACGATACACCATGAGCGCAGATGAAAAACCCCGGGAGGGACGGGGCAGGGGAATGCTCTCCTTCCTCATCCCCACCGAGAAGCGTTTCTATGACCTCCTCTCCCGCCAGTCGGCGAAGGCCCTGGAGGGGGCGGAGGCCCTCGCGGACCTGGTGACGAACTTCACCAGCGTCCCCGAGAAGGCCGCCCGCCTCACCCGCATCGAGAAGGAGGCCGACCAGGTCCGCCGTGAAATCAGCAGCGAGCTGGCCCGGACCTTCATCACCCCCCTGGACCGGGAGGACATCAACAACCTCAGCGTGGCCCTGGACGACCTCCTCGACTACGCCGAGGGGGTCTCCACCCGCATCGTCCTCTTCGAGCTGGACCACCTCCCCCGGGAGCTGGAGCAGCTGGCCGCCCTCTTCCTGGAGTCGGTGCGCACCGCCCACCGGTCGGTGTCGGTGCTCCAGGAGCCCCGCCGGGCCCTGGAGGAGTCCCAGTCCATCCACCGGCTGGAGAACGAGGCCGACGCGGTCTACCGGGTCGCGGTGGCGAGCCTCTTCCGGGAGAAGGACGCCCTCCAGGCCCGGGACGTCGTCCGCATCCTGAAGTTGAAGGAGATTGTGGAGACCCTGGAGGATGCCTGCGACAAGTGCGAGGACATCGCGGATGTCATTGACGAGATTGTGGTGAAGGTCACCTGAGGAGTGAGATTGGATGGTCGCGGAACTGGTGGCCATCGCCACCAACCCCCTGTTGCTTCTGATTGTGGCCATCGCCCTCGTCTTCGACTTCTACAACGGGATGAACGACGCGGCCAACTCCGTGGCCACTGTGGTCTCCACCCGGGTCCTCTCCCCCCGGATGGCGGTCCTGTGGGCCGCCTTCTTCAACGTGGCGGCGGTGTTCTTCTACGGGACGGCGGTGGCCTCGGCCATCGGCAAGGGCATCGTCTCCCAGGAGGCCCTCGGGGGGGGCATCGAGTGGGTGACCCTGGCCGCCCTCCTGGGGGCCATCTTCTGGGTGGCCATCGCCACCCACCGGGGCATCCCGGTGAGCGTCTCCCACTGCCTCATCGGGGGCCTCATGGGAGCCGCCGTGGCCAAGGCGGGGATGGGAGCGGTCCTCTGGGGGGGAGGCAAGGTCCAGTCCACCCTCCTCTTCATCGTCCTCTCCCCCTTCATCGGCCTCTTCATCGCCGTGGCCATGGTCCTCCTGGTGACCGCCGTGTGCCGGAACCTGCCCCGCCAGGGGGTCAACCGCGCCTTCGGCCGCCTGCAACTGGTCTCCGCCGCCTTCTACAGCCTGGGCCACGGGGGCAACGACGCCCAGAAGACCGCGGGAATCATCGCCTTCCTCCTCATCGGCACGGGGGCCCTCTCCCCCAAGTCGGAGATTCCCTTCACCATCCTCCTCATGAGCCACCTGGTCATCGGCCTGGGGACCTACCTCGGGGGCTGGAAGGTGGTGCGCACCATGGGGATGCGGGTCACCAAACTGCGCCCCTACCAGGGGTTCTGCGCCGAGACCGGGGGAGCCCTCACCCTGGCGGGCACCGCCATCGGCGGCATCCCGGTCTCCACCACCCACACCATCACCGGAGCCATCATCGGCGCGGGCCTCGGCTCCGCCCGCCGCCTCACCGCCGTCCGCTGGGGGGTCACCCGCAACATCATCTGGGCCTGGGTCCTCACCATCCCCATCAGCGCCCTGGTGGCCGCCCTCGCCTACCTGGGCCTCCGCGCCGCCGGACTCACGGCGTGACGAAATCTGCGGATAACATCCATGCGCGCGCTCACCCTTCTCCGCGGGGCCAGCCACATCGGCCGCCTCTCCCGCCGGCGCCGCCGCGAGGGGTGGAAGCACTACCCCGGCGATGCGCGGGCCATCTGCGAGGCCATCGTGCGGGACTGCTGGAACGGGACCCATTTCCAGGGCTCCGCCGGGCACTTCTCCCAGTTCTGGGCCCGAGACTACGGCATGTGCGCCCCGGCCCTCGCCCGCCTCGGATACCGGGAGGAGTGCCGCCGCTCCCTGGAGTGGGCCCTCCCCATCTACGCCCGCCGCCGGCGCGTCACCACCACCATCTTCCCGGGGGAGAAGGCGGTGGACATCTACACCCAGTCCTCCGACTCCCTCCCCTTCCTCCTCCACGCCCTCCGCCTCCTCGACCTCGGAGACCTCGCGGGGCGCCACCGGGCCTTCCTGGAGGCCGAGGCCCACCGCTACTGGAGGTGGGTGTGGGACCCCCACCGGGGCCACGTTCGCGCCGACCGCCACTACTCCGGGGCCAAGGACTGCGTCAACCGCGCCTCCTCCTGCTACGACAACACCATGGCCGGCCTCCTCTCCCGCGAACTCGACCACCTGGGACTCGCCAACCCCCTCCGGGGGGTGGACTTCGCGGGGCTCCTCCGGGGGCGGTTCTGGAACGGACGCTGGTTCGAGGACGACCTCCGCCACCGGGGCTTCCTCTCCGCCGACGCCAACATCGCCCCCTTCCTCTACGGCCCCATCGAGGACCCCGGGATGCTGCGGAGCGCCCTCGGGGCCCTCCGGGAGCGGGGGATGGACCGCCCCTGGCCCATCCGCCACACCGAGCGCCGCCTCCCCCGCCAGGAGAAACTCGTCCCCCGCATCTTCACCCCCAACTACCAGGGGGACACCCTCTGGACCCAGTTCGGCCCCATGTACATCTCCCTCCTCCGGAGGGTGGACCCCCCGCGGGCCCGGGGGCACATGGAGGAATACCGCCGCTGGATTGAGCACCACCGGAACTACCTCGAACTCTTCCACCCCGATGGCACGGTCTACCGGGGGCGCATCTATCATGCGGATGAGGGGATGATTTGGGCCGCGCTATACCTGGACCTGCTCCGCGAATAGCCGATGTCAGGCCCGGGGACCCAGGAGCCGCTGGTGCTGGGTCTTGATGCAGGTGTCCATGATGACCTCCACCCCGTTGTCCCGCCCGATGTCCCACGCCTCCTCGCTCTCGATTCCGGTCTGCATCCACACCACCTTCGCCTTCCCGATGGCCTCCTTCACAATCGAGGGGGTCTCCTCGCCGGGGCGGAAGACGCTCACGATGTCCACGGGCCCCGGGAGGTCGGCGAGATTCTTCGCGCATTTCTCCCCGAGGATTTCGTCGGCGGTGGGGTTCACCGGGATGACCCGGTAGCCGCGGTCCTTGAGGTATTTGGGGATGAGGTATGCCTCCTTCTCGGGGTTCTTGGAGCATCCCACCACCGCGATGGTCTTCGCGGCGGAGAGAATCTCCCGGAGGCGGGCGTCGGAGGTCATGGGGGGGAGGCGCTCTTCCTCACGATGAGGCGGAAGCGGCCCCCGTCATATGGCTCCTGGAGGAGCAGGTGGTGGCCATCGTCGCGGATGGAGCGGGGCACGTTCTCCATGGGCTCCCCGGGGTCGAGGATGATTTCGAGGACCTGGCCGGGCTCCATCTCCTCCAGCCGCAGTTTGGTCTTGACGAAGTTGTAGGGACACTCGACCCCGCGGAGGTCGAGGTGGCTGTCGGGGCGAGGGAGGGCGGCCATGTCCAAGGAGAGGGTGGTGGGGAGGGCCCATAAACCTTTATCTTTTTTCATCGCGAGCGTAGCGAGCGATGAAAAAAGGCGTGAAGCGCGAGGGCGGGCTCCCCGGGAAGGTGCGGAGAATCCTCCAGGGGAAGAGCCCTCCGCCCCCCTACATGCAGGTGATGGGGATGCGCATCACCCGCTGCGGGGGAGGCCGGGCCCGGGTGGAGATGGAGGCAGGCGAGCGCCTCTACAACCTCGCGGACTCCGTCCACGGGGGGGTGGCCTCGGGGCTCGCGGACACCGCCATGGGGCAGGCCATCATCTCGACCCTCAATCCCGGGGAGTCCTTCACCACCATGGAGCTGAAAATCAATTTCCTCCGCCCCGTGTTCCGGGGGAGGCTGGTGTCCGACGGCTGGGTGGTCCACCGGGGGAGCCGGGTGGTGATGGCGGAGGCCGACGTCAAGGGGAGCGGGGGAAAACTGGTGGCCCGGGCCACCTCCACCTGCCTCATCCTGGAGCCGAAGGACGCGCGCGAATAGCCGTCAGTTTCCGCGGCCCGCGCAGAGCAGGGGGGGGAGTTCCCGTGCGCTCCCCATCTTCTCCAGGGACTGGATGCGCCGGAGGGCCTCCTCCACCCGCTCGGGGGGCAGGTGGCGGGAGGCCTCCTGGCGGAATTTGTTCTCCACGGTGGCGCGGGTCTCCTCCGGGGGCCTGCCGGGTCCGCCGAGGGGGATGTCCTGGCGCGCGCGGAGAGCCTGGCCGTCCTTGAGGCGCACGGTGACCTCGGCGGGGAATGGGAGGGTCACCCGCTCGAACTGGACCTTCTCCATGTCGAGGGGGTGCTTGCCGCGGGTGATGCGGCGCAGGACGAGGGGGAGGAGCAGGGGGAGGTCGGAGGAGTCGAGGGTGACCCCGGCGCCCCCGCCGCGCATCTGTCGGGAGGCCCGCAGGAGGTCGCGTGCCCGCACCGAGGAGAGGATGCCGACGCCGCCGCGGTCGAGGGCGTCCACCACTTCGAGGGTGAGGCGGGGCATGTGGCGCAGGTGGACCCGCTCCGCCAGGGCGCGGATGCGCTCCCCCTCCCCTTCCAGGTATGCGCCGTCGAGCTGGCGGGGGGTGAGTTCCCCCGCGAGGAGGGTGATGGCCGCCGACAGCGGTATGGAGAAGTTGATGAGGATGGGGGTCATGTCTCCGCGCCCGACCCCGAAGGTGCGGGAGAGGTGGTCCATGGCGGTGGTCATGCGGCTCGCCCCCACCTCCACCCGCTGGATGTCCCCCGGCTCCAGGGGCCTGCCGTGTTTCTCCCGGTAGTCCTCGCGGATTTGGAGGAGGGCATCCACGGTGGTGTCAATGTAGGCGCAGCCGGGGTATTTCTTGTAGGCGAGGGTGTCGGTGACCCACGACTTTCCGAGTCCCCCGAAGAGCTGGGGGAGGGGGAGGTAGGCGAAGTGGCGGAAGAACCCGCGGGGGTGGTCGAGGATTTCCCGGGAGCCCCGGAGCCCCCGGGCGGCGAGTTCGGCGGCCATCACACCCTGGAGGAGGGGCTGGCTCCCGGTGAGCACCTTGGTCTCCCCGGCGAAGAACCCGGGGAAGAGGGGGAAGGGGGGCTGGTAGAGGGCGACGGAGATGGCATCGGCAGTCTTCTCGGCGTCAAGCCCGAGGAGCCGCGAGGCGGCGCAGGCCCCCTCCAGCACATGGATGTAGGACCACGCCTGCCCATTGTGGGGCCCCACCAGCACCGAGCCCCCGAGGCGGCCCCCGACCTCGTTGGCGATGACCTGGGCGGTGAGCAGCTCCTCCCCGCTCACCCGGTCCCGGGCCTCCCCCAGCGCGAGGGGGGCGAGGACCGCCGAGTGGCCCGTGTGGCCCATGAAGAGATAGTCGTCGAAGTCGTAGGCCATGGAGAACGCGGCGTTCGCGAAGAGGGCACCGTGGAGGGAGATGCGGTCCCCCGGGGGGATGAGGGTGCAGGGCCCCTCCTGCCGCCATCCCCGCACGGCCTCCAGAACTTTCCTCCCGGCTTCCGACTCTCCGCCGGGGTAGAGGGAGCCGAGGACGGAGAGCACCTGGAGTTTCGCCTTCTCCCGCACCCGCCCAGGGATGTCAGAGTACTTGACTCCGGCCACCCAGCTGGCAATCCGCTCCGTGAGATGGCCTACACCCATCAGAGTCCCCAGCGGAGGGCCGCCGCCAGCGCCACGATGGCCACCGCCAATACCATGTGGATGCGGTTGAACCTGCGGGAGGCGGCCCACGCCTCCTCCTCCACCTTCGCGGGCACGATGGGGTCGAGCCGCTTCAGTTTCGAGCCAGCCTTCCCGGCCACGGCGATGGATGCCACCGCCAGCCCCAGTTTCGCGCCGAGCAGGGGGCCCCCGTTCTTCGCCAGGGTCCCGTGGGCCCCCGCCATGGCGAGGCCGGTTCCCAGCAACAGGAGGAAGGAGATACCGAGGAGCATGGAGACCCGCCTCTGAATCGCATTGTAGGCGTCCCGCTTCGGCTTCCCCTGCACCGGGGCCACGCCCCGGGGGACTACGAGGGCCATGAAGAGGGCCGCGCCCACCCAGAGGCACGCGGCGAGGAGGTGGACGGTGTCGAGGGCCACCTGGTCGAGGGACATGGGGAGGGGGATGGGCGGGGGATGAAATGAATCTACCCTCCGGTGGGCGGGGTCCCGGCCCTACCCGGCCCCGCCGAGCCGCGAGAGTTCTCCCTTGAGCCGGTCCCGCTCGGCGCGGAGTTCCTCGATGCTGTGGAGGCCCCGGCGGCCGGGGGACGCCGGGAGGAATCTGCGGAGGGTGTCGAGTTCGGCCCGGAGGGCGGCGAGCTCGCGGTGGGGGAGTTGGGCCTGGCGGAGGCGGGCTTCGAGCTCTATGGGGAGGCGGAGGACCTTCTTCTCGAGTTCGTGGAAGCGCTCCTCGTCCACCGGGGCGAGGCCGGAGAGGCGCTCGCGGAGGCGGGAGAGCTCGCGGGCCACCTCCTCGAATCGGTCCTCGATGATTTTCTCGACCTCCTGGCGGGTGGCCCCGGGAGGAGGGGCCTCCGTGGCCTGGGGGGGAGGGGAAGCCTCGGGCTTCCTCTCCTCGCCTCCGATGAAGGCCCGGGGGCGGGCGGCGGGGGTCTTCCGTTTTTCGGCCTCTTTTTCGAGGATGCGGGCCTCGAGGAGGCTCTGGACGGTGCGGAGGCGCTGCTCGACGTAGCTGGCGGTCTTCTCGAGGACCTGCCGGGAGACGGTGTCGAGGAAGCGGGGGCCGAACTCCTGGACGGCCACCTGGGTCTTCTCGATGGACTGGAGCCGCCCGTCGGCCTGGTCGAGGCGGGCGAGGATGGCGTCGAGTTTGGCGGCCTCCTCGAGTTTCTCGTCGATTTCGGC
Source organism: Methanobacteriota archaeon (assembly GCA_016207465.1). Lineage (GTDB taxonomy): Archaea > Halobacteriota > Syntropharchaeia > JACQPP01 > JACQPP01 > JACQPP01. The sequence continues at coordinate 10,846 of JACQPP010000096.1, forward strand.
CACCTGGGCCACCTTGCGGCGGACCTGGGCCTCGAAGTGCTCCTGGGTGGCGAGGCCTTCGGAGCGCTCGATGCGGAGGCGCTCGAGGGCGAGGAGGAGGTCCTCCTTCTGTTTCAGCAGGGTGGTGAGGGGGGGCCGGCCCATCCTCTGGGCCATGGCTTCCACCTCCTGGCGGAGTCCGTGGACCTCGCGGGCCTCGAGGCGCTGGGAGCGGCCGTAGGACTCCATGGAGCCGGCGGCCTCCTGGAGGCGTTTTTCGATGGTGCGGAGACGGTCGGCGAGGCCGGTGGAGACCCAGTCCTCCCAGAGGCGCTTCTCCTCGGCGGCCCGGTGGAGGTCGTCGAATCCCCGCTGGAGGCCGCGGGCGACCTCCCGGCGGACCTCTTCCTGGATGTCGTGGAGGGCCCCCTGGACCTGGGACCTGGCTTGCTCCCGGGTCCGGGTGAGGGTGTCCTCTATCTGCCGGGGGTCCACCCCGCCTCGGAGGTGCTCCTCGTAGCGGGAGAGGCGCTCGTCGAGTTCCTGGGGGATTGTTTCGAGGCGGAGGCGGAGGCTGGCCCGGAACCACTCCACGGTCTCCCGGAGTTCTGTCATCTCCTCGCGGCGGATGGCCTGGCGGAGGTCGTCGAGCCACCCCCGGATTTCCGGGGCGCGGGGGAGGTCGCGGGTGGCAGCGAGGACGGAGCGGCCGGTCTCCTCCTGGGCCTGGATGCGACCGAGCAGTTCGAGGCGCTGGAGGTGCTCCTGGTGCTGGGCTTCGAGGAGGTCGAGTTTGCGGCGGAGGGGGGCGGCCCGCTTCTCATATTCGTCCGGGGGGAGGGCGCCGGTCTCGTGGGCCCCTCGGAGGGTGTCGAGGGTCGCCTGGAGTTCCTCGCGCTGGCGGTCGAGTTCCCCGGGGCTCCGGGGGCGGCTGCGGAAGACCAGTTCCTCCAGGGCCCCGGCGAGGCGGAAGACCTCCTCGCGGACCGGGGGAAAGCCGGTGGCAATCTCCTCCAGGCGCTTCTCCAGGGGGAGGAACTGCTCCACCTGGAACTGGAGGGCCTCCTGGCGGAGTTCCTCCATCTGCACCCGGACGACCCCCAGTTTCTCCTCGAGGGTGCTGAAGCCCCGCTCCAGGGCCTGCTCCGCCTTGCCGATGGATGCCTCCAGCCCCTCCTTGACGGTGCGGATGGAGGCCGCCAGGGGGGGGAGGTCCTCGGCGGCGATGGTGGCGCGGATGGTGCGGATGAACTCCTGGAGGCGGTCCTCGCTGATGAACTCCCGGTAGAGCTCCTCGATTTTCCGAATCTGGGCCTCAATCTGCTCCACCTTTCCCCCGGCGACGTAGGTCTGGAGTTCGCGGACCCGGTCGAGGGTCTTGGCGTCCACCTCCAGGAGCTGGGTGAGGTTCTCGCGGAACTCCTCCCCGAGGCCAGCCACCGCCTCCCGGAGGGTGTCCACATCGGCCGACGAGGCCGTGTACTGCATCACGGCGGGCCGCTGGGCCGCGGCCTCCACCCCCTGGAGGGCCTTCTCGAGGGCGGTCACCCGCTCGGAGAGGAGGGCCTCCCCGGAGTGGCCCTCGATGGCCTGGTCAATCTCGGCGAGGCGGTCAATGCGCTGGCGGAGGGCGGTCTCGTAGTCCGCGGGGGAGACCTTCTGGGACTCCAGGTCCTTCTGGAGGCCTTGGAGTTCCTCGAAGAGGGTCTCCTTCTGTTGGAGGAGTTCGGCGAGGGGG
>JACQPP010000104.1 GCA_016207465.1 Methanobacteriota archaeon
GATTCAACCCCACCAAACCGATGGCCGGGGTGGGGTAGTGGTCATCCTTCGGGGTTGTGGTCCCCGCGACCCGGGTTCGACTCCCGGTCCCGGCCTTCCGCAGAAGGCCGGGAAAGGCGACGAAGTCGCCTCGGTCCCGGCCCTGAATCTTATCTTCCGTTGTTCACTCGTCGGGTGGACGAACAGAGAACGGGGTGAAAAACAGCCCCAATATTCTCCCCGGGGACGGGGTTCAATCCGCGGGTCGCATTCACCGCCGCCCAGGGGGGTGAATCTCCTACGGTTTTGGGAGAAGATTTTTATAAGGAAGAAGTGTGTTAAGTATCGTTTTGGAGAGCGGCCTCTAATGCGTGCATTCTTTCATTATCCGGAGCAGGCGGGGACCCCCCCTATCGAGAGGAAGCCCCCGTTGGGTCTTGCGTATATGGCGGCGGTTTTGGAGCAGGAGGGGCACAAGTGCTTCATCTTCGACCAGTATTCGACGGGGGCGGAGGACGGCGAGTTGCTGGATGCGGCTCGGAGGTTCAAGCCTGACCTGATTGGCATCAGCGCGGTGACCCCGATGATTAAGACGGCCCACCGGCAGACGGGGATGCTGAAGGAGGCCCTGGGGAAGGACATCCCGGTGGCGGTGGGGGGCCCCCATGTCTCCTCGTCGGCGGAGGCGGCCCTCCAGGAGTTTCCCCGGTTCGACATCGCGGCGCCTAACGAGGGGGAGTTCGCTATGCGGGACCTGGCGCGGGCCCTGGAGGAGGGGAGGCCCCTGGAGGGGGTGCGCGGGATTGTCTACCGGGAGAACAGCCACATCGTGCGGAATCCCCCGCAGGACCTCATCGAGCCCCTCGACGTGCTCCCGTTCCCGGCGTGGCATCTCCTGCCCATGCATCTCTACTATCCCACGAGTCCCACCATCTACTACCGGGGGGGCCGGAAGACCATGGGCATCTTCTCCACCCGGGGTTGTCCCGCCTTCTGCCGGTTCTGCGATTCCCACTCCATCTGGACCCGCAAGTACCGGAAGCGGAGCGGGAAGAATGTGGTGGACGAGATGGAGGCCCTGAAGGAGAAATACAAGATTGGGCACATCTACTTCCTGGACGACACCTTCCATGTGGACAAGAAGCGGACCCTGGACTTCTGCAACGAGCTCATCGAGCGGGACCTGGACATGACCTTCGAGTGCTACGGCCGGGCGGACTTCACCGACCTGATGACCGACGACATCATGCGGAAGATGAAGCAGGCGGGGCTGAAGCTGATGTGGTTCGGCCTGGAGACGGGCTCCCAGGAGACCCTGGACCACATGCGGAAGGGAATCAGCCTGGAGCAGGCGGAGCGCTCGGTGCGCCGGGTGCGGGAGTGCGGCATCCTCGCCGGGGCCTTCTGGATTATCGGGTTCCCCAACGAGACGGAGGCTCATGTCCGGCAGACCTTCGAGTTCTACCGGCGGCTTCCCCTCTCCTGGCATGACACCTTCAGCATCCTCACCCCCTACCCGGGGACCGAGTATTACTGGATTCTGAAGGAGGAGGGGCTGACCCTCCACGAGGACTGGGAGCGCTACTACAACCGCCATATGCCCGGTCTCCTGCCCCCGGTGCGGACCAAGCACCTGGGCCCCGAGGAGCTGGTGCGGCTGAAGAACGAGGGGGACCGCATGGCGTGGGAGTACAACCTCACCGACCACTTCCACTACTACCTGAAGCATCCCCACCACCTGGCGCGGAACTTCACCAAGAACCCCCGGGCCTTCATGACCTACCCGGGGCTCTTCGTGAAGCTCAAGTGGGAGCGGTTCCTGAACCGTGCCTTCAAGGTCCCCTTGCCCGCCGAGCCCGTGGGCATGTAGCCCCGGGGGACTCTAGGACCATGCTTCTTGAGACCGCGGAGGCCATGTGGGAGGAACTCCTGCGGTTCCGCCGGAGCCAGCCGAGGGCCGGGGGGCGGGTGTCCCTCCTCTGCGAGGGGGCCCGGGCCGACGCCTTCGTCACCTTCCAGTCGGTGAAGTTCTGCCTCGACCCCTTCGCCCGCCCCACCGGCCAGTGGGAGGTGGCGCGGGGGGTTGCCTCCCGCTTCAGCCTCCAGGTGAGGGAGGAGACCCCCCGGGGGCCGGAGTCGCGGGAGATGCAACTGCTCCGCGGCGACACCCTGGTGGCCCGCCTGCGCCCCGACAAGCTCTTCGTCATCTCCGATGCGGCGGACCTCCCCCTCTTCCGGGAGCTGGTGCGCCTCTACCTGCCCGGCCTGGTGAAGGAGCCGGTCCCCCGGGCCTAGGCGCGGGGCCGGAGGGAGTGGGAGGCGGCCAGGAGGTCGGCGCGGGAGATGAGCCCCATGAGTTTCCCCTGGGGGTCCACGATGGGGAGGCGGTTGAAGCCCCGCTCCACCATGAGGCGCGCGGCCTCCGGGAGGGGGGTGTCGGGGCCGATGGTGACCGCGGGCTTCGACATGACCGTCTCCACCCGGGTCTCCTTCAGCCGCTGGATGACCCTCTCGGTGTCCTCGTGCTTGGCGCGCATGTAGAGGAGGGCCTTCATGGGGTTCACCGGGAGGGGGCCGAGGGTGGCGCACTTGAGGATGTCCGCGACGCTGAGGACTCCCACGACCCTCTCCTGGGGGTCGAGGACCGGGGCCCCCGCGTAGTCCCGCTCCTGCAGGAGGGTGGCCGCGTGGAGCAGGGTGTCGCTGGGGAGGAAGGCCACCACCCGGTCCCGGGGCACCATCACACTTCCCGCGGTCCCCTGGAGGGGCTGGGCCTTCATGTCCGGTAGAGTCCCCCGATGAGGTCGTGGCGGGTGACGATGCCCACCACCTTCCCGTCCTGGACCACGGGGAGCCGGTTGAACCCGGTCATGAAGAGGGTGTAGGCCGCGTCGTCCAGGGTGTCCTCCGGGCGGATCGCCCGCACCGAGCGGGTCATGTAGTCGGCCACCCTCTGGGAGGCGGGCCCCGCCTCGGCGGCGAGCCCCTTCAGCACGTCGGCCTCGCTGAGGACTCCCACCAGCCGCTGGCTGTCGTTGACCACCGGGGCCCCGCTGATGCGGTGGGTGGTGAAGAGCCGGATGGCCGCCTCCAGGGTGTCCGTGGGCCGCAGGGTGACGACACTCGCCTGCATCACATCCTTGACCATCAGATTCATGGGAGGCCGAGGAGAAGTGGAGGGGCAAGAATTTCAATCTTTCGTCACCGGGGACCCTGTTTCTCCCAGTGTCTTCGGAGGTCGGTGAAGGCGAAGTAGAGGGAGGCGAACCCGATGATGAGCCACGCCTCATAGGCGTACATCCGCCGGGTCATCATGTTCTCGATGGGGGTCTTGGGGGTGGTGAAGACCAGCACCCCCGCGTAGATGATGCCCGAGAGGAAGTTGAGGTAGATGAGGAGGTGGACCCAGCGGGGCCAGTGGGGATGCCTCTCGGACCAGGAGGCCATGGGGGAGAGGAGGGCCCCGGGGACTATTATAGATTCTCTCGCCCATGTGCCATGTGCCCCCGCCGGGCCTCGCTATCTGCACCCGGTGCACCACCCCGAAACCTTTATCTCCGGGGGGCCTCCAGAGGCGACCGCCGGTTCGGGAGCCCACCGGCGGAGGAGCCTCTATGACAGGAAAAGTCTCGTGGAATTTTACCGGACAGTTCTTCCAGGCGTGCAACTGCGCCTGGGGGTGCCCCTGCAACTTTAACGCGCCCCCCACCACGGGGTTCTGCGACGGGGTTGTCGCGTGGCACATCGAGAAGGGGAAGTACGGCATGACCAAGCTCGACGGTCTCACGGTGGCGGGCGCCGCCCATTGGCCCAAGCAGATTCACGAGGGCAACGGGACCCTGGCCATCTACATTGATGAGAGGGCGACGCCGGAGCAGCGGCAGGCCATCCTCGCCATCTTCAGCGGCCAGGCGGGGGGCGGCCCGTTCCCCGTCATCGCCTCCACCATCTCCAAACTGCTGGAGCCCCGGTTCGTGCCCGTGGAGTTCCAGTCCAGGGGCAAGGACAGCCGCCTGGTGGTGAAGGGGCTCATGGAGGCCCAGCTGGATGCCATGCACAACCCGGTCACCAAGAAGGAGGTGCGGGGCAAGGTGGTCCTCCCGGATGGCTTCATCTTCCAGGAGGCCGATGTCTACAATGCCACCAAGTGCATGGTGAAGGACCGGGACCTGGACTTCTCCTACAGCGGGACCAACGGCCACATCGCCCAGGTCTCCTACAGGGGCCCGTAGCCGGGGGGGCCCCTCCATGGTGTCCCGGGAGCAGGCCCTCCTCCTGGGGGGCATCGGCGGCCTCTCCCTTCTCGGCTGGCTTGTCCTCCTCCACCCGCCGGTCCCCGCCATGGGGGAGCCCACCCCCGCGGGGGCGGTGCTCTTCGTGGCCCTCTGGACCGTCATGATGGTGGCCATGATGCTCCCCAGCGCCTACCCCATGGTGGCCACCTTCGCCCGCCACTCCCGGGCGCAGAAGGGCGGAGGGAGGCGGGGGGCCATGGCGGGCTTCGTCCTCGGCTACCTCCTGGCCTGGGCCCTCTTCGGCGGAGCCGCACTCCTTCTCGACCTGGGGGTCCACCCTCTCCTCTCCTCGGTGGGCCCCTGGGGGCCCGGTGTCCTCATCGCCGCCGGGGGCCTCTACCAGTTCACCCCGCTGAAGAACGCCTGCCTGGGAAAATGCCGCAACCCCCTGGGGTTCTTCATGGAGTTCTGGCGCGGGGGGCGCTTCGGTCCCCTCCGCATGGGGATGCGCCACGGGGTATTCTGCCTCGGCTGCTGCGCGGCCCTCATGGTGCTCCTGGTGGCCGTGGGGGCCATGGCCCTCCCCTGGGTCGCCGCCCTCGCGCTGGCCATCGCCGCGGAGAAACTCCTCCCCCGGGGGGTGTGGGCGGCCCGGGCCACCGGCATCGTCCTCGTGGCCCTCGGGGGGCTGGTGGCCGCAGGCCTCCTCGCCCTGGCGCCCCCTGCGGAGATGGCGATGGGCGGATAGCGAAGATAAAAGGGGGAGGGCCCGTCGGGGGAGAGGTCCGTTCCGGGCCCTTCAGGGAGGTGAGGTCCTCCAACCATCCCCGGGGCCGGGTTTCTCATAAACCTGATTGAGCGGGATTCCGAGGGAGGCGGAACTTTTCGGAAGAGTTAAGCGGCCCGGGGCGGATGGGGCTCCCATGGCCCTCCGCTTCCCCGGCTCCTTCCTCTTCGGGGTGGCCACCAGCGGCTACCAGATTGAGGGGGGCAACGAGGACAGCGACTGGGGCCGCTGGGAGATGGAGCCCGGCCGCATCGCCCGGGGGGACCGCACGGGCCCCAGCCGGGGATGCGACTTCTGGAACCGCTACCGGGAGGACGTCGCGCTGATGAAGGAGATGGGCATCCACGCCCACCGCCTCTCCCTCTCCTGGAACCGCATCGAGCCCCAGCCGGGGGTGTTCGACCCCGCCGCCCTGGAGCACTACCGGGCCATCCTCCAGGCCCACCGCGACGCGGGGCTCCAGACCTTCGTGACCCTCCACCACTTCCACCTCCCCACCTGGTTCGCCGACCGGGGGGGATTCCTCCGGGAGGAGAACCTGGCCCTCTGGGAGAGGTTCGTGGCCCACGCCGCCCAGGGGCTCCGGGGGCTGGTGGACGCCTGGAACACCATCAACGAGCCCGCCGTCTGGGCCAGCGAGGGCTACCTCATCGGGGAGTTTCCCCCCGGGGAGACCCGGGTCCGCCGCTACGGGGAGGCCCTCGTCGGCGTCATGCGGGCCCACGCCACTGCCTACCGCACCCTGAAGCGGGTGGACCCCCAGACCCCCGCCGGGCTGGTCCACAATGCGGCGGTCTTCCGCGTCGCCCACCGGTGGGACCCCCTGGACCACATCATGAAGTGGCTCGCCCAGAGATACTCCAACACCACCATCCACCGGGCCCTCGCCACCGGCGTCCTCCGCGCCCCCCTCCGGGGCAAGGTCGCCATCGAGGGGCTCCGGGGCTCCAGCGACTTCCTCGGCATCAACTACTACATGCGGGCCTACGTCTGCGGCTGGGACCTCCGCCACCCCCGCTTCGCCCCCCGGGGGGAGCAGGTCTCCCAGATGGGATGGGGCTCCTACCCCCGGGGCCTGGGGGAGGTCCTCGAGATGTTCCGCGACCTCTCCATCCCCCTCTACATCACCGAGAACGGCATCGCCACCGACGACGACACCTGGAGACAGCACTACCTCACCGACCACCTCCGCGAGGTCCACCGGGCCATCCAGAACGGGGTGGACGTGCGCGGCTACTTCACTTGGTCATACATTGACAACTTCGAGTGGGCCAAGGGGTGGGCCCCCAAGTTCGGCCTCGTCGGGTTCGACATGGGGACGAAGGAGCGGCGGGTCAAGGAGAGCGCAAGGATGTACGGGGAATACGCGAGGAAACGGGAGATACCGGAATAAAAAAGGGGTGGGGGGCCGGGGCCTCCGGCCCCCCGATGGGGATGGTCTCAGAACACGTGGTAGGTGGCGTTGGCGGTCCCGCTGTACAACGTGGCGTTGAGGTTGGCGGCAGTCACGATGAACCCGTAGTCCCCGAGGGTGGTGTTGCCCGGGGGTGTCAGGAGGAGGTCGGTGGAGCCGCTGGATGCCGGGGAGATGGCGAGGAGGTCCTGTGGGAAGTATCCGTTCCATCCCGCGGGGACCGTCGAGGTCAGCATGAAGAGTGAGGCGTTGCAGTCGCCGCTGTCCTGGTTCGTGACGGTAACCCGGTAGGCCAGGGTGAGGCCGGAGGTCCCATTCTGGGCCGGGGGGCTCACGGAGACCATGGGGTTTGACCGGGTGCAGGGGGGCGGGGGCGGCGGGGTGAATGTCACCTCCACCGGCAGGTAGTCGAGGCGGCAGGTGGAGGGCTTCCCCGGGCCCACCTTGACGCAGGTGGCCTTCACCCGGAGCCGGGAGTCGCTGAGGCTCTCCGGGGTCCAGGTGTTCCCGGCCACGCCGGGGCCCGCGAGGCTGCCCGGGCTCCAGGCGAGGTCGCCGGTCACATCCATGAGGTAGGTCTGCTCGCCGGTGTTGCCGCCGACCCGGTGGGGGGGCCCGTAGGTGGCCCCGCCGTCGCCGCTCACCTGGATGTCCGCATAGCCGTTGGTCCCGCTGGCGGAGAAGTCAGCGCGCAAAACCACGCGGTCCACGCGGTCCCCGGTGGAGAGGGAGAACCCGTAGCCCCCGAAGAGGGCCGACGTGTCCTTCAGGCCGGTGGCGGCCGTGCCGCCGTCGGAGAAGGCCCCCGGGCACCCCGACCACTGCCCGCTGCACGCCGAGGGGGCATGGAGCAGGGTGTCGGCCGAGGCCACCGGCCCCAGCAGCAGACACAGGAGGAGAACGATGGTTCGATTCAGGATTGGGTTTCGCTTTTGCAAGGTTTATCACCTCCACATCCACCACTCTGTGAACATCCCATAGACCTTATGTACACGAAATTCGCAGGTCGTGTTCACGACTCCGGGTCGGAGTGCTTCGCCCCTCGTGAGAGAGAGAAGTCTATCGCCCGAGGAACTTCGCTATCGCCCGTGATGTCCTGCCGGGGGCGTCCTCGGTGACGAAGTGGCTCGCGTCTGGGATGAGATGCGGTCCCCGGCTGTTGCGCAGTTCGCGGCGGAACCGGTAGGCCGTCCGGGGGCCGAAGACCGGGTCCCGCTGTCCCCAGAGGAGCAGGGTGGGCTGGCGGAGCCCGGGGAGGCCGTTCTCGATGGACTCCATCCGGGCCCACGTCTCATCGGCGGGTGTGACGGGTATCATGCGGGGGAAGGCGAGGACCCCTGCCCGGTCCTCATAGCGGCGGAAGGGGTATTTGTAGGCCCGCACCAGGTCGGGGGTGGCGCGGTCGCGGCGGAACATTCCCAGGGGGATTCCGAGGCGCACGAGGAGGTTCCACCTCTGGAGGAGGGTCTCTCCCACCAGGGGGAGCCGCGCGGGGAGGGTGGCCAGCCCCACCAGCCCCTGGGCCATGCCCCGGGGGAGGAATGCCCAGGTGTTCATCAGCACCAGGCGGCGGACCCGCTCGGGCCGGGCCTCCGCCAGGGCGAGGCCGATGGGGCCCCCCCAGTCGTGGCAGACCAGGTCGAACTTCTCCAGGTCCAGCCGGTCCACGACCTGCTGGAGGCGGCGGATGTGGCCCTCCAGGGTGTAGTCGCCGGGGTCCGGCGGCTTGTCCGACAGCCCGAAGCCGAGGTGGTCGGGCGCGATGACCCGGTGGCGGCCTTGGAGGAGCCGGATGGCCGCCCGGTACATGTAGGACCAGGTGGGGTTGCCGTGGAGCAATACCACCGGGGGCCCGCGGCCTGTGTCCACCGTGGACATCTTCCCGCCTTCCACGGCGACTTTGCGGGTGGGAAACGGGTAGTGGGGCCGGAGCCAGCCGGGGAGGGTGGGGGCCATGGGGGAGCCATCGGCCCCGCCGCCTATGAGGGTTTCGCCCTCGGGCAGCATCAATCCTCGGATTTATTTTAACCACATCGGTGTAGTGTTTCCCTATGCGTGTCGAGAACCCCGCCGATGTAGTGGAGCGCTACCTGCGGATGCTGGAACTCCTGGACGAATTCCGGGGGCGCCCGGGCCCTCTTCTCGGATTCCGGCTCGTGGGGCGGGCCTTCTCCGTGATGCGGGGGGTGTGGCGGGTTGACTGGGAGTTCTACCGCCAGTGGCAGACCGGATACTCCGGGGACCGCGGCTCCCGGGGGGTGGACCCCGATGTGGTGGGCCGCGAGGTGGGGCGCATCCGCGAACTGGCCGCCCGCCACAACGTGGACCTCCGGGCCTTCGAGCTCCGCCTGCGCCACAACGACTACCCGGGACTCGACTACAGCCCCCACCCCGAGGGGGGCTACCAGGCCAGGATAAAATAGGGGGAGGGTCCCTGTGGTGGTCGGATGAGCGCCTTCTCCCTCCTGGCCCTCCCGTTGCGACGTCTGCTGGAGGAGCGCGGCTTCCGGGAGCCCACCGCGCCCCAGGAGGACTCCATCCCCCATCTGCTGGAGGGGAGGAATCTCCTGCTCATCGCCCCCACGGGGACGGGGAAGACGGAGGCCGCCCTGCTCCCGGGGCTCCACCACCTGCTGGTGCGCCGGGGGGCGGAGGAGAGGGGGAGGCCGGAGCCCGGGGTCCACATCCTCTATGTCACCCCCCTGCGGGCCCTGAACCGGGACATGGAGGCCCGCATCCAGTGGTGGGCCAACCGCCTCGACTTCACGGTGTCGGTGCGCCACGGGGACACGGCGCAGAGGGAGCGGAAGAAGCAGAGCATGGTGCCCCCCTCCATCCTCATCACGACGCCGGAGACCCTGCAGATTCTCCTCAACGCCCCCCTCTTGCGGCAGGCGCTGGCGCGGGTGCGGTATGTGATTGTGGACGAGGTCCACGAGCTGGCGGAGTCGAAGCGGGGGAGCCAGTTCGCCCTCTCCATGCAGAGGCTGGCCGGCCTCGCCGGGGGAGGATTCCAGGTGGCGGGGCTCTCGGCCACCGTGGGCTCCCCGGAGCGGGTGGCCCGCTTCCTCTTCGGTGGCGGAGAGGGGAGGGTGGTCTATGTGCCGGTGGCCAAGCACCTGCGGCTGGAGGTGGCCTACCCCGAGCCCACATCGGAGGACATCGGCCTCGCGGGGAGCCTGACCGCCCCCCCGGAGGTGGCGGCGCGAATCCGGGAGATGGCCCGGCGGATGGGGGAGGGGACCGCTCTGCTGTTCACCAACACCCGGCCCACGGCGGAGGCCCTGGGGGCCCGCTTCCGCATCCTCGACCCGGGGCTCCCGGTGATGGTCCACCACGGCTCCCTCTCGGTGGGGACCCGCCTGCGGGCCGAGCGGGGGCTCCGCGACGGCAGCCTCCGGGGGGTCGTCTGCACCTCCAGCCTCGAACTGGGCATTGACGTGGGCTCGGTGGAGCAGGTCCTCCAGTACGGCTCCCCCCGCCAGGTGACCCGCCTCATCCAGCGGGTGGGCCGGAGCGGCCACTGGGTGGGGGGGGTCTCCCGGGGGACCGTGGTGGTGCAGGACGGAGACGACGCCCTCGAGAGCCTCGTCATCGCCCGCCGGGCCCTCGCCGAGGAACTGGAGCCCATCCACATCCCCGAGAAGCCCCTCGACGCCCTCATGCATGAGGTGGCGGGGATGCTGGTCTACCGCCCCCGCTGGGACCTGGAGAGCGCCCTGGAGCTGGTGCGGGGGGCCGACCCCTACCGCGATATTTCCCCCGAAGAATTCCGGCGGGTCCTCGACTACATGGCGAGCCTCGGACTCGCCCGCATCTCCCCCGGCCAATTCTCGCGGCCCGGGGGGCGCTCGGAGGCCCTCTTCTCCTACTTCTACGAGAACCTCTCCATGATTCCCGAGAACAAGCAATACCTCGTCGTCTCCGACCAGGACGACCTGCCGGTGGGAATCCTCGACGACGAGTTCGTGGTGGAGCACGGCGAGCCGGGGGTCAAGTTCGTCATGGGGGGCTCCGTGTGGAAGATTGTCCAGGTGTTCGGGGAGCGCATCTTCGTCTCCCCCGACCCCGACCCCCTGGGGGCCATCCCCTCCTGGGTGGGAGAGGAGATTCCGGTGCCCACCGGGGTGGCCCGAGAGGTGGGACGGCTCCGCGGGCGCGCCGAGGCCCTCCACCAGGAGGGAAAGAGCCCCGGGGACATCGGGCGTGAATTGGCCCGGGACTACCCCGCTCCCCCCGAGGCCCTGGCGATGGCCCTGCGGGAGACCCTCGACCACATCCGCTCCGGGGCCCCGGTGCCCACCGACACCCGCTTCCTCCTGGAGAGGTGGGGGGAATTCCTCATTCTCCACGCCCCCCTGGGGACCCTCGCCAACCGCACCCTCGCCCGCTACCTCGCCCAGCAGGCCACCGACCGCCTCGGGGCCCCGGCGGCGGCCACCGAGGACGCCTACCGCATCACCCTCCGCACCCGCGCCCCCCTCGCCGAGGTCGCGCGCCTCCTCGCCCCGGAGAACGTGGAGGAGGTGGTGCGGGGCTCCATCGTGAAGAGCCGCTACTACCGCCGCCGCTTCGTCCAGGTGGCCCGCCGCATGGCGGCCATCTCCAAGAACACCGACCTCGGCCAGGCGGAACTCGAGCGCACCATCGAGGCCCTCCGGCAGACCCCGGTCTTCGACGAGGCCTTCCAGGAGACCATCACCCGCGACCTCGACATGCAGGGGGCCATCGAGGTCCTCCAGGCCATCCGCCGCGGCGACATCCAGGTGGCCCGGCACGAGTCCGGGGAGAACCCGAGCCCCCTGGCGGCCCTCGGCCTCAAATACGCCCGCACCGAGGCGGTGGCCCCCGGCCGCAAGCGCCACTACGCCATCGCCAGCGTCCGCGCCCGACTCCAGAACGAATACCGCACCCTGATATGCCCCGCGTGCCGCACCGCCGAGGAGACGCGGGCCGCCGACATCACCGACCCCCAGTGCCCGCGCTGCCGCAAGACCCGGGGCCTCACCGACGAGCCCCCCGAGGACGCCCTCCGGAGACTCGACGCCCGACAGGAGCGGTTCCTCCGGGAACTCAAGACCACCCAGGCCCTCCTCCACACCCACGGGGGCGCGGGGGCACTGGTCCTCGCCTCCCGGGCGGACCCCGGCGACATGGAGCCCCTCCTCGCCCGCTGGCGCGAACAATCCACCGGCAAGGGCGAATCCGGGGCCCCCGAGGCCCTCATCGAACTCATCCTGGAAGCCGAGAGGCGAAGCCTCCTGCGCCGCTTCTCCCGGGGGAAGCCCCCCGCCGCCGGCGGCTGACACTCCGCGGAGACCCCGCGGGGGGACGCGGCTCCCACCCCTTCACCCTCGCCCTCTCCCCCGGCCCCCCGCCGGGCTCCAGGAAAAATGTCCCCAGCCCCCGCGCCACCGCGCTTCCCCCCCGCTCCACAATCTCGGCCTCCAGCACCGCGATGCGCCTCCCCCGCGACACCACCCGCGAGCGGCACACCAGCCGACCGGGGGGCGCAGGCCGCAGGTAGTGGATGGTGAGCTCCAGGGTGGATAGGCCATCCTCCCACGGGGTCACCGAGCGCAGGGCCCACGCCATGCAGTGGTCCATCAATGTGAAGAGCGCCCCCCCGTGGACCGCCTCCCGATGGCGCGAGCCCCGCTGGGCCTCCCCCGCCACCATCCGGCACACGCACTCCCCCCCGTCGCAGACCACGAACTCCGGGTGGAGACCCGCCGCAAACCCGCGCAGCTTCACCCGGGGCACCCGCCTCCGCATACTGCGGGGCTTCACCCGAGATAGGAAAAACCTGGCGGCCCGGCCCGCAAAGCATATGGAACGGGGCATCCAACCCAGAGGCGGCCCCCGCCTTCCCCGCGATGCGGGGGAACCCGCAGCGGGGCGTGTGGCCAAGACTGGACTACGGCGACAGCCTTCTAAGCTGTACATCGGGGGTTCGAATCCCCCCACGCCCGCTCTTCTTTTCCGGCTTTATGGGGCTTTATGGTGTTGAAAGAATTTTTAAATATCTTTATAATCCCACCCCCCCTCTACTCCCACGGAGATGGACGAAGAGGTCGCCCGGGACACAGGGGATTTGCTGGGCGGGTTGGAGTTCGAGACCACCAAGGACATCCAGGTCCCCAAGCGCCTGGTGGACCAGGTCATCGGCCAAGAGCACGCCGTGGAGGTCGTCCGGAAGGCGGCCACCCAGCGGCGCCACGTGATGATGATTGGCACCCCCGGGACGGGGAAATCCATGCTCGCCAAGGCCATGGCCGAACTGCTCCCCAAGGAGGAACTCCAGGATGTGCTGGTCTACCACAACCCGGAGGACCCCCACAACCCCAAGGTGAAGGTGGTCCCCACCGGCCGGGGCAAGGAGATTACGAGCCAGGCGAAGGCCGAGGCCAAGGAGAAACTCCAGGCCCGCAACACCCTCATGTTCTTCCTCCTCATGTTCTTCCCCATCCTCGGGGTCCTCTGGGGGGGCCCCATGGGCCTCCTCGCCGGGGTCATCGCCGCCGCCATCCTCTTCATGGCCCTCCGCCACGTGATGCCCAAGGAGACCATCTTCGTCCCCAAACTCCTGGTCTCCAACGTGGCCAAGGAGACCGCCCCCTACGTGGACGGCACCGGGGCCCACGCCGGGGCCCTCCTCGGCGACGTGCGCCACGACCCCTTCCAGAGCGGGGGACTCGAGACCCCCGCCCACGAGCGCGTCGAGGCCGGGGCCATCCACAAGGCCCACAAGGGGGTTCTCTTCATCGACGAAATCAACACCCTCCGCATCGAGAGCCAGCAGAGCCTCCTCACCGCCCTCCAGGAGGGGGAGTTCTCCATCACCGGCCAATCCGAGCGCAGCAGCGGGGCCATGGTCAAGACCGAGCCCGTCCCCTGCGACTTCGTCATGGTCGCGGCGGGCAACCTCGACGCCATCAAGGGGATGCACCCCGCCCTCCGCAGCCGCATCAAAGGGGATGGGTATGAAGTGTACATGAAGGACACCATGGACGACCTCCCCGAGAACCGCCGCAAGCTCGTGCGCTTCGTCTCCCAGGAGGTCCACAAGGACGGCAAAATCCCCCACTTCGACCGCGAGGCCGTCGCCGAAATCGTCCGCGAAGCCCGCCGCCGCGCCGGCCGCAAGGGACAGCTCACCCTCATCCTCCGCGACCTCGGCGGCCTCGTCCGCGTCGGCGGCGACATCGCCCGCGCCGAGAGCGCCCCCCTCACCCTCGCCAAGCACATCCTCGCCGCCAAGCGCATGGCCAAATCCGTCGAACAGCAATTGGCCGACCAGTACCTCGAACACCGCAAGGAATACCAGGTCTTCCGCTCCAAGGGCGCGGAAATCGGCCGCGTCAACGGCCTCGCCGTCGTCGGCGACAGCGGCATCGTCCTCCCCATCATCGCCGAGGTCACCCCCGCCCAGTCCAAGGAGGAGGGCCGCGTCATCGCCACCGGCCGACTCCAGGAAATCGCCCAGGAGGCCGTCCAGAACGTCAGCGCCATCATCAAGAAGATGACCGGCCAGGACATGAGCAGCAAAGACGTCCACATCCAGTTCGTCGGCACCTACGAGGGAGTCGAGGGCGACAGCGCCTCCATCAGCGTCGCCACCGCCGTCATCAGCGCCCTCGAGGGCATCCCCGTGGACCAGGGGGTCGCCATGACCGGGTCCCTGTCGGTGCGCGGCGACGTCCTCCCCGTCGGCGGAGTCACCTACAAAATCGAGGCCGCCGCCCAGGCCGGAATCAAGAAGGTCCTCATCCCCAAGTCCAACCTGGGAGACGTCCTCATCGAGGAGGCCTACCGCAAGCAAATCGAGGTGGTCCCCGTCGAACACATCGAGAACGTCCTCGAACACGCCCTCCTCGGCAAGAAGAAACAGGGCTTCCTCGACAAAATCAAGGAATGGGCCAGCGAGGTCCGACTCGGAATACTCGAGCGCACCAGCATCCCCGGGGACACCCGCGGCGGAGTCCCACCCCCATCGTAACGACGAAGCCCACGGATTTCACAGATTCATTGAGCACCCGCAATCTGTGGAATCTGCGTAATCTGCGGCTCCGTTACCGATCCGGCAGGCTCTCCGGGAACCGCCGCAGATACTCCTTGGCCTTCTGCACCAGCGCCTGGGGCTTGTCCTTCGTGGCCTCCAGATAGCCCTTCTTCATCCAGGTGGCCAGCTCCACCACCAGGCTCCGCTCCTTCTCCGCCCGCCTCCGGTCCTCCGCAGTCGGGGGCCGCCAGTTGAGCTTCGAGGCCACCCTGTAGATGGCGTCCCGCACCGCCCGGTCCTCCGGGTTCTCCCCCACCTCCAGGGCCACCTCGTCCACATCCGGGTTCCGGCACAACTTGAACTTCAAGCGGTCCAGGGCCTCGGCCACCCGGGGCTCGATGCCCGCCGTCACCCTCCCCGCCGGGATGTACCCGCTGATGGCCACCGCCAGGTCCCTGTGCTCCGGCAGGGCGTAGAGGCTCACCCAGTGGTTCTCCATCAGGAGGGGGAAGATGAGCACCTTCTGGGACTCCACCAGGTCCCCCATCCGCTTGTAGAGGGTCTTCCGGCTCACCGCCACCAGCTTCGCCAACTCATCGGCCGTCTTCGGCCCAATCTTCAAATGCTGCAGGATATCGTCCATAGCGATGGCAGGAGACACCGTGTAGTCTCCCGGGGGGAGGCTATATAACCTTCCCCCCCGGAGGAAAATGGTGGAACCCATGCGCTTCACCCTCCACGGAGCCCTTACCGCCTCCGGCGACCTCCCCGGGGCCCAGGGGGCCATCGAGGCCCTCGCCGGCGAGATGAACCGGGCCTGGGCCAGACAGGCCAAGCCCGGGGAGGCAACCACCCTCCGCGTCGAATCCATCCAGGGGAGGGAACTCCGGGTCTCCGTGGACTCCTGGGGTCTCCCCCGCGCCCACGACGCCCTCCTCCAGTTCAAGAACAAACTGGCCGAGAGCCTCGGCAAATCCCACCGCATCGGCATCCGCGAGGTCCGCGCCGAGCCCGGATACACCATCCTCCTCGAAAAAGCGCAACTCGCCCCCGGGGAGCGCCAGCCCCCGGGGCCCGGGGAGGCCCGCACCATCACCCGCGCCGACAAGCCAATCGCCGTCGTCTTCGGGCTCCTCACCGAGGCCGACATCAAGAGCCGCCTCGCCGACCGCCTCCTCAAGCAACTCCAGCCCACCCAGCCCCCCCCGGCGGGGGTCCCCTTCGGCCACATCCTCCGCAAAACCGGGGAAAAGAAGCCCCAGACCCAGGAGGAGGTCGCCCAGGCCCTCGAAAAACGCGGGTGGGTCAAGCGCTTCCCCGGCCGCGCCCAATGGATACTCCTGCCGCCGGCCGCCCGACTCCTCTACACCCTCCGCGACCTCGCCATCGAGAAGGTCCTCGCCCCCCTCGGATTCGAGGAGGCCATGTTCCCCAAGCTCATCCACTTCGACGTCATGCAGAACATGCCCGGCTACTTCGAGCATCTGGCGGAAGGAATGTTCTACGTCACCAGCCCCCCCCGGGACCCCAAGGCCCTCGAAGAGTTCAAGCGCGACGCCACCCTCAAAAAACAAATCCGGGGGGACCTCCTCCGCCAGGCCCTCCCCGAGCCCGAATACGTCCTCGCCCCCGCCCAATGCGAGCCCTTCTACACCCTCTACAGCCAGGAGACCGTCCGCCACGAAGACCTGCCCATCAAACTCTACGACGCCTCGGGCTGGACCTGGAGAAGCGAGGGGGGCGGGGTCGAAGGACTCGTCCGCACCACCGAATTCTGGAGAATGGAATCCGTGTGGCTCGGGACCCCCGAGCAGGCCCTCGAAACCCGGGACAAAATCGCCGACAAGGTCTATGACCTCGTGGACAAGACCCTCGGACTCGAAACACGGATGGTGGTAGGGGCCCCCTTCTACGCCACCCCCGAAACCGCCCAGGCCGAACGCATAGACGCCACCGCCAGCGTCAACATCCCCACCCTCGACATCGAAGTATGGCTCCCCTACCGCGGCCCCCGCGACACCAGCGAGTGGCTCGAAATCGGGGCCTACACATGCGCCAAAACCAAATACATCAAATCCTTCCACATCAAGGAGGCCAAGAACCGCGACATCTGGACCGGATGCGGGGGATTCGGGCTCACACGGTGGCTCGCGGGGTTCCTCGCGCAACAGGGGTTCGAGTTTGATGGGTGGCCGGAGGAGGTCAAACGGAGGATGAAGAAACTGCCCGGGGTGCCGAAGGCCATGACGTGGCCGTAGGGCCCTCTGTCTTCCGAAAACTATTGACATGAAAAATTTAAACCCTGCGCTCCACCCGGCCTCCTACTTCCTCGCGAGGACCACCCGGAACTCCTCCGTCTTCCCCCGGAGTCCTGCCCACTGGGGGTTGATGTAGGTGTAGATTCTTCCCGCCTCCAGTAGCATCCTCTGGGTCTTGTGCAGTTTGACGGCCCGCACCTTGTCTTCATAGACGGTGGTGATGTCCTCGCGGTGGCTGGGCCTCTGGGTGTGGTAGAGGCGGAGGGGGACCTTGTGCTGGAATACTTCAAGGGCGGCCCGGCCGGCGGCGTGGTGGTCGGGGTGTTTGTAGAAGGGGTGGGTGGGCTCGGGGGCGTAGACGAGGTCGGGCCTGTAGGTGTCGGCGAGTTCGCGGAGTGTGAGGATGGCGTCGGCCTCCGGCACCCGCATGTCCCCGAGGTCGTGCTGGTGGACCCGGGTGTATCCCAGGGCCTCGGCGGCGCGGCGGGCCTCCTCGACCCGGCGGGGGCCGTAGCGGGGGCCGTGGATGGGGAGGGTCCCGCGCTCCCCGCGGGTGAGGATGATTTCTTCGACGCGGTGTTTCTGGAGGACGTGAAGCCGCGCCGTGCCACCGCAGAACACTTCTGCATCGTCAGGGTGCGGGGAGACGAGGAGGACGCGCATGACGCTTATCCGCAGATTACGCAGATTTCGCAGATTAAAAAATCTGTGGCTCTTCCGTGCTTGGTTGTTGTTCAGAATGGGGGCGGGGCGGTGCGTTGCTGGATGTATCCCGGGATTTCCCGGGTGGGCGTCCTCTCCTGTTTCATGCTGTCCCGCTCTCGGATGGTGGCGGTCCCATCCTCAAGGCTCTGGTGGTCTATGGTGATGCAGTAGGGGGTGCCGATTTCGTCCTGTCTGCGGTATCGTCTGCCGATGGCGCCGCTGTCGTCGTATTCGGCGCGGAGGCCCGCCTGGCGGAGGGTCCGGTGGAGTTCGCGGGCGCGGGCGGCGAGGCCCGGGTGGTTGCCGAGGAGGGGGAAGACGGCGGCCTGGACGGGGGCCATGTGGGGGGGGAGGCCGATGACGGCGCGGGGCTCCTCCTCGACCTGTTCCTCCCGGTGGTTGAGTTCGAGGAGGCTGTAGAGGATGCGGTCGAGGCCGTAGGAGGGCTCGATGACGTGGGGGGTGATGGTCTCGCCGGTGACCTTCTGCTCTTTCTCCTCGATGGTGATGTGCTTGGGGTCTATGGTGCAGGTCTGTCCCCCGGCCTGGACCTGGATGGTGGGGCCCCGGAGTTTTTCGGGGGGGAGGGCGGAGAGGGCCCGGATGGCCTCGGCGGCCCGGGAGCCGAGTTGTTGGCCGATGGCCTTCTTGTCCACGCGGATGGTCCGGACCTTGCGGGTCTGGGGCTCGGGGTAGGGGATGAAGACCCCCGCGGGCTCCCCGCTCTGTTTGGAGTGCCGGGTGAGGTCGTAGTCGCCGCGGTCGGCGATGCCCACCACCTCCACCCACCCGTAGGCCTTTGTTTGGACTTCGGCGTCCCAGCAGTCGAGGGCGTAGTGGGCGAGTTCGTCCTTCCGGTGCTGGCGGAAGCGGAGGCGCTCCTGGGGGATTCCGAGGTGGAGGAGGAGTTGCTGGACGCGGGCCATGTGGTAGGCGAGGGTCTGGTGGAGGAGGGTGCGGGTGGAGACGGCCTCGGCGGAGGTCATGGTTTTCTCCCGGTCCTGGGCGTCCACGAGTCGCAGGGGAACCCCTTCGACCTCGGCGAAGCGGGGGTGCTCTTCTTTCTCGTCGGGGTGGACGAAGACCTCGGCCTCGGCCATGTGGAATTCGCGGAGGCGGAGGAGCCCCTGGCGGGGGCTGATTTCGTTGCGGAAGCTGGTGCCGAGCTGGAAGGCGCCGAGGGGGAGTTTCTCGCGGCCGAGGCGGTAGAGGCGCTTGAAGGTGATGTAGATGCCCTGGGCGGTCTCGGGGCGGAGGTATCCCGGGCGTTTGCTGGGGCCGATGTGGGTGGCCATCATGAGGTTGAAGGGGCGGGTTTCCGTGAGGGAGCCCTTGCACTGGGGGCACTTCTGGGCCCGGGCGGCCTCGGGATTTTCTTTTAGGAGGTGGTCGAGGCGGTAGGCGGTGCCGCATTTCGGGCATTCGGCCATGGGGTCGGTGAAGTGGCCCGCGTGGCCGCTGGCGATGAATACCTCCTCGGGGGCCACGATGGGGTTCTCGACCTCCAGGTAGCCCTCGGCGAGGTAGAGGCGGCGGAAGGCGTCCTCGATGCGGCGCTTGAGGGCGGCGCCGTGGGGGCCGTAGTCGTAGAACCCGGCGACCTGTCCGTAGAGTTCGTAGGCGGGCCAGAGGAAGCCGCGGTTTTTGGCGAGTTCGAGGATGGGGTGTGTCTTTTCCATGTGTTTTTTCCCTTGCTCGCTATCGCTCGCTCGGGAAAAAACATAAAGGTTGTTCAGGGGTTTGGGCCCGGCTGTTACCCCATTTTGTGAAATTTTTGCCGAAGGCAAAAATTTCACTTCGAACCATGTTTGACGAGGGCCTTGAGGAGGTCGCGGTCGCGGACCATGCCGATGAGTTTGTTGTGGGCGTCGACGACGGGGGCCTGGTCGAATTTGCGCTCGCGCATTCGGCGGGCGCATTCGCTGACCTCGGTGCCCTTGAAGGCGGTGAAGATGTGTTTGGCCATGGCCTCGCGGAGGGGGACCTCGGGGAGGTGGACCTTGGCGATGCCGTAGTAGATTTTCATGGTGTCGCGCATGGATTCCCAGGTCCAGGCGTCGTCGTCGGAGCCGGCGCTCATGTCGGATTTGCCCACGGAGTCCTCGATGGTGCTGGCGGCGATGAGGTGCTTGTCGGTGATGAGGCCGACGAGTTCCTCCTTGGAGTTGAGGACGGGGGCGGCCTTGAGGAAGCCGAGTTCAAAGATGCGGCCCACGACAGGGAGGGGGGTGCCGTCCCAGATGGGGTAGACCTCGGGCTCGATGTAGGAGCCGATGGGGTCGTGGATTTCCATCTTGGAGATGGTTTCCACGACGTCGGCGACGGTGACGATGCCGAGGAGCTTGGTGCCCCTGGCGGTGACGGGGAGGCGGCGGATGTTGTGCTTGAGGATGAGGCGGGCGGCGTCGAGGAGGCTGGCCTCAGGGTCGATGGAGATGGGGCCGCGGGTCATGAGCATGGCAATCTGCTCCTCGTCGGGGTGCTTGAGGAGGTCCACGCGGGTGACGATGCCCATGAGGGCCCCGTTTTTGACCACGGGGACGCCGGAGATGTGCTTCTTCTTCAGGATGTCGAGGACGTCGTCCCGGGAGCCGGGGAGGGTGACGTAGGCCACGTCCTTCCGCATGACGTCCTTGACGAGGAACGCCATCTTCTTCGGTGTCGCTTTGGGGGCGCTGGGCATGGGGGGGTTCCACCCCTATTCAGGCAGGGGTTATTTAACTCTTTGCGGGGTTCCTCCGGTTTCGGAGGTGGAGCCAGCGGTCTCCCTGGAGGAGGCCGAGGATGTCGTCGGGGCGGGTCCGGCGGACCACCCCGGCCAGGGGGTCCCGGAGGCGGGGGGAGTCCGGGTCGAGGACGAGGAGGCGGGCGGGGGCCCCCCGCTGGAGGCCCCCGGGGCCCCGGCGGAGGGCCTGGAGGCCGTTTTCGGTGGCCATCCGGAGGAGGGTGGCGGGCTGGGGGAGGTAGAGGCGGGCGGCGGTCTCCATTTCGGCCCACAGGTTGGGGGGGTGGAGCATGGCGTTGTCGGTGCCGAGGGCCACCCGGAGTCCCGCCCGGAGCATGGCGGCCACGGGGGGCCGGCGGGGGGGCCGGGCCACGCGGGTGGCGATGTTGGAGCGGGGGCAGACCACCACGGGGATGTCCCGGTCGGCGGCCCGGCGGAGGTCCCCGGGGGTGGCCTGGGTGAGGTGGATGAGGAGGTCGGGCTCGAGGGCGAGGGCGGGCTCTATGTCACGGCGGTGGGCCTCTCCGGCGTGGATTGCGAAGAGCCTCCCGGCCCGGCGGGCCTCCCGGCGGAGGTCGGCGAGCCACTCCCCAGGGTGGTCGGAGGTGGAGCTCATGCCGAGGCCGTCCACCACCCGGAGGAGGGGGGCGAGGGGCTCCCCGGGGTGGGGGCGGCCGAAGACCACCGGCTCCGCCGTCCCTCCGGCCCGGGCGGCCTTCCGGAGGGCCCGGGCCCCATCGAGTCCCCCCTCGCGGAAGTCGCCGCAGAGGGCGGAGCCCGTGAGGGCGGCCTCCCGGAGGGCATGGCGCATGGCCTCCACCAGCCGGGGCCTGGGGGTCCTCTCGAGGATGCGGTGCTTGTAGCCTCCGGGGCCGACGAGGGCCCGCAGGGACATCCGCGGGGGCCTCCCGGCCACGCTGTCCCCCAGGTGGGTGTGGGCGTTGACCAGGGCGGGGAGGATGAGCCCCCGGAGGTCGGCGTCCACCCGCTCTCCCCGGTGGACCCGGTGGATGCGGCCCCGGCGCACCACCACGTGGCCCGGCTGGAACCGGGAGCCCCGCAGGACCCGTCCCGAGACAACCACCTCCTCCATATGGGGGAACCAGGGAGGCGGCAAACCTTTATGTTTTTTCCCGGGTGAGGGAGGGAACATGCCGAAGCAGAAGAAGCGCGAGGGGGGCCTCATGTCGAGCGCCGGACTCATGCGCTACTATGAGTCCGAGAGCAGCAAAATCCAGTTCAGCCCCCGGGCGGTCCTCTATGCGTCCATCTTCACCGCCGTGGCCGTGATTCTGCTCAACCTCTACTTCGGCAAGTTCCCCGTGGGCCGATAGCCCACCCAGGCCATCCGGGCCCCCAGGCGGCGCATGTCCCCCACGAACCCGGGGTAGGATTTGGCGATGCACTCCGCGCCCCGGATGGCCAGGGGGCCGAGGCGGAGCCCGGCGACGGCGAGGGCCATGGCGATGCGGTGGTCCCCGTGGGAGTCCACCCGGACCACGCTCCCCGGCCTTGGCCCCTTCTCCACCCGGAGGCCATCCCTCCTGGAGGTGGCGTGTGCGCCGAGCCGCGCGAACTCCTGGGCGGGGGCGGAGATGCGGTCGCTCTCCTTCAGGCGGAGGTGGGCGGCGCCCCCTATCTCCATGGGCCCCTCGGTGAATAGGCCGAGCATGGCGAGGACGGGGACCAGGTCGGGGGTGTCCCGGGCGTTGACCTCGATTCCGCGGAGGGAGAAGGGGCCCCGCACCTCGAGGGCGTCTCCAGAATGGGAGACGCGGGCCCCCATCCGGCGCAGGTGGTCCGCCATGGCCCAGTCCCCCTGGGGGTCCCGCCGGGCCCCCCGGAGGACCACCCGGGAGTCCACCAGGGAGGCGGCGGCCAGCAGGAAGGAGGCGGAGGAGAGGTCCCCGGGGATGGAGAGGTCCCCCGGGTCCCCGTAGTGCTGGCGGGGGGGGATGGTGAACCGGCGGTATCCACGGCGGGCCACCCGGACCCCGTGCCTCCGGAGGACATCGAGGGTGATGTCCACGTAGGGGCGGGAGACCATGTCCCCCGGTATCTCCAGCACCGTCTCCGAGTCCCCGAGGGGGGCGGCCACGAGGAGGGCCGAGAGGAACTGGCTGCTGTAGATGTCCCCCGCGAGGCGCAGATGGCCCCCGGGAAACACCCCTCTCCCCTGGACCCGGAGGGGGACCCGGTGGTCGGCCCCACGCCCATGCACCCGCACCCCCAGGCGGCGGAGGCACTCCACCAGGTAGCCGTTGGGCCTCCGGCGGAGAGAGCCCTCCCCGTCGAGCACCACCTCCCCCCGGCAGAGGGAGGCCGCGGGCAGGAAGAGGCGGAGGCTGGTCCCCGACTCCCCGAACCGCAGCGGAGCCCGGGGGGTGCGGAGGCGGCCCCCGGTGCCCCGGATGTGCAGCCGGTCTCCCCGCGCCCGGGCGCGGGCCCCCAGGGCCCGGATGGCGTCGAGGCTCCTCCGGGTGTCATCGCACACCAGGGGGCCCCGGAGGGTGGACTCTCCGGCCAGCAGCCCCCCGAGGAGGGCCCGGTGGGTGTAGGACTTGGAGCCGGGGAGGCGCACGACCCCCCGAAGCCCGGGGGTGGGGCGGACCACCAATGTTGCCATGGGATTCCCTGGGGGGCCCCGGGGTTATCCCATTTTCGCGGGCTTTTTTATCCCCGGGGTCCAGTGAGCATCAGGAGCCATGGACTGGGACGACATCGAGGAGATTGCGGAGGCCCTCCAGGCCAAGCACCCGGATGTCAAGGACCCCTTCGACCTGCTGTTCACCCGGCTGATGGAGATGGTCCGCGGACTGGAGGGGTTCACCGGCCCGGTGGACCCCCGGGGGAACTACGAGAAGCGCCTGGAGGCCATCCAGGTCAAGTGGGCCGAGAACCTGGGGCTGGCCTGATTCACCCTGCCGCCGCAGGCCTCGGGGTCTCCAGTCTCTCGAGGTTGCGGGCCAGCCGGGCCATCTGGACATACCTCTCGCTCCAGGTGTGCTCGAAGCGCCGGAGGCTCCGGTGGGCCGCATACTCTGCGGGGTGGCGGGTCTCCATCCACCACTTCTCCCTCAGCCGGCGGAGACGTGGCCCGAGGGCCAGGAGCAGGGGGACCCCTGCCAGCGGATAGAGCCAGAGGGGAGGATGCCACGGCGGGGCCTCCGGGGTCTCCACCGCCGGACCCGGGGCCCCCTCCACGGCGAGGATGGAGTTCACCCAGACCTCCCGGGCCCCCGTCGGGGCGTAGAGGACAACAGTGCGGGGCTCCCCCGACAAGACCACCACGCGCTCCTCCAGGGTGAGGCCATCGGCCCGGAGAAGGAGCGCGTATCTCCCGGCCGGGGCCGCACCCAGGTCCACCTGCACCGCTACCCTCTGGGAGGGGCCCGGAGGGCCCTGACCCTCTATGAAAGCGCTGGCCGTTTTTTCGCCTGGGAGGAGGGGTAGAGGAGAGGTGGAACCTCCCTCTGGATGGAGGGCAAGGCGCTCCACAGGGGCCGGAGGCAGTGCTGCCGGTTCCCCGGCCCCCGCGACCACCATGGCCGCGAGGACGAGGGCCAGAATGCACCACCTCAGCCCCTGCCGGAACGCCCCCACCATCAGCCACTATTTCAGCAACAGGGGACCTATTCCACGATAGCCATGCACCCGGTATCGGTTTCCTCCGGTACAGTGATGCAGATGGCGGTTTTCATCGAAACGCCATCACGGGCCCCCCCTCGGGGGCTTGATGGCTGCTGCTCGCCACTGAAA
>JACQPP010000110.1 GCA_016207465.1 Methanobacteriota archaeon
CCATCGAACCCGGCTTCCTCCGCCGCCGCCTCCAGGAGGGCGCCGCTCCACCCTAGCCCGGAAAAAATTTTCCTCCGGTCCATCTCCTCTTCAAAAAGGTTTCGACACCGCCCGTATCCGGCGTCCGGCGGGGCCGCCGAAGAAACATTTTTAAATAGGCGGCCCCGAGGATGGGGTAGTCCGCGGGGGCCATGTCCATCTCGTTTTCGTCCCAGGGAAACGGCAACGCCACTCTTGACTCCCGCGGCCAGCGGCTCCGGGACTACCTGCGGGCCGACCGCGGGGGGACCCGCCGGGAAATACTCCACTTCCTCTCCCAGGCGAACCCGGGGGCCACCACCGGGCACATCTACACCCACCTCCAGGGCCGGCGCTACCGCACCACCCACCGCAGCGTCTGCGCCACCGTGGGCCACATGCGCAGCCGCCTCGGCGTCCTCGGCGTCAACCTCCGCGCCGGAAACGGGGGCTACTTCGTCAAGGAGAACTACCGCGAGATGGTCCGCTCCGTCCTCGAGAACTATTAGATGTCCGAGGAATACCTCAAGCATCTCGACGCCGAACTCCACCGCCACCCCCGGGACCCGCGCCTCTGGTACCACAAGGGCTTCGCCCTCCTCGGCCGCCAGCGATACGCGGAGGCCGTGGAGTGCTTCGACCGGGTCCTCAAAAAGGAGCCGGAGGACATGGCGTCCCTCCACAACAAGGGGGTGGCCCTCCAGCGCATGGGCCGCCTCCCCGAGTCCCTCCATTGCTTCGACGGCCTCCTCCGCCGGGAGCCCAAGGACACCGCGGCCCTCCAGTCCCGAGGCGAGGTCCTCCTCGAGATGGGGAGGCCCGAGGATGCCCTGGAGTCCTTCCAGCGGGGGGCCGCCCTCAACCCCATGCTCTACCCCTGCCTCTGGGGCCATGCCCTCGCCCTCCTCCGCCTGGGACGCCACCCCGAGGCCATCGAGGCCTGCGACCGGGCCATCGCCCGCAACGACCGCCGCGCCGAGGCCTGGTGGGGAAAAAGCCGCGCCCTCCGCGCCCTCGGCCGGGGCCCGGAGGCCGAGGAGAGCCTCCAGAGGGCCCGCGCCCTCGACCCCGAGGTCGCGCAGCGACTGGACGCGGAAAACCCGGGCTGAAATTCTCCTGGGCAACATTTTTGACCGCCGCGCCCCCATCCACATCATCGTGACCGCTTCTCCGCTGGAGATTGCCCGGAACCGCATCCTCTCCAACCTCGCCAAGGAGGTGGTCCGCCGCCTCTTGGAGAGCGCCGGCTACCACACTCACCCCCTCGGCCGCGTCTCCCACATCGACACCCTCAAGGACCGCCTCTACGCGGGAAGCCCCCTCGACACCCCCGCCGCCAACCGGGTCCGCTCCACCCCCGACCTGGTGGTCACCGACGAGGACGACGCGGGACACATCCGCGACCTCAAGGTCATCGAAATCAAGTTCCGCGAGGGGGCCCTCAACGAGGTCAACCTGGAACTGGAGAAATACTTCGTCCACTGGCCCGACGCGGTCCTCGTCTGCGTGGTCCCCGGCCATGAGGTCTTCTACGCCCAGTACGTGGACGAGATCGCCAAGTGGCTCCAGCAGGCCTACGACATGGTCCCCACCGAGGACGTCCCCATGGACCTCCGCATCCAGTTCCAGAGGCTCCCCGACCTCTTCCCCCGGGTCAAGCGCATGGGCGACAAATATGACTTCTACAAGAAGATGGCCACCGCCATCCGCCGCTACGAGGACCTCGCCCCGCTCCCGCAGCCCCGGGGCCACTGACCATGGTCGCCGTCTCCCCCCTCCACTGGGCCCTCATCGGCCTCGCCGGATTCGGCGCCACCTTCGGAATCCTCACGGCCATCGGCCGCGACCCCTACTTCCACCCCGACCGCCGCTGGGTCCTCCTCTTCAGCACCGCCAGCGGAATCCAGCTCATCACCATGGCCCTCGCCGCCGTCCTCCTCTACAACACCCTCTCCCCCCTGGGCGTCCTCCCCCAGCCCCTCTCCATCACCCTGGGCCTCGGCGCCGCCGGGGCCATCGCCCTCTTCTGGATGTGGTTCAACATCCACACCCTGGTCTGACCATGAAGGGAAACGGGCGCATCCTCCTCTACCCGGCCTACTTCGACCGCAACAAGACCCAGAGGGAGGGGCGCCGCGTCCCCCGCGAACTCGCCGTCCCCGCCCCCAAACTCGCCGACCTCGAACGGGCCGCCCGGACCCTCGGCCTCCAGACCCACCCCGAGCCCGAGGCCGCCTACCCCCGCGCCGGATGGGAGAAAGGACGCCTCCAGGTGGACCGCAAGGGAGGCAAGCGCAGGCTCCTCCGCGAGATTGCCCAGAAACTGCCGCGGTAAACCCTTTTTTCTTTCACGGGAGAAACCTCTCCATGGTCATCAGGAGCCCTGCCGTGAGGAGACCGACACCCACCATGGACGCCGTGTAGACCAGCAGGCCCCCGCGGGCCACCCGCGCCAGGTAGGCCCCCAGGAGGCCCATCAGGGCCAACGAGACGGTGACGGAGGCCACCACCGCCACGCCCGGCGGCAGCAGGAATAGGGGGAGGAGCACCGCCAGGCCCCCGATGGCAGGGCTCACGCCGTCCACCAGGGCGGCCACCACCACCGCGGTACGGGCGGCCTCGCCATGGCGGGTGCCGTCGAGGGGGACCAGCAGGGCGGCCTCCAGCTCCTTGAGTTTCCGCTGGCGCTCGGCCCGCTCGGTGATGAACGCCCCTGCGGACCCCGAGAGCCCCATGGCGAGGATGGCTCCGAGTCCCGCCCGCACCACCGGCCCGATGTCCGCAACCCGCACAATCTGGGCCCCCACCACCAGTCCCATGAGGGTGAGGATGCCATCGAAGGCATTCATCACGAAGTACCTGCGCGCAATCTCCGAGGCCCCGGAGAGGCGGAAGTTGGCCCAGAACCGTGAGACCATGGACTACGGGGGCGGGGCCGGGGGCTTCTCGGGGTGCCCCTTGGCGGGCTCGATGAGTTTCTTGCCCGCCGCCACCTCGTCGATGCTGTGGATGACCGCTCCCACGCTGTTCAGGGTCTTCCGGACCTCGTTGAAGTCAATCTCGTTGCCCTCGATGGTGGCCACGATGGACTCGGTCTGCTGGTCCATCTCCCGGGTGACGATGTTCACCGCGCTGATGCCCTTGAGGGCGCTCAGGCTGTTCGCGAGTTCCATGATGGTGGGACTGTGGGGCTTCAGCACGTCCAGCACCAGACGTTTTATCATCGTTGGGTGGCTGTCAGTTTTGAATCCGGGCGGATAAAGGTTGGGGCCCCCCGCCTTTATTTCGGCTCCAGCACCGCCCGACGGACCTCCAGGGTCCCCCGGTCCCCCCGCCAGACTCTATCGGCCTCCACCACCCGAATCCGCCGCGAGAAGAAGGGGGCGTCGAGGACCAAGCTCTCATACTCGCCCCCCTCCCCCGCCGGGTGGACCCCGTGCTTCCGGTAGAGGGCGACCAGTTCCTCCACGGCCCCCGCGTCGAGGCGACGCCCCAGCCAATCGGGACCGAGCCCCTCGGCGGCCACATGCACAATGATGGCCTCCAGGCGCGCCGCCACCTCCCGCAGATACCCGATGGGCTCCCTCCCCCACAAGGGGGCCACCGGCTCCAGCCCCACCTCCCCGCAGAGCCTCACCAGCCGCTCATACTGGTAGCGGGAGGCCACCGCCCCCGCCACCACTCCCTCCACCCCCCGCCCCCGCGCCCATACCAAGGCGCGCCGCAGGTCCTCCAACTCGGCCTCCTTCACCCCCCCGCTGGGCTCTACATGCAAAGGACGGCCGCACGACTCCGCGAACAAATCCGTGAGATGCACATTCTGGGTCTGGAACATATACGACTCGGGGTTCGAGGGGCGCACCGAGAGCAACGCCTCCACCGAGTGGCCCGCCTCCAGCGCGAGGAGCATCGAGTAGGTGGAGTCCTTGCCACCGGAGACCAGCGCGGCAAGACGCATGGAGAAGAATCCCCCGCTACGTTTATATCTCCTGTTAGATTCTATTCTCCGATGCCGCGCGAGGGCCACATCCCATTCGAGGAACTCGGCGTGGACTTCGGCTCCAGCATGACCCCTGGCAGCCTCCAGCCCTACACCCGGGAGGAGAACGACTTCCGCCTCCGCTTCCGCGGGTTCGTCAAGAAGGAGGTCTTCCCCGTCGCGGACCGCATTGACCGCGAGGACAACGTGGCCCTCTCCAAGGAGGTCAACCAGAAGATGGTCAAAGAGGGCTGGGTCAAGGCCACCTACCCCAAGTCCATCGGGGGAGACGGCCTCGGCGTAGTCCACCGCACCATCCTCGGCGAAGAACTCACCGCCGCCTCCTACAGCGCCGCCGTCACCTACGGGGCCTCGGCCTGCCTCTACGGGGGCCCCGTCCTCAAATTCGGCACCCCCCTGCAACTGGAGAAATTCGCCCGCCCCATCCTCCAGGGCCAGCTGGGGGCCATCTGCATTACCGAGCCCACCGGGGGCTCGGATGCCGTCGGGGGCATGCGCACCCGCGCCGTCCGCGAGGGGGACGGCTACACCATCAACGGCACCAAACGCTTCATCACCAACGGAAGCATCGCCGACTACCTCCTCCTCTACACCATCTCCAACCCCGAGGCCAAGCCCCACCAGGGGATGAGCGCATTCATCGTCCCCGCCAAAACCCGGGGGTTCCGGGTGGTCAAGGACTTCGAACTCATGGGCCGCCGGGGCAGGGTGAACAGCGTCCTCGAATTCAAGGACATGCACCTCCCCCGGGAGAACCTCCTCGGCAAGGAACACGGGGGATTCGAGATACTCATGGAAGGCCTCGACGGCGAGAGGGTCTTCGCCGGCTCCCAATACCTCGGAATCTCCCGCAGCGCCTTCGAGATTGGAGCCAAATACGCCGCCGAGCGCATGCAGTTCAAGAAGCCCCTCCGCGACTTCGAGGGCATCTCCTTCAAAATCGCCGAGATGTACGCCAACATCGAGGCCGCCCGCCTCATGCTCCTCCGCGCCGCCCGCATGATAGACGGGGGCCAGCGGGCCACCAAAGAGACCGCCGCGGCCAAGTTCCTCGCCTGCGACACCGCCGTCCGCGTCTGCAACGAGGCCTTCCAGACGGTCGGGGGAATCGCTTACACCAAGGAATACCCCTTGGAGAGATACCTCCGCGACATACGGATTGGTCAGTTGAGCGCCGGGAGCAGCGAAATCATGCGGTTCCTCGTGCAGAGGGAGATGTACCGGGAGATGGGATACTGAGGGTCACGCCGGGGCTGGGATTCGAATAGCGTCTCCTTTGGAGACGCTCCCGGCCCTCTTCGACGGCCGTGACCAGGAAGGTCGGAATGACCAAGGTGGCGTGCTCTGCCACCCTTTTTTATTTTTTCGAGGATTGTCGCCGAAAAGGGGGTCAAGGTCATAAAGACCATTCAGGAACCAAGTTAGGAGAGTCAATCCAATCGCTATGGGGATATACATCCACCACGGTAGATTTTTCCCACCGAAGGAATCCCATATAATCCACTGTATGAAAAGAAGCGTAAGAATCTCTGTGAGACAGACTGACCTGGAACGTCTCTGCGAGTCAGAGAGGGGCATGGAGTGTAGTAGGCCTTACACCTTCTGCTTTCCCGTCGCGGCCAGAATTGTATAGAGCGGGCTCTGTATCTGTATTCCCTGTCCGGTGATGTTGTAGGCCCTGGTCTCTTTGCTGTGGTGGGTCCACCGCATTTTCACAATCTGGACCACGTAGAGGAGTTGGGAGTAGTCCTCGCTGAGGAATCGGCTCTGGAGGATGAATCCGTCGGCCACGTATTCGGCGATGCCGTATTTGGTGGCGAGGCCCCCGCTGGTGGTCTCGGCGGTGATGAGGGCGGTGGCCCCGATTTCCTTGATGACCTCGCGGAGGTGGAGGAGGCGTCCCCGGCGCTCGAGGTCGCTGGTGCAGAGGTCGTCGATTTCGGTGATGGAGTCTATGACGAGGATTTCGGGCTTGGCGGCCCGGACCATCTTGGGGAGCTGGTGGAGGACGTCGCTGACGAGGCCGTGCTCCACCTCCACGAGCTTCAGTTTGGTGAGGATGAGGCTGCGGCTCTCCAGGAAGGGCTTGAGGTCCCAGCCGAACTTGAGGGCGTTCTTGACGATGGCCTTCTCGTCGTCGCTGGCGGAGACGAACATGCACCGGCGGCCCGCCACGAGGTTGGCGTGGAGGAACTGCATGGCGCTGATGGTCTTTCCGGCCCCCGCGGGGCCCCCGATGATGATGACGTGCTGGGGGACGATGCCCCCCGCCAGCATCTCGTCGAGGTCCTTGTTGCCGCTGGTGATGCGCTCCTCCCCCGGCTCGTCGGTGTCGTTCTTCATTGGAGTTCTCCGGCGTGGAAGCGGCGGATTTCCTCCTGGATTCCCTCCACGTTGGTGAAGATGGCCTCGGGGCGGAAGCCGGTGAGGCGGAGGGCGTCCACGAGGACCTCCCCGGCGGCGCTGGTGCGGCGCTGGGCCACCCGGACCGCCACGGGGATTCCGTTGGCGTCGTAGACAATCCAGAGGTTCTGGAAGCGGCCGTTGAGGCGGGAGGGGTTCATGTCCAGGTGCCACCGGCGGTTGTATTCGCGGAAGCGCATGTAGAGCTGGCTGAAGGTGGGGCCGAACTTCTTGACCCAGCCGTGGACGGCCACGTGGCTGACCGCGATGCCCTTCTCTCCCAGGTGGCTCTTGACCTGCCGGAGGGGCATCTTGTGGCGGAAGTGGAGGTTGAGGGCGTAGGAGACCACCTTCTCGGGGTAGCGCATGCCGCAGTAGGGGGTCCCGGTCTTCTGGGTGAACTGCTTCCGGCAGCCGGTGCAGATGTACTTCTGGTTGCGGGCGCTGTCGGTGCCATATTTGCGGATGTTGGATGAAACACAGCTGGGACAGTAGACCATTGGACCGGCTCCCCGTTGCCCCGTCTGCGGAAGAGTTGGCCCCCGGGGGAATAAAGGTTTCCCAGGTTAGTTAATTTATTCTATGACTCTGGAAGCGATACGCGGGACCTGAAGTGCCGCTTCCGGGGGTATCCGGATGTCATTTCAGTTGCTCCGGTCACCGTTTAAAAATTCTTCCGTTTAACGCAGAGCCTTCTTCTACGGCGTCTTCTTGGAGCGGGATCGGCCCGCCTTCTCGATTTTCAACTGGATGGGGAAGCCAGGGATGCGGACCTCCACGGGGCTCTTGAGGAGGTCGTCAATCATGAAGATATGGGAGAGTTTCTCCTGGATGTCCTCGCTCATCTTCTCGATGAGGTCCCGGGGAGCGATGGCCTCGTAGGTGTAGGGGGGCTTCCCCGCCCCCTTCTTGGCCACCTTCTCCCGCTTCACCACCCCGGTCTTGTGCATATCGGCCAGGGCCTCCCGGACCGAGGTGATGTAGAGCCCGGTTCCATTGACGATGTCCTCCGCTGTCGATTTCCCCGCCTTGCGGAGGTAGATATAGATTTTGGCCTTGATTTCCGTGAACCAGAAGTCCTCCAGGACGTTCACCAGCCGCAGGTCCGAGCTGTCGAGCTTCTCCGGCTCCTGGGAGGGCTTGGCCTGCCTCGGGCTCCGCGGGAGCCTGGGGTTCTCCGTGGACTCGGGAGGGGCCATGGGGGGGTGTCTGCCCCCGGGGAACAAAAACTTTTCTACAGCAACGGAACATTTATAACTCTCCCGGCGAAGATGGGGGGCGCGGAGGTGAGTCCCCATGGAGGAATCCCAACCCAACTTTATGGAGCAGATTCAGGAGCGCATCAACGAGCGGCTGGAGGAGGCCCGGGCCCAGTTGCAGGAGCGCTTTGACGAGTTCTTCGGGCAAGAGCGCGCCTACGAGTGGAACCTCTCGGAGTCCGCGCCGACCATCGGCGAGCGCAAGGTGGGTCCCACCGGAACCATCCGGCTGAACATCACCACCTTCAAGTGAACCTTTCTCCGGGGAGGCTGCGGCCTCCCCGGGCAACCTTTTTCCCCGCCTTTCCCCATGTTGTGTCCGTATGCCCATTGAGCCGGGGCGCCCCGGGTCCTTCGGACTTCGTCCGAAAACCCCCGTTCCGGAGGACCGGGGGTCTATCCAGGATATCCTCCAGAATCTGGAGCGGCGCCTGGCGGAGACCCGGAAGCCGGGGTTCTCACGCCCTCCCACGCCGGAGGCCACCCCTCCGCCACCGTCCCCCCGGCCTCCCCCGGAACCCCCCGGGGGGCTGGAGGAGCGGGTGGCCACCCTCAAGGGGGAGGTCATCTACCTGAGGAAGGACCACGAGCGGCGCCTGGAGGCCCTCTCCCAGCGGGTGGCCGCCGCCCAGGAGGCCCTGCCGGGGGTCCAGGAGCGGCTTCAGGCCGTGGAGGCCGCGCTGGCCACCCGGGCCCCCCCCGCAGAGGGGGGGGAGGCCGCCGCGGCCCTGAAGAGCGAGCTGGAGATGCTCAAGGGGGCCCTGGCGGTGGAGCTGCCGGGGCTCCGGGGGGACCTGGAGGCCCTCCGCTCCCGCCCCCTCCCGCCATCGGAGTCCGGGGTCCCCCCGGGGGAGTTCGAGTCCCTCCGGCGGACGGTGCTGGAGTCCCGGTGGGCCACGCGGGATGACCTGGAGGCGGGTCTCCAGAACATGGGGCAGCGGGCCTCCGATGTGGAGCGCCGGACCGAGGAGAGGCTCCAGGGGTTCCTCCGCGCCATCGAGGAGAGGGCTGCCCCCTCCTCCGCACCTCCATCCGCGGAGACCGATGCCCTCCGGAGGGCCCTGGGGGAGATGGAGTCCCGCCTGGTGGAGCGCATCCTGGCCCTGGAGACCTCCACGCCCGCCCCCTCCTCGCCCACCTCCCCTCCTCCCGGCGGGAATGCGGGGGAGGAGACGGCGAAGCGCATCGAGGCCCTGGAGTCCCGGCTGGCCCAGGCCGAGAGGGGCCCCACGGTGCTCTCGGGACGCCTCCAGGCCCTGGAGGAACGATTCACATCTGGGGGAGAGGAGGGGAAACTGCGCATCCGGCTCAACCAGATGGAGAAGGGAATCTCCACCCTCGCGGACAAACTGCGGGAGATGGAGTCCAGGGCGGCGCCCCCCCGGGAGGCCGCACCATCTCCCCCGGTCCCTCCCCCGGAGAAGCGCCGCGGGCGCCCCGAGAACCGCCAGCGCCTCGAGGAGGAGAAGGAAAACCTGGAGGCCATCCTCGCCATGCTCCAGGAGCAGCACGAGGCCGGTGTCATCTCCCGGGAGGCCTACGAGGAGGCCCGCCGGGAGAGCCAGAGGAAACTCGACGACGTGCTCCAGCGTCTGGCGGAATGAAAATTACCGGTTCCGGGACGCCTTGAGCAGTATCTGGATTCGGGAGAGTTCGGCCTCGTTCTTGGTCTTGATTTCGTCGTAGGTTTTCTCGGAGAGGGCCCCCTTCTTCCGGTATTCCTCGATGCTGGCGAGGAGGGCCTGGATTTTCTTCCGGTTGGACTCGAGTTTCTCCGTCTCCTCGGGGGTCGGTGCATCCCCGCGGGGGGCACCGGGTCCCGTCGAAGTCGAAACTTCCACCCGGGGTTCCGCCCCGACCTGGACGCCGCCCTCCGCCTCACCTGAACGTCGCCCCCCTTCGGGGGGCGACGTTGGCCAACGTTCGAGGTGGCGTTGGCCGATGGCCGGCGGGGGCGG
This sequence comes from Methanobacteriota archaeon, assembly GCA_016207465.1. Lineage (GTDB taxonomy): Archaea > Halobacteriota > Syntropharchaeia > JACQPP01 > JACQPP01 > JACQPP01. The sequence goes on from JACQPP010000110.1 coordinate 9,639, forward strand.
GGCCTCCGGGGGGCGGCGGGGCTGGGGGAGGCCTGTGATTCTCACCTTGGGGGTGCGCTTGAGGACCACGATGCGCTCGGGCTCCTCGTCCTCGGGGAGCACCCGCTGGGGTTTGGGGCGCCCGAAGCCCACGCGCCAGAGGAGGAGCTCCATGGCCCGGGGCCGGTAGGAGGAGCCGAAGAGGTTGGCCCCCACCCGGCGGAACTCCAGGGAGGCCTTGTCGTAGGGGTAGGAGAGCACGGCGGGGTTCCCGCGGGCCACCGCCTGGAGCATATGGATGGACTCGGGGACCGTGGAGATGGCGGGGGCGTCGCAGATGCGCTCCACCTCGTCGAGGGTCAGCTCAAAGGGCTTGCCCCGCACCCGGTTCATCTCGATGCCCAGGAGGGGGGTCCCCTGCTTCCGGACCCAGGCCACCGCCCGCTTCGCGTCGGCCACCGCCGGCACCTCGGGGAGGGTCACCACCAGCACCTCGTCTGCCACCTCCACCATGGACACCTCGTCCCCCCCCACCCCCGGTGGGCAGTCGAGGAGGACGAACTCGAAGTCCTCCATCTCCTCCAGCAGCCCCTCCATGGCCCGGGGGGTCACCTTGAGGCCCCCGGCCACCGGGGAGGCGGGGAGGAGTTTCACCCCGCTGGGGTGGGCGTGGAGGGCGTGGCCCAGGGGCGACTTCTTCTTCAGGACGTCCCCCAGAGTGGCCGCGTAGTAGTAGAGGCCGAAGTGGAGCCCCAGGTTGGGGGTGGAGAGGTTGCAGTCCACCAGGCACACGTTGCGCCCCAGGAGGGCCAGGGCCGCCCCCAGGTTCGCCGTGGCGGTGGTCTTGCCCACGCCGCCCTTGCCCGAGACCACAGCAATGGTTCGCACACGACCTCCAGAGACGGGTATAGAGTCTCCCCGGGTCCCGTAATATATCTTGTCGTTAATGGCGAAGGCGTTATACTCTCCCCTCCCGAGTGTCCCCCATGGTCCTCTACGCATGCCTGCGGGTCGAGAAAAAGGGGAAGGTCTCCCTGGTCACCCTCCACCGCCCGGAGAAGCGCAACGCCCTCTCCATCCAGATGCGGGAGGAACTCACCCGCCTCCTCGGGGAGGCCGCGGGCGACAAAGGGGTGGGGGCCCTGGTGTTCACCGGCGCGGGCCCCGCCTTCTGCGCCGGGTTCGACCTCTCCGAGTTCCAGAACCCCGACCCCGCCCACAAGAAGCGGCTCTACGAGTCCTCCGCGGCCTACCACCGCGCCCTCTGGAACTTCCCCCGGCCCACCCTGGCCGCCGTCAACGGCCCCGCCCTCGGAGGGGGGATGGACCTCGCCCTCCTCTGCGACCTCCGCCTCGCCTCCCCGGAGGCCCGCTTCGGCCAGCCCAACATCAAGTTCGGCGCGCCCCCCCTGGCCACCCCCCTGCGCCACATCGTCGGGGAGGGGCACGCCCGTGACCTCTGCCTCTCCGGAAGGAAAATCGACGCCCAGGAGGCCCACCGCATCGGCCTCGTCAGCGAGGTCACGCCCCCCGACCGGCTCGTGGAGCGCACCCTGGAGAGGGCCAATGAAATCCTCCAGGCCCCCCCGGCGGCCCTCGCGGAGACCAAGAAGATGTTCCTCCTGGGGTTCGAGGAGTGCTTCCAAAGGGAGCACGACGAGGTGTTCCGCAGGTTCTTCCTGGGGGTCGGGTAGGGAAACATTTTTGTAACACGAAAATGATGTTACATTGATGCTCACCGACCTCCAGTGGAGAATCTGGTGGCTCCGCCGCGTGGGGGGAGCCGGATACTCCGACATCGCCCGCCACCTGGAGATGGCCCGCCAGGACGTCTACAACGTCGAGAAGGCTGTGGAGAGGAAACTGCGGCGGGCCGCCCGGGAGGGGGAGGAGGCCCGGGAATTGCTGGAGCCCCGCATCCAGCCCCGCCTCGATGAGCGCCTCTTCCGGCAGAGCGTGAACCCGCGCCTCTTCCTGCCGAGGAAATCATGAAGCCCCGCGATTTGAGCGACGTGGCCCGCGTGGTGGCGGGAGCCCTCGACAGGCACCGGGTCCCCTACCTCATCTCGGGGATGTTTGCGGGCAACTACTGGCTGGGGGACCAGGCCCGGCGCACCACCTTCGACGTGGACCTCGTCATCTACGCCCCGGAGGATGGCCTCTTGCCCGCGCTGGAGGAGCTGAAAGAGGGGGGATGGGACTTCCGGAAGCGGGGGGAGGGGTTCTACCAGATGCGGATTGAGGACACCCTCTTCGCGATTGATTTCTTCCTATCTCTGAACGCCGCCCCCCACAGGGAGGCGGCGTTGGCCAACCACGAGGCGAACACCCCGCCCCGGGGGGACTCCGGGGAGGAGCGGCTGCTGGCCGCCTACGAGGAGGAGCGGCACCGGCGCCGGAAGAGGGCGAAAATCGCGGGGGCCGGCCTGTGGCTCTGCACCCCGGAGGATGTGGTGGTCACCAAGGTGTTCCTCAACCGCTCCAAGGACATGGGAGACATCTGCCTGCTGATGCGGATTGATTCCCTGGACCGGAACTACCTGAACCGCTGGCTGAAGAAACTCGGGTTCATGGAGCGGTTCCTGGAGATTCTGGAGAGGTGCAGGGGGGAGGAGGCGCAGACTCTGAGGCCTCGGGAGCGATGAAGAGGCCCCGGGCTCACTTTCCCCGCAGCCGGTATCGGATGATTCTCCGCCTTGCCTTCTCGATGGACTCGGTGAGGGGGATGTTTTTGGGGCAGGCCTCGACGCATCCGAAGGCGGTGTGGCATCTCCAGACCCCGTATTGGCTGTCGAGGATGCCGATTCTCTCCTGGATTCCCTCGTCGCGGGTGTCGGCGATGAATCTCCAGGCTTTGGCGATGGCGCTGGGGCCGAGGTAGTTCTCGTCGGTCCAGAGGACGGGGCAGGCCCCCTCGCAGCATCCGCACATGATGCAGCCGATTTCGTGGTCTATTTTTTTTCGGTCTCGGGGGCTCTGGAGCCACTCCCGGGTGAGGTCTTTCTCGTCTTTGGTCTTGTTGACGAGGTAGGGGGTGATGAGGTTGTATTTGCGGAAGAAGTTGGTCATGTCGCAGACGAGGTCGCGGACGACGGGGAGGCCGGTGAGGGGGCGGAGGGTGACCTCGGGGCCGAGGCGGGCCACCTGGGTCTGGCAGGCGAGCATGTTCTTGCCGTTGATGTCCATGGCGCAGGAGCCGCAGACGGCGTGGCGGCAGGAGTAGCGCACGGCGAGGGAGCCGTCCTGGGTGTCGAGGAGGTGGATGAGGGCGTCGAGGACGGTGAGGCCGGGGCGGGTCTCGACGGGGTAGGTCTGGAAGTGGGGGGTTTTCTCGACGGTTGGCTCGTGGCGGTAGATTTTGAATGTGACGATGGCTTGGGTGGAGGCCTGCATGGCGGGGGCCGCGGTCGGCTGGGTCTCTGCGGGTTTCGCCTGGGTTTCCGCTGCCATGGTCAGTAGACTCGTGCTTCCGGTTTCCATTGGGTGATGGTGACGGGCTTGTAGTCAAGTTTCGGCCCCTGGGGGGTGTGGGTGGCGAGGGTGTGCTTGAGCCAGTGGGTGTCGTCGCGCGTGGGGTGGTCGGTGCGGGAGTGGCTCCCGCGGCTCTCGGTGCGGGCGAGGGCGCCGAGGGTGATGACCTCGGCGAGGTCAAGCATGGCTTCGAGTTCGAGGATGTGGATGAGGTCGAGGTTGTAGCGGAGTCCTTTGCGGCGGAGGCGGACCCCGGGGAAGCGGCCTTTGAGTTCCCGGATTTTGTCGAGGGCCCGGCGGAGGTCCTTTTCGTTGCGGAAGACCTGGACCTGGTCGTCCATGGTGTTTCCCATCTCGGTCTTGATGGCGGCGTAGTCCTCGGTGGCCTCGCCCTGGCCGAGGCCCCGGATTTTTTTCTCGGCGGCCTGGGTCTCGGCATCGAAGATTTTGCCGTTGGCCTCGGTGGGGTTGGCCTTGGCATATTGGGCGGCGGCGGCCCCGGCGCGGGCCCCGAACACCACGGTTTCGAGGAGGCTGTTGCCGCCGAGGCGGTTGGCTCCGTGGACGGAGACGCAGGCGGTCTCCCCGCATGCGTAGAGGCCGGGGAGGGGGGTGGTCCCGTTGATGTCGCAGGCGATTCCCCCCATGGTGTAGTGGTGGCTGGGCTGGATGGGGATGGGGGCCTCCACGGGGTCCACGCCAGCGAAGTTGATGGAGAGGTCCCGGATGCCCGGGAGCCGTTCTTCGATGCGCTCGCGGCCCACGTGGGTGAGGTCCAGGTGGACGTAGCCCCCGGGGTATCCGCGTCCCTCGTTGATTTCGGTGGCGATGGCCCGGGCCACGATGTCGCGGGGGGCGAGTTCCATGAATTTCTCCGCGTAGCGTTTCATGAACCGCTCGCCGTCCTTGTTCTTGAGGTAGCCCCCTTCGGCGCGGGCCCCCTCGGAGATGAGGATGTTGGTCCCGAAGAGGCCGGTGGGGTGGAACTGGACGAACTCCATGTCCTCCAGGGGGGCCCCTTTCCAGTAGGCGAGGGCCATGCCGATGCCGGTGTTCACGTGGGCGTTGGTGGTCTTGCGGTAGATTCGGCCCGCCCCGCCGGTGGCCATGATGACGGCGTCGGCCCGGTAGGACTCGAGTTTGCCCTCGGTCATGTGGAGGGCGATGACTCCGCGGGCCCGCCGGGCGGCGGGGTTCTTGGGGTCTTGGTCCACGACCAGGGAGAGGATGTGGCGCTCCTCGTAGACCTGGACTTGGCGCTTGAGGCACTGCTCGAAGAGGGTGTGCATGAGGACGTGGCCGGTCTTGTCGGCCGAAAAACATGTCCGGGGGAACCCGGCGCCCCCGAAGGGCCGCTGGGCGATGCGGCCGTCCTCCATGCGGGAGAAGGGGGCCCCCCAGTGCTCCATCTCGATGATTCGGCTCGGCGCCTCTTGGCACATGGTCTGCACCGCGTCCTGGTCGGCGAGGAAGTCGCTCCCCTTGATGGTGAAGTAGGTGTGGGCCTCGGGGCTGTCCTTGGGGTCGGCGGTGCCGAGGGCCCCGTTGATGCCCCCTTGGGCGGCCCCGCTGTGGCTCCGCACCGGGTGGACCCGGGAGAGGATGGCCACGTTGGCCCCCAGGTCGGCGGCGGCCACGGCGGCCCGGCACCCCGCAAGGCCGCCCCCGACCACCAGGATTTGGTGCGTGTACATCGCTACCTCACCAGGAAGGGCCCCAGGGCGAAGAGGGCGTAGGCGAAGGTGGCGATGCCGATGGCGTGGAGGGTGCGGGTGATGGAGGCAGTGGCCTCGGGCCAGATTCTCATGTCCACGATGATGTTGCGGAGGCCGTTGAGGCCGTGGTAGATGGTGGTGCCGATGAGGCCCATGTCCACAATGATGAAGAGGAGGGTCTTGAGGCGGATGCTGATGTTCTCCACGGTGAGCACCTGGGGGAGGACCGCGTAGTGGACGGTCCACCAGTGGATGGCCACGAAGACCACCAGGAGCACTCCGCTGACCCGCTGCATGAGCCAGGGGCGCATCCCGGATTCCCGGTAGAGGCCGGGGATGGCCGCGGGGGCCCCGTAGGCGGGGGAGCCCGCCGGGGGGTTGGCGTCGAGGAGGTCGAGAGAGGGGGTCATCTATCCTCCGCGGCTTCCGGCCTTGGCGAGGAGGGGGGCGAGGGCGTAGAGGAAGGCCATGAGGAGGAGGCCCGAGAGGACCAGCACCCCCCAGAAGAGCCCCTTCTGGTGGCGGGTGCCGACGCCCGCGTCGAAGAGGGTGATGCGGATGCCGTTGATGGAGTGGAAGAGGACCGCGCCGAAGAGGGCGACGTCGAAGAGCAGGAAGGGGGGGGAGACGAGGATTTCCATGAGGTCGTCGAAGTCCCTCTGGGAGAAGTTCACGGTGGAGACGGTGGCGATGTGGATGAAGAGGTAGGCGAGGAGGAAGAGGCCGGTGACCCGGTGGAGGACGAAGGCCAGCATGCCGCTCTCCCTCTGCACCGGGGTCATGAACCTCCGGGCGAGCCCCAGGAGGCCGAGGAGCCGCTTCTCGGCCCAGTCGGTCACCTCGTTGAGGAGGAGCTGGGCCTTCTCCAGGAGGTCGTCCAGCATGGCCTCCGGGTTCTTCGGCATGGGCGAGGGGGAGTCTCTATGGCCCCGGTTTAAACTTTTTCTACACGGATAACGGCGGGAAACGGCGATAGGCTTTTTGCGGCCCCTCTCCGAGTAGGTGTCGCTCATGCCCGCCGGGAACCTCTACGAGAGCGCCAGGGGCCAGGTGGACCGGGTGGCGCGGAAGCTGGGGCTGGAGCCGGGGATGGCGGAAATCCTGAAGCACCCGAAGCGGGAGCTCACGGTCCACTTCCCGGTGAAGATGGACGACGGCTCCATCCGGGTCTTCACGGGCCACCGGGTCCAGCACAACATCGCCCGGGGCCCCTGCAAGGGGGGCATCCGCTACCATCCCCGGGTGACCCTCGACGAAATCCGGGCCCTCGCCATGCTGATGACCTGGAAGTGCTCGGTGGTCAACCTCCCCTACGGGGGGGCCAAGGGGGGCGTGGTCTGCGACCCCAAGGGGATGAGCCTCGACGAGCTGGAGCGCATGACCCGCCGCTACACCAGCGAGATTGTCTCCATGATAGGCCCCGAGGTGGATATACCGGCACCGGACGTCTACACCGACTCCCAGACCATGGCCTGGGTGATGGACACCTACAGCATGATCAAGGGCTACTCGGTCCCCGGGGTGGTCACCGGCAAGCCCCTGTCCATCGGGGGCTCCGAGGGGCGGAGGGAGGCCACCGCCCGGGGATGCATGTACATCCTGCGGGAGTATGCCCGCCGCCGCAAGAAGAACCTGAAGGGGATGCGGGTGCTGGTCCACGGATACGGCAACGGGGGCTCCAACGTGGCCCGCCTCCTCCACCAGGAGACCGGGGCCCGGATTGTGGGAATCTGCGACTACACGGGGGGCGCCTACACCTCGAAGGGAATCGCACCGGCCGCCGCCTGGTACCACAAGGAGAAGACCGGCTCCATCGCGGGCTTCAAGGGGGCCCGCACCCTCGACGGGGAGGAATTCCTCGAGCAGGAGGCTGATTTCCTGGTGCTGGCGGCCCTGGAGGACACCATCCACCGGGGCAACGCCCGCCGCCTCCAGGTGGAGACCGTGGCCGAGATTGCCAACGGCCCGGTGACCCCCGAGGCCGACGACATCCTCGCCAAGCAGGGCATCGAGGTGCTCCCCGACATCGTCACCAACGCCGGGGGGGTGGTGGTCTCCTACTTCGAGTGGGTCCAGGACCTCCAGAACTTCTTCTGGAGCCACCCCGAGGTCAACCAGAAACTCGAGAACATCATGGTCAAGACCTTCACCGACGTGGCCAGCATCGCCCAGAGGGAGAAGACCACCCTCCGCACCGCCGCCCTCATGCTGGCCATCGGCCGCGTCGTCGAGGCCACCCAGACCCGCGGGATTTATCCGTAGAAAATCACACCCGGGCGGGCCGGTGGCTCTTCTCGCGGAGTCTCTCCTCCTTGAACCGCCGGAGGATGGAGAGGAGCCGCGTGGAGAAGGCCCCCTGGCTGGTGTATCTCTCGAAGCGGGCGAGGCTCCGCTCCACCTCGCCGCGGGCGGCGGCCTCCACCATGTCCCCGGCGAGGCGGGCGTACTGCTGGGCCGCGGCCCCCTCGGGGTGCTCCAGGGCGTAGGGGGTCCCCTTGAGGAGGTAGCGCTCGGCCTCGGGCCACTCGGGGATGGCGGCCCAGGGGGCCTCCGGGGGGGCCACCCCTCCCATACTGCCATCTTTCTGCCGGTTGATGACCCAGCGGAGGGGGAGGCCCACCTGGCGGGCGATGCGCTTGGTGTCGGTCCAGGTGACGAGGTCGGCGTTGGTGACCAGGAGGGCCTCGTCGCACATCCCGAGGAGCTCCCCGTTGCCGTTCTCGATGCCCGGGTAGGTGTCGAGGAGGACAAAATCCGCTCGGAGGTCGCGGAGCCCCTCCCGGAGGCGGGTGAGGGGCCACTCGGGGACCGAGGCGAGGCAGGGGAGGAGGGAGACCCCGCTGGGGTGCTGGATGAGGGCGGTCTCCAGGGAGATGGTCCCCGCGAGGACATCGTGGAGGGTGGCGTCGAAGGCGTAGACGCCGAAGTGGAACCGGAGGTCCGGGTTGACGAAGTTGCAGTCCACCACCGCCACCCGCTGGCCCATGAGGGAGAGGGTGACCCCCAGGTTGGCCACGGTGGTGGTCTTTCCCACGCCCCCCTTGCCCGAGAGGGCGGCCACCATGCGCATAGCAGGAGGTGGAGGGAAAATGGTCTATATACTTTCTGTTACTGGCCGCGAATCTGGAGTTTCTCTTTCTCCTCCAGGTTGCGGGTCTCGATTCCCTTCATGGGCGTTCCCACCCCCCGGCTGATTTCAGCGAGGCGCCGGGGGTCGTCGTAGTGGTTGACCGCCTCGACGATGGCCCGCGCCATCTTCGCCGGGTTCTCGGATTTGAACACCCCGGAGCCCACGAAGACCCCGTCGGCCCCCAGGCGCATCATGAGGGCGGCGTCGGCGGGGGTGGCGATTCCCCCGGCGGCGAAGTTCACCACCGGCAGGCGCTGGAGCCGCGCGGTCTCCTCCACGAGGTCGGGGACCACCTTGAGGCCTCGGGCCGCCTCCAGGTGTTCCTCGGGGGTCTTGCCTTGGAGTTCGCGGATGGTCCCCATGATGAGTTTCATGTGGCGCACCGCCTCCTTCACATCGCCGGTTCCCGCCTCCCCCTTGGTGCGAATCATGGCCGCCCCCTCCTGGATGCGGCGGAGGGCCTCCCCGAGGTCCCGGGCCCCGCAGACGAAGGGCACGGTGAACCGGGTCTTGTCAATGTGGTGCTCGTCGGCGGGGGTGAGGACCTCCGACTCGTCAATCATGTCGGCCCCCAGGCTCTGGAGTATCTCGGCCTCCACCAGGTGGCCGATGCGGCACTTGGCCATCACCGGGATGGTCACCGCCTCGATGATTTCGGCGATGCGCTGGGGGTCGGCCATGCGGGCCACCCCCCCGGCGGCTCGGATGTCGGCGGGGACCGCGTGGAGGGCCATGACCGCGACGGCCCCGGCCTCCTCGGCGATTCTGGCCTGCTCGGCAGTGGTCACATCCATCACCACCCCCCCTTTCTGCATCTTGGCGAAGCCCCGCTTGAGGAGCTCGGTGCCGTGGCGCAGTTTCTCCAGTTCCATGGGTGAGGACGCTCTTGGACGTTCCAGGCTATAAAGCCTATAGGTCCGGCCGCAGTTGCTTTCGCGCCGCCTCCGCCCCCGCCCCCCGCTCGACGGGGTGGCACACCTCGGCCAGCCCATCTTCGAGGGCGCGGATGGCGCGGAGGAGGTCCCGGGCGGGGGTGTTCCCCATGGTGGCGATGCGGATGATTCTGCCCTTCAGGTGGTCCTGTCCGCCCGCCACGACGACTCCCCGCCGTTTGATGGCGGCCTTGAGTTCCTCGCCTTTGCCCTCGGGGGCCCGGAGGGCGGTGACGGTGTGGGAGGGATGGCTCGGGGGGATGGCCTGGGGGAAGAGGGGGAGGCCGAGGGCCTGGGCGGCGGCCTGGACGGCCCGGGAGGAGCGGTGGTGGCGCGCGATGCGCCGGGCGAGCCCCTCCTCGCGGATGATGCGGAGGGCCTCCTGGAGGGCATAGTAGAGGGGGAGGGCGGG
>JACQPP010000094.1 GCA_016207465.1 Methanobacteriota archaeon
CCAAGATGCTGGAGCCCCTCGTGACCCCCTTCCGCGGGGGCCTCCGGGGGGCCCTGGGCAACCCCGCCGCCCTCCCCGCCCTCCTCGCCTTCGCAGCCATCCAGGCCCTGGCGGTCATCTACCTCATCCGCCGACGCTGGTAGAGCCCTGAAGCATATTTTGATATCCTCCATGGGCGTTCCTACCCTCATGGCCGCCGGAGGCACGCTCACCGAGACCCTGAAGAAGCTGACGGCCGCCTTCGAGGCCGACATCGGGGCCTCCAAGGCGAGCGCCCTGGTCACGAACGACGGGCTGGTCATCTCCTCCCACATCACCGACCCCACGGTGGACCCCGAACTGGTCCCCGCCCTCATCTCCGTGCTCCTCACCTCGGCGGGGCGCGCGGGGGCCCAGCTGAACCGGGGCCCCCTGGAGAAGATGATGGTGACCTACAAGAACGGGAAGATAGTGGCCATCCCGGTGAGCCCCAAGGTCTTCTTCCTCACGGTGGTGCCCCCGGACGCCGCCGAGGGGCTCATCATGATCCAGATGGAGAGGTACGCGAAGAAGTTCGACCAGGTGCTCACCTAGAACGAAACTTCCGCCGACACCCGACCATGGTTGAACCCTCCGCACTGCTCTCCCTGGGGGCGGCTGCGGCCTCCGGGGCCCTGGGGGCACTGGTGTTCCTGCGGGGTCCCCGGGAGCGGTTCAGCCGGCTCTTCCTCTTCTGGACGCTGCTGGTGGCCCTCTGGCAGCTGCTGGGGTTCCAGGTGCAGGGCGCCCCCACCCCGGAGGAGGCCCTCCGGTGGGCCCGGCTCCGCTCGATTCCCCTGGTGTTCCTCCCCTTCGGCTTCTTCCACATGGCCTACGCCTACGCCGCCGAGGGGGAGACCCCCGGGAGGCTCCCCGGGCCCCGGCCCCTGCTCCCCCTCTACTACCTCCTCCCCGGGGCCCCCTTCCTCCTCCTGGCCCTGGGCCCCGGCGCCCTCTGGATGTCCGAGGCACAGCGGGGCCCCTGGGGGTGGACGTTCCTCTATGGGCCCGCCTTCCTCTTCTTCGCCGTCTACCTCCTGGCCAACGGCCTCGGGGGGGTGATGTTCCTCCTCCGCTCCTACCTCAAGGTCCCCGACATCCAGGAGCGGAAGAGGACCCGAAGCCTGCTCCTGGGGGTCGCCCCCCTCTTCACCCTCGGGGTGGCAGGCGACTTCTTCCTCCCCCTCCTGGAGGCCCCCGGCCCCGAGACCTCCCCCTTCCTGGTGCTCCTCATGGCCGCCACGGTGGGCGCCCTGGCCACGGAGAAGGGGGTCCTCCGGCCGGTGCACCAAGCGGTCCGCCCCGTCTTCCGCTACCGGCTGGAGGAGGGGACCACCGCCGTCGTGGACGAGAAGAGCCCCCGGGTGTCCCTGGAGGCATTCTACGACCACGTGGCCCGGGGCCACCGGGGCCTCTGCATCTCCCCCACGGAGCCCGACGTGCTCCGCAAGAGATACCCCCTCGAGGGGGTCACCTTCTACTGGATCACAGAGGCCCACGGGGAAACCACCATCTACCCCGTGGAACTGGAGCGCATCGGCTGGACCGTCCGCGAATTCGCCGAGACCCACCACCCCAGCGTCATCCTGGTGGACGGCCTCACCGCCCTGGCGGCCCGCAACGGATTCGACCCCGCCCACAAGCTCTTCCAGGCCCTCCAGGCATCCACCGGCGAATTCAAGTCCCTCCTCCTCCTCCCCATTGATTTCGACGCCCTGGAGCCCGACCAGCGCCCCCTCCTCCAGCAGGGCGTCCGGATGCTCCAGTCCGGGAAAACTTAGCAAAGCAACATTTATTATCCGCCTTTGCCCTCTGTCTGTTGCCATGGCCGTGCCCACGGAACTCCGCCAGAAACTGGAGGCCCGCTACAGCGGCAAGGTCCTCAAGGACGCCCTCATCTTCCTCGACGTCTACGGCGCATCCGAGAAGGACCTGACCCCCGCCCAGGTGGCCGAGATGGGCCGGAAGGTGGAGGACAGCCTCTCCCGCGTTCTGGAGGAGATGCTCGGCAAAGGTGTGGCCGGAAAGATTCTTGACCTCAGCCGGAGCAAGAAGAGCCAGGATGTCTACGACAACCTCTTCGGGTTCGTGGAATACTGGAAGGGGCTCCTCGGCATGATTGAATACGTCTCCGGCATCGCCGGCATGAACATGATCAACTCCCTCCTGGAGGAGCGCCTCCGAGGACGCTGATGGCCATCGAGCGCGTCTCCACCGGCATCGCGGGTCTCGACGCCATGACCGAGGGGGGATTCCCCCGGGGCTACGCCATCTCCCTCCTCGGCGGCCCCGGCGCGGGGAAGACCCTCTTCTCCACCCAGTTCCTCATGGAGGGGGTCAAGAAGGGGGAGAAGGGGCTCTTCGTCTCCTACGAGGTGATGCGCGGCCAGATGCAGGAGGAGGGCCTCCGCCTCGGCTGGAACCTGGAGGAGAGCGAGAAGGCCGGACAGATGATGTTCCTCGGCCTCCCCAAGTTCGACACCGAGCCCATCGGCAAGGCCATCCAGGACATGGGGGTCCGCCGCGTGGTCATCGACAGCCTCAACGTCCTCTCCGACATCACCGAGAAGGAGGGGGGCGAGCTGCGGACCATCCTGCGGAACTTCATCATCGGCCTCAAACTCCAGAACATCACCAGCGTCCTCATCTCCGAGGTGGACTCCGCCGAACTCACCGGCCTCACCTTCAGCAAGACCGACTTCATCGTGGATGGGGTCATCCTCCTCAGCACCCTCCTCCGGGAGGAGACCGTCATCCCCACCATCAAAATCGTCAAGATGCGGGGGACGCGCCACGACCGCCAGACCCGCCCCTTCGAGTTCACCCCCCAGGGAATCAAAGTCCACAACACCCAGACCATCCTCAAGAGATAACTCCGGGGAACCCCAGATTTCGAGGACGAAAGACGCCTACCACGGCTGCACAACGGGTTTTATCCGCAGATTACGCAGATGACACAGATTTTCCTGTTTGGGCCATCTGCGCTATCTGCGTCATCTGCGGATTCGTCGTTACAGGGGCGCGAAGGGGGTCTTTGCCACAGGTTCATTTTTTATCTTTGAAATCCGTGTAATCTGTGGTTTTTTCGTATGCCCAAGGAGAAGAGCCCCCGGGGCCCCCCCGGGGAAAATGAGGGGGAGGCGCGCCACCTGCCCGCCCCCACCAACACCCTCCGGGCCCTCCGCGCCCTCAAGCCCGGGGCCACCTACCTCGTGAAGGAGCGGAAGCCCCGACGCACCTTCGAGATGTTCTTCGCCCTCATCGAGGCGGGCCACCCCGCCATCTGCATCTCCCGCGTCCACCCCGAACAGCTCCGGAAGATGCACCCCGCCCGCTTCTCCATGAAATGGCTCAGCCAAGACGAGGCCACCGAACACTCCCTCCGCCCCACCAACCCCGGAGTGCTGCTCAGCACCCTCTACGAGTTCATGGAGAAAAACCGGGAGAGCACGGTGCTCCTCGACGGCCTCGAATACCTCGTCACCAACAACACCTTCAACTCCATCCTCAAATCCGTGGACGCCCTCCAGGAGGCCGTGGTCCTCCACCGCGCCATCCTCCTCCTCCCCGTGGACCCCCAGGCATTCGACCCCAAGGAGATGGCCCTCCTCGAGCGCAACATGCGGGTGCTCAACCTCCAGGGCCGCCGCCGCCCCGGCGACACCGACCCGGAGACCGAGTGGCTCTCCCTCGCCCTCAAGCCCCTGAAAGGAAACTCGCCCGAACTGGAGGACGAAGAGGAATAAATCTGCGAAATCTGCGGCTCCGTGCTACCGCTCGGCCACCAGCGGCCCGAGCATCTGGAGCCCCTGCTTGCCTACCTCCACCTGGAAGCGCCTCATGCTGTGCTTGGTGGCCCGCATCTTCCGCACCTGGAGGTAGCGCAGCACCTCGTCCCGAGTCTCCACCGTCCCCATCTGCAGGATGCCGTCCCCCATGAAGTCCATGGGGTCCGAGGCCCCCTCCTGGGAGGAGGGCTTCTCCGTGATGAGCAGCGTGGTCACCCCGTTCTCCTTGAGGACCTTCAGGAGGCTCCTCCAGGAGTCGGAGGCCCGCAGCTCCTGGGGCGTGTGGAAGAGGTTGATGGAGTCGAAGACCACCCGCTTCGCCCCGTAGCGGAGGATGAGATTCTGCATCTCGTCAATGGGGAGGCGGGAGAAGCCGATGAGGTCCAGCCTCTCGTTCTCCACCTCGTGCTTCAGGTCCCACCCGAAGGACAGGCAGTGGCGGGCGAGCTGTTCGGCGGTCTCCTCCGCCGAGAAGCAGATGCCCCGCTCCTTCTTCGCCACCCCCGCCTGGAGGAACTGCATCGCCAGGGTGGTCTTCCCGCACCCCGGCGGCCCCGTCACAACCACCAGGAACCCCTCCGGGATGCCCCCCTCCAGGGCCCTGTCGAGGGCCGCGACCCCGGTCTCCTTCCGCTTGATGACCGCCACGAAGTCCCCAATCACCAGCCGGTGGCCGTGCTTCCTCCGGTCATACTCCACCAGCGCCTTCTCGATGACCGACTTCTGGTCCCCCAGTTCCTGCTTGTGCTTCTCCAGCAACTGGAATATCTCCTCATCCAGGAGAGTGTGGAGGTCCCGCTTCCGCGCCATGTCCCTGTCCACAAACTACCCTTTCATGTACATGAACATTGCGATGTGTTCACTCCATCCGTAGCCCGCACGCTGGACACCTCTTCTCCCGGTTCTGCCCCCCGGGGAGCCAGACGGTCCGGTGGCAGTGGGGACACTCGACGCGCGGAGTGGACGGGACCGGCGGGGCACCACCGGCGGGCGGGGCCCCGAAGGGGTCCAGTGGGTCGGTGGCGGGCCCCCTGGGGCCCTCCTCCCGGCGCGCGGGCCGGGCCTCCCGGAGCCAGTGGCGGAGCGCCAGGGCCCCCACCCCGCCGAACACGAGGCCGACCAGCACCAGCCCCACCCGCTCGTATGCCTCCTGGCCGGTGCGCGCCCGGGCCAAATTGTAGGCCGCGACCCCCGCCCATGCGAACCCGATGATGGCAAACACGGATGCGAACACCGCATTCATGCGCAGTTCCCCCCGGCTCCCCCGGGGGCCGGGCCGCCGGACCCCCCAGAGGAACAGGGAGAGGCCCGCGACGGTGAAGAGCATGCCCACCAGCATCATGATGGGCCGGTTCCCGGGGGCGACGGGTGCGCTCGGGTAGGGGTTGGACCACCCCACCCACGTAATCCACGTTCCCATGGCCGCGAAGAGGAGCCCCACCGCCGCCTGGGCCATCCGGTCACTCACCCCTCCCCGGGCGACCCGGATTCGCACGGAGCCCCTGCGCCGGGCCCCCCGCTCCCGGCGCATCGCCCGCAACTCGAACACGCCGGGCAGGAGGAAGCACATCCCCAGGAAGACCATGGCGGGCCAGGCGGGGTTCTCAGGGGCCTCGCCGGTGGCCAAACCCCGGAGGGTGGAATAGCCGCCGAGCCCCATCATCACCAAGCCGATGGCGAACAATCCGAGGACAATCCCCCGCTCCATCATGGTATCCTCACAGCACGGTCACCCCCCCTTCGAGCCACACGTCCAGTCCCAGGGCGATGTCCGCCTTCGCCAGGAGGAGCCAGCGCCTCCCGCAGAGTTTTCCCCTCCAGGTGGGGGGCACATCCGGGGGCACGTCAATGGAGAATGGGTGGGCGACTCCCCGCCGGGGCTCCGGGATGGTCACAGTCAGCGCGCTCTCCACCCGCCTCTCCACCGCCGGGTCCCTTGGGTCGGTGGGGCAGATGCCCCACACCTGGGAGAGGAGGGTGACCTCAATGGCCCGCGCCCGCTTGTCCCCCGGGTCCAGGGTCGCCGTGCCCCGGAGGGGCCGCCCGGGGATGACCGCCCGGGATTCGAGGCCCACGGTCAGAGTGGGCTCCTCGGCCCCGCCCTCCGGAGATGGGGCCGGTATGCCCTCGACCCGCCACGTCTCCGTGTCCCGCGAGAGGGGGGACCGCGGGTGGGCCACCCAGGCCACCGCCCCGGCCTCCCCCGCCCCCGGCGGCCCCCGGAGGACCCGGAACTCCTTCCTCTCCACCTCCACCACATCCCTCCACCCCCCCATCTCCATCTCCACCTCGACACCGTAGGCCACCGCCACCCGCTCCACCC
>JACQPP010000006.1 GCA_016207465.1 Methanobacteriota archaeon
GCTGGCCCCCCGGCTCCACCCCCAGCCGCACCAGCAACTCCCGCACCATCCCCCGATAATAGACCATGTCGAGGCGGTCCCACACCCCCTCCCCCGGCAACTCATAGCCCCGCGTGGTCTTCACATACTCCACCTGCACCCCCCTCGGCGGCACAGCCCCATCCCGCGCCGCCACCAGACGCGCCAACTGCGCCCCCAGCGCATTCGGCTCCACATACTCACCCGCCTCCTTCCCGAACCGATACCGCATCAGGAAGGCCCCCCGCGGCCTCTCCTCCACCCGCAGCACCTCCCGGGCCAACTCCCCCGCACGGGGGTCCCCCGAGAGCAACGCCACACCCACCCGCTCCAAAGCCAAATCGAACACCCCGCACCGCGCACTCGACAAGAACCCCACCCCATGGCGCTCGAACCGCCCATCCAGATGCAGGAGAAGATAGGACTTCTTCTCGTGGAAAAACCCCGCCCGATAGGACTCCACCTCCACCCGCAGACGGCTCTCCACCCCCAGCGCCTCCCCCACGAACCCATCCACCCGCCCCTGCAACACGGCGGGCTCCACCGGCCGGTCGCAGAAGATGCCATCCGTATCCGTTTCAATCTTCGACTCCCCCAAGAGCCCCTCCACATGCCGCACCACCTCCCGCGCCACCCCCACAGTCGCAACAGCCACCGGCAGACTCCCATACCTCCCCCGGCCCGACCCATTCACCCCGAAGATGGAGTTCAACACCACCTTCAGCACATTCTGCCGCGCCCGCAGGGCCTCCCTCTGGGCCCCGTGGCCCGCCTGCCGCCCCAACTCCTTCAACTCCAGCCGCCTCCGCAGGAGCCGCTCCAGCTCGCCGGCCAGCGCCGACCTCCCCTCCACCTCCACCACCACATTCCACCGCCGCGTCCGGTCCGGGATATGCAACACCCGCACCTCCCCCCTCCGCTCCACCCGGAACCCCCCCAGCGGCTCCGTCCCCAGGATGCGGGTGTTGTCCGCCCCGCACCCCAATGTGACCATGATGCTCGGATACATAGAGGCAAAATCCACCTTCGACAGGGAACGGAACAAGCCCCGCCGGTAAATCTCCACAATCGCCGCCTCAAACGCATTCTCCCCCGGCCCGAATTTGTAAAAGGCGGGATACCGCTCCTCATTCGTCCCATCCGACACAATCCCCAGCCCCCGGAAGACCCTCCCCTGCAAAATCGAGACATGAAAACTCGGAGTCGCCTCGAACACCCGCCCCACGGGGGCCCCGTGGAACTCCGCCAACTCCAGAAAATTCGGGAGATACACCCGCGAGAGCCGCCGCGTCAACTCCACATCGCTCTTGTTATACCGCTCCAGCTCCGGGGTCCCCACCAGACCCCGCGTGTCCCGCACATCCGCCTCCACCACATCCGGAAACCCCATCCACCGCGACACCGTCTTCAGGCTCCGGTCCTTGATACCGTAGAGGGTCTGGTCAAACCGCACACTGTCCCCATACACATCATACACCACCCGACCCCCCAGGCGGATGCCTTCCCGGGACACCAGGTCCCCCCCGTCCCGCGTGAGCCCCGAGGGGTCCAGCCCCAGGGCCCCCATCCGGGCCACCACCATCGGCAAATCATACCCCGTGATATTGTAGCCCACCACCAAATCCGGGTCAAACCGCCGGAACACCCCCAACAGGGCCTCCAGCAGAGGCCGGTCATCCGGGGGCTCCCCCGTCTCCGCCATCACGCACTCGGGGGACCGGTCATCCTCCGCCCACGCCACCGAGATAAGAGGGTCCCGCGCCGTGGGAAAACCCCGCCCCGTGGTCCACTGCTCCACATCCAGCGTCAGGATGCGCAGGGGGTCCGTATTGGGATAGGCCCGGTAAAAATCGGGGAGGTCCACCAGCACCCGGTCCACAAACGGGAGATGGTCGTCGGCCGTCGCCAACGGCCTCCGGGCCTCCCGCGACACCCGCTGCACCCCGCGCACGTCGAGAAACGAATACCGGTGCCACGACTCGGGCCGCAGGGTGGACAGCGGCCGCACCTCCACCTCCTCATGGTCCACCACATCAGACTGGTCCGAGAGAGGAGACCGGGTATAGCAGTAGGGGGCAAAGGGGGCCCTCACCAACTCCCGCCGGGAGTTCCGCCAGATTTCCAGATACTGGCCGCCGGGGCGGATGACGCGGTGGGCCAGGAGGGGGATGTTCATGGACTCCAAAAAAATTTGGTGATGCCTGTCAGAACTCCACCAATGATGAAAAGAGCCGAGAACAAGCGTGCCCTAACCGTTTTTTCACCCCGTACTACTATGTACACCGCTAGACTGAAAAAGAATGGAGACGCGAGAAGAACAAGAAATGAAAAGAGCCAAGGGATATGTAGTAGATATGCGATAATCAAGAGATACCCGAAAGCTTGGGCCATTGTTGCCGTTTTTCCTTCCGCAGTATCCTTCTTTAGGCGCTCTACAAAACGTGATAGAATAGAACTCATGGTCGAGGATGCTCGTATAAACTCGCTTATGCCAGTTTTGAGAACTCTTCAGGTGTTATCTCCGCGTCCCGCAGAATCTTCCGCAGCAGCCCCCGCCCGATGTTCTCCCTCGGATGCACCGGGACCACTGTCATACGCCCATCCGGATGACCTTGGCCGCAGGCAGGGGTCGCAGACCCGTCATCCCACCGCAACCTCAATCTTCCGGACTCCCACGAACCGTCCCCCCGCGGGCCTCTCCTGGACCTCCAGGTAGAGTTCGATGGCCTCCCGCGCACGCTTCTTCAGCGTCGCGAGGTCCCGGGCCTGGGTGTGGCACCCCGGCAGTTCGGGGACCGAGGCCACATAATACCCGTCCGCGTCCCTCTCGATGACCAAGGTGAACCGCCGCTTCAGAGCCATGGAGCCGACCATGCAGAACAGGGGCCTGCGTCCATTTATCCTTTTTCCCCCGCGAAGTCCCCCTTGAACCTCTCCTTCAACTCCCTCTTCAGTATCTTCTTCGTGGGCCCGTAGGGCATCTCGTCCCCCCGCAGGATGTGGACCCTCCGGGGGGCCTTGTAGGCCGCCAGCCTCCCCCGCCC
>JACQPP010000008.1 GCA_016207465.1 Methanobacteriota archaeon
ATGGGGCCTCCGGGGGGCGGGCCGGGGCGGCGGTGAGGCGGCGGGGGGTGCCGAAGGGGGCGTAGGGGGAGCCGCCCCCGGTGTAGAACTTGGTGAAGAACTCGTAGTACTGGAGGCGGAGGCTGTGGAGGAATCCGGCGATGATGGCGAGGAAGGGAATCATGATGTGCAGCATCAACCCGATTGGGGGGGCGTAGAAAAGGGTTCCGGTGAGCATCCCGTTGGCGGCGAAGGCCAGCCCCGCCTTGCTGGCCCCCACGGCGGCGAGGCGGAGGTAGGAGAGGCTGTTGGCGATGAGGAGGGGCATCTCGAAGAGGGGGCCCACCCTCTCGATGCCCTGGAGGTGGGGGGCCTCCCCGAGGAGAATCATGAGGGTGGAGGCGAGGAAGAGGGCGAGGAAGAGCCAGGCGAGGACCGCGGGGTAGGTGAACCCGGGCATCTGGCCGGAGAAGCCCCCCAGGAGGATGCCGATGACCCGGGCGAGGCCGAAGGTCCACAGCACCGCGAAGAGGAGCATCATGGCCCCGAAGCCCACCATCCAGCCCCCTTTCACCAGCAGGGCCTTCCGGAGCCCCTCGTGGCGCCGCTCGTTGCGGAAGCCGAAGGCGAGACCCAGCCAGAGGTGGGCGATGCCCAGGATGGGGCTCAAGAGGAGGAGCTTGGCCAGGTCCTGGGAGTTCAACTTGGTGAGGGGAAACCTGGCCCCGGCCACCTCGTAGCCCCAGTGGAGGTCGGTGCGCCCCAGGATGCCCGACCAGAACAATTCCTTCTCCCCGTGGACCACCGCGAAGGGCCCCTGCCAGTCGGAGGCCGGGATGGGACTCTTGGGGACGAAGTGGATGCCGAAGGCCTCCCCGAAGAAGAAGACGCCGAAGAGCATGGAGAAGAGGCCCCCCATCACGATTATGGTGCGGATTTCGGGGCTCCCGATGCCGAAGTACTTCTGGAAGATGTTGCCCGGGTGCCCGAGATACCATCCGATGAGGATGATGGCCGCCCCGTATCCCACATCCCCCACCATGAGGCCGAAGAAGATGGAGAAGGTGAAGAGGAGGACGCTGGTGGGGTCGAGTTCCCGGTAGAGGGGGCGGGAGAAGAGTTCGATGAGGAGCTCGAAAGGGCGCGCCGCCCGGGGGTTCCGCAGGGCCACCGGGGGCTCCGGGCTGTGGGCGGGGGCATGGTGGGGGTCGGAGTCCATCTTCTCCAGGTAGAGCCCGGGGCCCCCGGCCTCCCGCAGGGCCCCCTCCGCCTCGGCGAGGCGGTGGACTGGGACCCAGCCCTCCACCAGGAAGGAGTTGGGGGTCGTGGCGAACCGCAGAGGGGCCTCGGCCCGCTCCACCAGGATGCGCAGGTGCTCCTCCGACGCCAGCAGGCGGTGGGCCACCTCCCCGCGCAGCCGGGCCATCTCCGCGTCGAGTCCCTCCAGCCTCCGGCGGGCCGCCTCCAACCGGGAGACCACCTGGCCCCGGAGGTCCCCGGGCCTCCCCGCCCCGGCCGGGGGACGCACCTCGGTGTACCCCCGCTCCCCCAGGAGCCGCCGGGCCACCTCCTCCTGTCCCCGCTCCACGAAGAGGGCCACGGCATTGGGGCCGGTGAACACCTCGAACCTCGCCCCCGCGGCCTCCAGGGCCCCCCCGAGTTCCCCGGGGTCCCCCGGGAATCTCCCCGCCACCACCGCGAGACTCTCATAGCCCCGGTATGCGGAGAGGTCGAGGGGCAGGGAGGCGAAGACCTCGAGTTCCCCCGCCTGGGCATCGAGGACGCGGGCCTCCTCCTCCACCCGCCTGCGCTCCTCCTCCTGGCGTTTCAGGGCATCCTCCAGGGAGGCGAGCAGTTCCCCCAGGCGGGCCTCCACCTCCCCCGCTGGCAGAGGGGGAACCCCCGGGGGAACCCCCTCCAGGCCGAGGCTCTTGGAGGCCGAGCGCAGGAAGACCAGTTTCTCCGAGAGGGCCCCGGAGCCCTCCAGGGGGCGCCCCATCTCCACCCCCTCGTCCCCCCCATGGTAGTCCACCAGGTGGAGGACCCGCAGACGCTGGAGGGCTTCCACCACCCCATCGAGGCGGTCGCGGGAGCCCGCCACCAGGAGGTGGACCATGGGGACCGGCGTCAGCGCCATCCCTATCCCTTCACCCGGGCCTCGAATCTCTCCAGCAGGTGGGCCACCGCCCTCTCCCTCTTCTCCCGGGCCCCCCGGCGGAGCCCCTCGGCCTTCTCATGGCCCCGGGCGAGGACCTTCTCCCGCTCCCGCTTCAACTCCAACTCCGAGACAGAGACCAACTCCTCGAACCGCTTCTGGGCCGCCGCCTGGCCCGCCTCCTGGAGCCTCCAGGCCTCCTCCCGGGCCCGCGCCAGGAGCCCCTCGGCCTCCTCCCGGGCCCGGGCCGCCTGCTCCGAGACCCTCCCCTCGGCCTGCTTGATTCCCGTGAGAACCTCCTCCCGCGCCATAACTGTGAACAGAACGTTGGCGAGATTGGGGACACCCGTTAAAAATATATCGTTCACTTGGGCCGCAGTCTGTCAATCTTGGCGGCCATGATGAAGTCGTTCTCCGAGAGCCCCTGGATGGAGTGGGTGGTGAGTTCGATTCGGACCCAGCTGTAGACCACCCGAATGTCCGGGTGGTGGGCCTCTTCTTCCGCCAGGAGCGCGACTTGGTTGGCGAACCCCCAGGACTCCTTGAAGTCGCGGAGCCTCCACTCCTTCCTTATCTTTTTTCCCTCGATGAGGCTCCACCCCTGCACCTGGCCCAAGTATCGTTTGGCCTCGGCCTCCCCCAGGGGGGCCACTCCCCCCTCGCAGGGCCGGCAGCGCTTCTCCAGGAGGTCGGGGGACATTTCACACCTTGGGGAGGGTGATGCCCCGCTGGGCCTGGTATTTGCCCTTCTTGTCCCGGTAGCTGGTCTGGCAGGTCTCGTCGCTCTCGAAGAAGATGACCTGGGCGATGCCCTCGTTGGCGTAGATGCGGGCGGGGAGGGGGGTGGTGTTCGACACCTCCAGGGTGGCGTGGCCCTCCCACTCGGGCTCGAAGGGGGTCACGTTGACGCTGATGCCGCACCGGGCGTAGGTGGACTTTCCCAGGCAGACGGTGAGGACATTGCGGGGGATGCGGAAGTACTCCACGGTGCGCCCCAGGGCGAAGGAGTTGGGTGGCACGATGCACACCGGCCCCTTGAAGTCCACCAGGCTCCGGGGGTCGAAGTTCTTCGGGTCCACGATGGTGGTGTTCACGTTGGTGAAAATCTTGAACTCGTCGGCGATGCGGACATCGTAGCCATAGGAGGAGAGGCCGTAGGAGATGGCCCCCTGGCGGACCTGGGACTCCTCGAAGGGCTCAATCATCCGGTGCTCCCGTGCCATCCGCGAAATCCACCGGTCCGACTTGATGGCCATCGCGGGGAATCCTGGCCCCTGCCCCGGATAACCCTTACGCCCACGGGGGGCAGGCGACCACCGGAATCTCCCCCCGGGCCACCATCCTCTCTCCCCGGAGTTCAAACCGGTAGGCGTGGAGACCCACCCCCGCCCGCCGGGCACGGCGGAGCGCCCGGGCGAACCCGGGGTCCATCTCCCCGTGGGGCTCCAGGCGGGAGGCGCGGCGGAAGACCAGGAAGACGGCGTGGGTTTCGACTTCGTCGAAACTCCCCGGGCTCCTGCGGACCCCGGGGACCTCCCACCCCCGGCGCCGGGCCAGGGCGAGGTGGTCCAGGTGGCGGGCCCCCCGCAGGGTGGGGGCGTCGGGGAAGAGGGCCACCCCGTCCCGGACCAGGGTGACGCACTTCACCTCCACCAGTCCCCTCCGGGGGCCCCGCGCGTAGGCGAAGTCGAACCGCGAAGAACCGTGGGTGTACTCGCTTCTCCACTTCCGGGCCCCGGAGAAGGGGACCCAATGGTGGTGGTGGAGCCGGAAGAGGCGGTTGGGGACCCGGGTGTCAATGCAGACCCACTCTGTCTCCGGGGAGTCACGGCCAGCGACCCCCCAGGGGGCTCGCGAAACGACGGCCCCTTTCCCCCCGTTCACAGGCACACCCCCCATCCCCCGTTTCGGCGGTGGATTCAGCGAGGCTCGCACCGCCATCAGGTCGAAGCAGGTCTTGCGGGGCCCCGGGGGGACCCGGCGGATGAGGGCGGGGGCCCCGGGGAGGAGGAGCTCCCGGAGCCGCCCCGGGTTGGCGAGGAAACAGGGGACCCGCCGCCCCCGATACTCCACATGGGCGAGGAAGCGGTTGGGGCGGTCAAGGAAGCGGCACTCCGCGAGGGGCCCCAGGTCCATATCCGGAAACGGATTCTATTTCTGTCGGGCCTGTTCGGCGAGGCGCTTCACGCTGGCGTCGAGTTCGAGGACGCGGTCGGTGAGCTGCTGGAGGCCTGCCATCTCATCCAGCTGGGCCTCGACGCGGCTGAGGCGGCGGCGCTGCTCCGCCTGGGCCTCCTCGTAGGCCTCGCGGGTGACGGTCCCCTTCTCCATGTCCTCCTTGAGGCGCATGAGGCCGGAGAAGAGGGCGGTCTTCTCCTGCTCGAGTTCGGCGCGGCTGCGGCGGCCTGCGCCGTATTCGGCGGAGGCCATCTTCTCCTCGAGCTTCTGGAGGCGGAACTCCATGTCCTTGGGGATGCGCTCCAGGCGGCGCTCCAGGGAGGCCTGGACCTCCCGGAGGTCCCGCTCCACCACGAACCCCTCGTACATCTCGCTGAGCTTGCGGACCGCCACCTCCTGGTTGCGGAGGCGCTCCGCGATTTTGTCGAGGCGGGTGAGGTCGTCGATGATGCGCCCGTCCACCTCGCTGAGGGTCTTGACGGCGTCCCGGAAGCTCTTCTCCAGGGCCCCGAGGCGCTCGTCCACCAGCCCCCGGAGCTCGGGGCGGAAGACGAAGTCCTTGGAGATGTCCCCCAGGCGCTTGAGCTCCTCGGAGAGCTCCTCGAACTTGGCCCCCAGGTCGCGGGCGATGCGGTCGGACCTCTGCTCGGCGGAGACGCGGAGCTGGTCGAGCTCCTCCTTGCGGAGGGACTCCCGGAAGCCGTCAAGGGCCTTGCGGTCCACGAAGGTGTCGGTGACCGTCAGGAGCTTGCGGAGCTCGACGCCGAGGGTGTTCACCCGCTCGTGGAGCTCCTCCATCTTGGCGAGACGCTGGATGACCTCGGCGTCCACCTGGGTGAGGTCCTTGATGTCGGAGCGGAGTTCCTCCTCCACCGCGCCCACCCGGCGCTCCAGGGTGGCGCGGCCCACGTTGGCCTCATCCCGCAGGGCGCCGATGTCCTCCTTGAGAATCTCCTCCCGGAGGGCCATGAGCTCCTTCTGGCCCACGAAGGTGTTGGAGAGGTCCCGCAGCTTCTGGATGGCGAGGTCCTGCTCGTCCATCCGGCCGAAGAGCCCCTCCAGCTTGCTCAAATCGTCGATGATTTCCCCGTCCACCTCGGAGAGCCCCTTGATGTCCTCCTTGAGGCCCTTCTCCAGGGCCGCCGTCTTGTCGTCCATGGCGGCCCGGGCGTCCCCCACCGAGGCCCTGGCCTCATCCACCTGCTCCCGGGTGGCGTAGGTGCGGCTCAGCTCCGAGAGCTTGGCGATGGCCAGCTCCTGGTCCCGCAGCTTGGCCTCCAGCATGTAGCCCTGCTTGTCGATGCGGTCCTCCAGGAACTTCCGGCCCTCCTTGGCCTCCCGCCCCGTGACATAGTCCCGGGACTGGTTGGTGAGCTTGTGGATGGCGAGCTCCTGCTCGTTCAGCTTCTCGAAGATGCGCTCGGAGACCCCGATCTCCTCCACCTCGGCCCCAATCTCCGAGAGGCGCTTCAGGTTCGCCTTCAATGTGCCTTCGTAATCCTCCGCCGCCATAGACCCCGCCGGGGAAACTGGTAGTTACCTCTACCCCCGAGGGACTTAAAAGGCTTTCTTTCTCCGGTTCTGGGCCTCCGGATAGCGGTTCCGCGGTATTCTTTCTCTGGAAGGAGAAAAAGGGTTCGTCGGGGGGGGACCCAGGGCGGGGGGTTTAAATCCCCCGCGAAAATGGGGGGGTCGGGGCTGCTTCAGGCTCCCCGGGCCGACCGGCGCCCGATGGTGGTTTCCCGCCCCCACGTTCCCGCCTACAGGAGACGTTCTATCTCGTCCACCTTCTTGGCGACCTTCATCCCCTTCTCGGTCAAGGAGTCTATCACCGTACCCGGAAAGCCCCCCTTCCGCTCCTCCCGGGCCAGGTCCAGTTTCCAGAGGGTCCGAAGGGCAGTATAGACCGCTTGTTTCCCTGCGGGTGTCTTCTCCAGCAGTTTCATCCGGGGCAGCGGGCCCTCCCGATGCAGGGTCAGGAGGACTCGGAGAGCCGCTCTCACTTCCTCCAGTTCACCGATTTTCTGCACTCCGACCTCCGGCGAACGGAAGTAGGCGAGGGGGGCCAAATAGGAGCGTTAATCCCTATTCCGTATTCCGGAAGTAGGAAGTATTAATACCCCCTGCGGTTCAATCTCCAAGGGGTCAGGTTCCAGCCTTTCCCCGCATGGGTGCGTATGACCGGATTAAAGTCTCCCCTCCCCAAATACTACCTGAACGGGGCACGAGAGATACTCGATAAAAAGGGGCTATTGAAGGAGATAGAGGGTCAGTTCCAAGGGTATGACTTCGGTCGTTTTAACCCCGTGAATGTCCCCCTGGTTATTCGGTCTCTCCTTCGTGGCAAAGGGTGGCGCCAGGATTTCTTCACGGACTGGGCCTTCAAGGACCGAGTTAGACTGGATATTCTTCTCCGTGATTCTTGCGGCAGTACTACTGACCGGTACTTCTTCGATGCCGAGGTTCTGTATCGGAAAAAGCGGATTGACGCTTTGATTCAACTGGTGGAAACAGACCACCATCCAAAGTTTTGGGTCGTCAAACGGGACATGGCGCACTTCAGGGGGGTTCTGACGGTCCCTATCTGCCTGATTGGAATCCCGTGCGTTGACGTGGACCGTCAAATCGAACTCCAACGCGCTGGCGCGTACCGGGAGGGGGTGGACTTCATCCCCCAAATTGTCGGGGAGGTCGAGGGGGAGTAACGCCCGTGGACGAGATTGAGAGAGTCCGGCGGGATTTCAAGCCTGATAAAGTCCGTGTATTGTTCGTGGGAGAGTCGCCCCCCGCCATGGGCGGGTTTTTCTACAAAGTGGACCGTTTGACCCGTTTCACGCGCGAAGCGTTTTACAAGGTCTATGGCGATGAGGTTGGTTGTGGAAAGCAGTTCTTGGATTTTTTCAAGGCGCAGGGATGATAACAGGATGACCTCTCTCACGAACCAATAAACCGGAAAGAAAAACGCGATAGGGACCGGCTTCAAGAGGAGTGTATCCCCGATTTTAAGGAGCGACTTAAAGACTACAATCCGGTGGCCGTCGTCGTTATCGTAAAACAGATAAAAAGGCACGTTCGGAAAGCCGTCGAGGAGGCAGGTCTGGGCGCGATTCCTGTGCGTGCGGTGCCTTACCCTACACAGTGGCCGGGGGCTTCCCAACGCTATGTGGAAGCCCTGGCCGGAGTACTCCAATACCTGAAAAGTCCTCGGGCGTCGTAGTGCCTTCGGTGTTCCACCCAATCCCGGCAGGATGAGGAGGGCATCTTTTCTACTGGTAAGGTGTACCCCTTAACTGATGCTGACGCGGGAGATAATGGCCTTGGCCTATTACGTGGTCGAACTGGAAGAGAGCCGGGAAACTCTAACGTCCAAGGTCATCGCGGAGGCCATGGACAAAGACATTCACCGCGTTTCGGGTTTGATGAAGGACCTTGTGAACAAAGGGCTGTTCAAGCGGGAGATTCTAAAGGAGTTCCCCAAGAAAGTCCGGTACATCCCCACCAAAAAGGGGCTGCGGTACGGGGAATACTGCTTTCACCGCAAGGATGTGGACAAGTCCTGGCTGGCACGGCTGTAAGGGTGTTTCGTAATCCTGCTATATTGTTCATCGCTCCTTTCCGCCGACAAGATGCGAAGTTTCACGAAGAATCCACCTCCCCGAGTGGTATTGGGTTCTACCCGTGAGATAGACCGCTTCTATGGCCTCCCGCAGTTGTCGCCGTTTTTGGAGTTCGCGCAAGAATTGTCCCATCACTTTTCCGAGATTAGGGCCGAAAACCTCCTGTAAGACCCGTGCAGCCCTCCTCGGCTCCTCGATGGCGGTTCTCACAGCAAGTGTTTGGGCCTCATTTGTCGCAGCAAGGGCATCATACAGATAGGAGGCTTGAACGACCGCAACGTCTTTCTCCGTAACGGCTTCCCTCTTGAACTCCTCCTTCAAGTCCTCAAGGAAACGCGCAATGTCCGAAGGGTGGAGAGATTTGGGTTCCTGTGATTTGGAGAGTGTATATACTACCCTCCTCTGACCGTGTCCTTTGACCCGTTCACTTTTAACAACATTCTCCTGTTCAAGTCGTCGTATCCAACGGGCTGCCGTTGCGCGTGGGAGCCCAGACTCCTTAATCCACTCGGTAAAACCGGCGCTATCTCCTAAACCGCTCAACGCCGTGAGGAGTTTTTTAGATGGCCCCCAGAACGCCGCAGACGGCTTTCGTCCCTCTTTGCGTGCCATGGTTAAGTATCAATATTGATACTTTATAAACCTATCGCCCAACCATTAGGCCATGTCCAGCCTGTGCGCCTGCGAAGTTCTTCGCGAGGCCGCACGGGCTGGGCATACAGGAAAGAACACAGTAGGAGGTATCCAAACTATGGAAAAACCAACAGCCGAAGAC
>JACQPP010000098.1 GCA_016207465.1 Methanobacteriota archaeon
CCGGAGGCACATTCGCCGACCCCTACTCCCTCGCCACCAACAGTTCCACCGTGGCCGGGGTGGTACAGGCCACCAGCATCTACAACACGACCGTCAACGGCAGCCTCAAGAACAACATCCTCACCCCCAACTACACCCAGTCATTCAACGTGTCCGAGAACGTGTCCGTCAACTTCTCCGTCGGGAGCGACTGCTCCGCGGAGGGCAACTTCTCCAGCGCCATCGTGCGCATCCAGCTCCGCCGCAACCAGACCGGCCCCGAGGCCCTCGAGGACTGCACCCCCATCACCAACCAGACCACCGGCTCCTTCAACTGCACCTGGAACACCCTCCTCCCCAGCCCCCGCCAGGGCGGCACCTGGGACCTCCTCCTCACCAGCAACAACACCAACATCAGCCAGTACTACTACAACAACACCACCGTCCTCTCCAAGTGGATTACCCTCGTCAACCCGCCTCCCAACCAGACCCTGGCCAACAACACCACCCAGACAAATGTATCCGTAACACCGGTGGCGTGGGGAGGGTCTTTCAACTTCAGCGTCCACATCTCCGACACCGCCCAGGACAACGTCACTTGCAGCCTCTACTTCAACAACGGTACCGAAATCCGGTTCATGGGGAACGGAACCGTTATCGGGGGAACGGGCACCTGCCGGGTCATCGTAGGAGGGGATGGAAGCAGCAGCAACTTCACCGGCTGGGACATCGGAGGCGCAGCCAGCTCCTGGTGGTTCCGCCTCGACGACGGCACCCCGGAGAACACCTTCAACACCACGGTGGTTCCGGGACCCAACCTCACCCGGGACAACCTCACCCTCACCCTGGTGGCTGGCAACGACACCACCGTCAACCGCAGCGGGACCCAGAACGTCACTCTCCACGTTTCCCTCTTCGACACCAACACCGGCAAGCCCGCCCCCAACGTTTCCGTGCGCTTCAACGTGACCCTCAATGGAACCGGGTTCGACTCCGGCACCCTGGCCTCCAGCAACTTCACCGGCAACGTCACCCTCGACTTCGACCCCTCCGGCTCCTACTGGGTCGGCCCCCAGATGTGGCGGATGACCCTCGAGGACGGCTTCTACAACGACAGCAACACCACCAACTACAGCCTCACCGTCACCGGGGTCCTCCTCACCCAAATCAGCGCCATCAACAGCGGGAGCGTCAACGAGCGGGCCTTCCTCCGGGGGACCGACATCGTCGTCGAGGCCGAGGTCCGCGAGGACAACAACTCCTTCCGCTCCAACATCAACACCACGTTCAACGTCACCAACGTCGGCGGGAGCCTCCTCAACTGCCCCCTCACCGCCCAGAGCGGCGGGACCTACCAGTGCACCTTCAACTCCAGCGACCGCCCCACCCGCCACTACAACCTCACCCTCTCGGTCAACGACACCTACTTCCCCAACAACACCACCCAGCACAACGGCTCCACCGGCGCCTGCCCCGTGAACCAGTGCTTCGCCTTCTACCTGGAGACCCGCCCCCGCCTCACCAACGCCACCGTCAACAAGACCCTCGGCGGCTGGGGTGAGAACTGGTCCCTCACCGCCACCGTGGACGACGAGGACCTCGACCCCACCAACCAGGTGAACCTCACCATCCGCCGCACGGGCCAGACCACCTGGATTCCCGACGGCACCAACGTCATCCTCACCAACACCACCACCGTCACCGGCCCCCAGAACAAGAACGTGACCTTCTACTACAGCACCCCCGACTCCATCGGCGGGGCCCGCATCGGCGACTGGGAGTTCATGTTCCAGGCCAGCGACGACCCCGACGTCCCCAACACCGCCGGGACCACCTACCACAACAACTCCAGCATCGGCAACTTCACCCTGGAGGCCGACGACGTGGTCTTCCGCAACCGCGACAACACCAGCGTCTCGGCCACCAAGTTCCTCGACCACAGCGTCTACCGCAACGACGCCGGGGCTGACAACCTCACCACCTTCCCCACCCAGAACATGAGCATCCGAATCTTCGACACCGACCGGGGCGACTACCTCGTGGACGGCGCCAACATGCGGGTCTACCTCACCGAGGACTACACCAACAACAACTTCCGCAACGCCACCACCCTCCAGACCGACTCCGTCACCTTCGGCCTCAAGGGGGCCGTGAACTTCACCTTCAACCCCGACTGCAACTACGCCACCGGCCAGCAGAGGTGGGTCCTGGGGACCCTCGACTTCGGAGGCAACCCCACCGACCTCTGGTACAAGAACGTCAACACCTCCAACCTCACCCACCCCTCCTTCACCCGCATCTTCTCCACCAACTTCACCAGCAACATCACCGCCCCCACCGGCGTCGCCTACGAGCGGGGCGTCGAGACCCCCACCTACACCGGGACCCTCCAGGATGAGTGCTTCACCGAGAAAGGGGCCGTGCCCTTCGCCACCACCACCTTCAAGGCCTCCAAGTCGGGACAGAGCGACCAGACCTGCAGCGGCACCGGCGACGGAACCGGGAATTTCTCCTGCACCGCCTCCCTCTCCTCCTACGCATTCAGCAACTGGAGCCTCCGCCTCGAGGCCACCGACACCTTCCACCCTATCACCGCCGGCCTCACCGCCGGGGAGACCCGCTCCAACGCCCTCTTCGTGGCCGACCGCCCCGCCCTCTCCCTCGGCCTCGTCAACTCCCAGAGCAACATCACCGCGCCCTGGGGGACCCTCCTCACCTTCGCCGTGACCCTCACCGACCAGGACGGCAACCGCGTCAACGTCACCGTGGAGAAGGCCCCCGACAACGCCAACTGGTCCTTCGTCACCAACACCACCATGATTCCCGAGGCCCTCGGCAAGACCAAGTTCCTCAACGAGCCCGTCACCATGACCCCCCTCCGCCTCACCTGCTCCGACATCGGCTACAACTACTTCCGCATCAACGCCACCGACAACGCCACCTACGGGCGGACCATCGGATACTCCCGCACCCTCAACACCTCCGGCGCTGGCTACATCCTCAACTTCACCCTCACCCCCGACACCGCCAGCGGCATCACCCTCGTCGAGGGAGACGGGGCACAGGTCCGCCGCAACAACTCCACCAACCTCACCGTGCGCGTCAACGACGCCACCACCGGCACCAACGCCTCCGCGGGCCACCGCGTCAAGTTCTTCATCACCCGCGACCGCAACACCTTCGACGTCGAACTCGAGGCCCTCACCAACCAGAGCGGCTACGCCACCGTCAACTACACCCCCAACGACACCTCCCAGGCCGCCGCCCAGGCGTGGAAGGCCGGGGTCGGCTACAACGACACCGCCATCTACGGGGGACAGACCTGCTACAACGCCTTTAACAGCAGCAACGCCACCCTCCACGTCATCGGCCGCCTCACCCCCACCATCACCGCCCCCGCCACCGGCACCCTGGTGCGCCGCGGCGACAACGTGAGCCTCAACGCCACCGTCCGCGACGAGTTCAACGCGACCGTCACCGACGCCACCCTCCTCTGGTACAACAGCACCACCACCCTGGCCAGCCGCCAGTGGAACACCTCCAACACCACCTACGCGGCCAACTGGACCGTGAACTCCACCTACGGCCGGGGCGCCACCACCCTCACCGCCAACGCCTCCCTCTACAACTCCAGCCGCGAGTTCGACCCCGGCTACGCCAGCCTCAACCTCACCGTCTTCGGCTGGACCCGCGTGGGCGCCATCTCCCCCGCCAACAACACCAGCCTCCTCGCCTCCTCCACCTACACCCCGGTGAACTGCAGCGTCCAGGACGCCAACCTCACCGTGGCCGTGGACGACACCTACCCCGTGGAGTTCTACCGCTCCTACGAGGGGGGCGCCTGGGTCCTGGAGTCCACCAACACCACCTTCAACGGCACCGCCACCTGGAACTGGTCCACCGCCGACCGCCTCCCCGGCAACTACAGCCTCTCCTGCGTCATCCGCGACAACGCCACCCTCTACTACAACGCCTCCGGACAGAGCACCAACAACACCAGCGTGGTCCTCAGCCGCCCCCTGCGGGTCCTCGACGTCAAGTTCTACGACCCCGCCGGAACCGAGCTGAGCCCCCCGCGAGTCTACCGCAACAACTCCCTCTTCCCATCCATCGCCAACTTCACCGCCCGCATCCAGGACTCCGACATCGGCCCCGCCGACAACTCCACCGTGGGCTTCTACAACAACACCAGCCTCATCGGCACCTGCACCACCAACGCCACCGGATGGTGCGCCACCCCCGTCACCTTCAACCCCAACGACACCATGGAGCCCCAGAACCACACCCTCTACGTCAACGCCACCAACATCAGCCTCCAGCCCTCCAACACCACCACCACCGGCATCTACGTCAACGGCACCCTCAGCGTCACCATCCTCTCCCCTGTCAACGGGACCCTCTGGTCCACCACCGACACCCGGCGGCTGGTCCTGATTGTGACGGACGAACTCGGTGTCAACCACACCCTCAACGCCAGCCTCAACTCCACCTGGCTCGCGGAGACCGGCCGCTGCGCCTACGCCGACACCAACGCATCCCGCCTCACCAACGCCTCCGGCTTCCTCGTCAACGGCACCACCACCTACTGGCGCCCCGGCGAGAGCGCCTGCAGCCCCGGCCTCCTCAACCTCACCGGCCGCGCCGTCCGGGAGTTCTACGACGCCAACCAGACCTACCTGAACGTGCGGGTGACCACCCTCACCCGCGTCCAGTGGCAGAACAGCACCCCCATCGGGAGCCAGACCTTCGCCCAGAACACCACCGCCATGCCCTACCCCAACCCCGCCCTCAACACCACCTTCGCCTTCTGGATCGGCTGCCAAGTCATCGACTCCGAGAACCAGCCCGTGCCCTCCTACAAGGTGAACCTCAGCTACCGCTACACCGGGGAGACCATCAACGGCTCCTCCACCGAGGTCTGGCTCCTCAACGACAGCCTCACCCTCACCTCCCCGGTGGAGGAGCGGGGCATGGTGAAATACAACTTCACCCCTCTCCTCCACAACCTCTCCGAGCCCTCCAACGACCGCAAGGGGCCCATCGAGTTCCACTGCAACATCGGGGACAAGGCCGAGGCCAACGCCCAGGCCAACGTCACCGACATCAACGCCACCATCTACCTCCGCGACCAGACCGCGCCCTTCCTCCTCAACTCCAGCGTCTCCCCCAACAGCAGCCTCGAGGCCCGCAACCAGTCCACCTCCGCCCTCACCATCCTCGCCAACCTCACCGACAACTACCTCAACGCCAGCAACCTCTCCCTCCAATCGCTGCCCAACGCCTCCCAGGACGACAACGAGAACATCAACTTCGGCCAGCCCCTCGGCAACCGCACCGGCGTCTTCGCCAAGTCCAATCTCGCCTGCAGCAACTGGCTCGACAGCACCGGGACCGTCATGAGCAGCCCGGGGGCCATCGCCGCCTCCACCG
This sequence comes from Methanobacteriota archaeon, assembly GCA_016207465.1. GTDB lineage: Archaea > Halobacteriota > Syntropharchaeia > JACQPP01 > JACQPP01 > JACQPP01. Next base: position 5,410 of record JACQPP010000098.1, read on the forward strand.
CCCCCTACTTCAACCGCATGTCCGCCTCCGGCGACCGCAACGACACCCAGCTCGACTCCTACAACACCACCTGCCTCCCCGTCCAGAACGGCACCTACACCATCAACATTGTCGCCCGGGACTGGCGCAACGACAACGGCCAGTTCAACACCCTTGACACCCAGATTGACTCCTTCCTCGTGCTCGGCAAGACCGGCGGCTCCCTCGGCCAGAACCAGTCCTTCAACCTCACCAACGTCACCAGCCTCGACAGCGAGAGCCGGACCTTCAACATCACCTTCACCAACACGGGGGCCGCCTTCGCCTACGACGTCACCATGAACGTGACCGAGGTCAACCTCGGGGTCTGCACCAACCCCAACAACATCCCCGGCTCCTGCGCCGACAAGGGCTCCGCCGACAACATCAACTTCACCGGCAACACCACCAACGGCACCGGCATCCTCAACACCGTCACCTACGGCTCCACCAGCCCCCGCACCTGCGGCCAGATGGCCCCCGGCGCCACCTGCACCTTCCCCATCCGGGCCACCATCCGCGAGAGCACCCTGGGCCTCAACTACATCCGCGGCTACGTCTCCTGGAAGGACCCCCAGAACAACACCGTGGGGGCCTCCCGCACCACCGTCATCAACCACACCCTCATGAACGTCCGCGCCAACCGCACCCTCGAAATCACCCCCCGGGTCGAGGAGACCAAGGAGCACAACACCACCACCGCCTACACCTTCACCGTCCGCAACATCGGCAACATCTTCGCCCGCAACGCCAAGTTCAAGGTCTACCAGGACGCCAACCTCCCGCCCGCCAACAAGTGCCAGACCAGCGGCGGCTGCTACGTCAGCATCACCAACTCCACCGGGGGCGCCATCCCCGCCTCCGGCTCCGACCTCGGGGCCCTCGACGTCCTCGCCCCCCAGAATATCACCATCCGGGTGGACACCGGCCGCGGCACCAAGGCGGGGACCTACAACTGGACCGTCGAGGTCAGCGCCGACCAGGCCAACTCCGGATTCAACGACATGATATTCACCATCCCCACCAACCGCTCCTGGACCCTCACCCCCGTCAACTTCGCCTCCGGCGACACCCTCACCGTCTCCGTCAACACCTCCTGGAGCCAGGACTCCACCTTCCGCTACTACATGGTGGTGGAGAACACCGGCAACATCCCCCTCAACTTCGAGGCCGTCCGCAGCGTCAGCCCCCCGGTCCTCGGCGAGGTCGTCGTCGGCCCCGCGGGCTGGAACGTCCTCTGCACCCAGCAGGCCAGCGACATCAACATCTCCTGCGCCGACGCCCTCAGCGAGCCCACCCCCACCTCCTCCCAGGCGGCCAACATCACCCTCGGATTCGAATCCACCGGAGTCCCCGAGAACACCTACAACGCCACCTTCATCTTCGCCCGCATTGACGACCCCACCGACAGCCGCAGCCTCGCCCTCCGCCTCAACGTCACCAACCTCGCCCCCACCATCACCAACCTCACCAACACCACCAACCTCTCGGGCTACGTCGAAATCTACCAGAACGTCACCGTCAACGCCACCGTGGTGGACCCCAGCGGCATCAGCCGGGTCTGGCTCAACGTCACCCTCCCCAACTCCACCGTCGAGCAGACCTTCGCCGGCAACCCCACCGGCAACAACTACACCATCCGCTACACCTACGCCCATCCCGAGAACGGCACCCTCACCCTCGCCTTCTGCGCCAACGACACCACCAACCTGGTCTCCTGCACCTCGGCGGGGACCATCCGGGCCGAGAACCAGACCACACCCACCCCCACCATCTCCCTCACCCCCTCCAACGC
>JACQPP010000099.1 GCA_016207465.1 Methanobacteriota archaeon
GGAGCGGGGATAAATACTTCCCTCCCGAGAGCGATTTCAGGCCAAGGAAGACCCGTAGAAAAATGGGCGGTGAGAAGCATGACGGACACAGAACCCCCTCAACTTGCGGAACTACTGTATGTATATACAGTTCTGTGACGCTCTTTGCCTCGAACGGTTGCCTCTCACAATCGTTACATACGAATCTCATTTCTCCTCCTCTTTTTCTCCCTTGAAAGTTGGCCACCTCCAGGGTCCATAAGCGTTTCCATCCCCTTCTGCGGTGGACCGGGCCATCCGTGGGCCTTCGGTGCCCGTTGCTTCTTCGGCGCTCCTTCGGGGCTTCAGTCTTTCAGCAGCAGGTTGGTCTCGTAGGTGCTCTTGCAGTCGGGGTTGTCCCCTTCGAGGGTGGTGATGGTGATGTAGGCTCGGGGGTCGGTGGATTTGTCGTAGCGGGCGGGGTATTTGACGAGGTATCCCCGGGTGGTGTCGAGGCTGGCGGGGCTGAAGGTGAGGGTCATCTGGTCTCCGGTGAAGGTGAGGGTGTAGTCGTCGCTCTTCATGGCTTTGCGCTGGTGGCCGTCGGTGGTCCACACCTGGACCTCCTTGGAGGAGGGGAGGACGAAGCCGGTGGGGGTCTCGTCGGTGATGCGGAGGGTGGTGTAGGTGGTGGTGTTGGGGGCGGTGAGGGTGAGGTAGGTCATGAGGGTCCCCCGGCTGTTCTGGGTTCCCTTCTCGGAGTTGGGCTTGGATTCCTTGGTGAAGGCGATGTCGCAGGCGGGGGTGGGGGTGGTGAGGTTGACCACGTCGTAGTGGAAGGCGAGGGTGTAGTCGAGGACGTAGGAGCCGGGGCGCACCCAGGGGGTGGACTTGAGGAGCCACTTGTTGCCCACCATTTGGGCGGGGAGGAAGGTGCCGAGGGCTGTGTAGTCCCAGGGGTAGCGGGCCTGGTAGTATCCCCCGCTGGGGCCGGTGGCCCCCTGGTAGTAGTAGGCGTCCACGAAGCGGCTCTCGGCGGCCCCTCCGAAGGTCACGTTGGTGCCCTTCCAGTCGGGGCGGGCGGTCCAGTTGGGGCCGTAGGCGGGGTTCTTGTCGGTCTTGTAGTAGGTGGAGGTGTCCGGCGAGGGGTAGGGGCCGGTGTACTGGTAGGGGGTCCAGTCGGTCACGGGGTAGAAGTCGGGCTCGTAGGGAATCCAGGGGTCCACCCGGAGGTTGCGGATTCCCGCGGGGCTGGTGTTGGCCACCCGCACCACGTCGAAGATGTAGAAGTTGTTCTCCCGGTAGGCGATGCCGTAGTTGGGGTCGATGTAGATGTCGTGGTGCACGTGGGCCCCGTCGGCGCCGTCGGAGAGGTTGGTGTGGCACTCCACCCACCACTTGCCCTGCCACCAGGGGCCGTCGTAGTGCTGCTGGCACCACCCGTGGGAGGCCGCCGCAGGGAGGCCCGCGGAGGCCAGGAGCAATCCGATGAGACAGAGGACTCTCAGATGCATCTTCCACCAACCTAACGAGTAAATCTATTAGTGGGAGTAAATATAGTGATGTTCATACATGGCGTTGCGCGTGCCCGACAAGAAATGAAGGATAACGGGGGTTTCCTGGAAATGGAGCCCTATCCGGGGAGATTTCGAGAGAGACGGCGTCACCCCCCATGGGGGCTTCTGTTCAGTAGATTAATGAAAACGGGGGTTTTCCTCTTCTTGCTCGCCTTCTCCACTCCTTCCCTGGGGGGCAGTTGGAGTGGTTCGTCGAGCCTCACCTCGGGCTCCCATCAGAATCTGGCGGCGGATGGGGCCGTGGACGGGGCGGGCAATGTATGGGTGGCCTGGTTCTCCAACCGGAGCCAGCCTCTCCTGCAACTCTACGCCAAGTCCTATGATGGCTCCGCCTGGGGCGGGGACACCCGGCTCTCCTCCTCCTTTGACGACCTGAATCCCGGGCTGGCCCTGGACTCCTCGGGGGGGCTCTGGATGGTCTACCAGTCCCGCCGGGCCGGGTGCCTGGACTCCGGGGTGGTCCAGCCCACCTACGACCTATGCTACCGGAACTGGAGCGGCTCCTCATGGGGCCCCCCGGCGAACCTGAGCACCGATGGGGCCAACGAGTTCACCCCCCAGGCGGCCCCTGCCGCAGACGGCTCCCTGCGGGTCCTCCGGTCCTCCGACCGGGAGGGAAACTACGACATTCTGGCCGCCTCCCTCAACGGCTCGGGGCCGGGCACACCTGTGAGCGTCACCACCGACTCCCACCCGGATTTCGCCCCCGACATCCTCCGGGCCTCGGATGGGACCTGGTGGGCGGTGTGGTTCCGGGAGATGACGGAGGGGGACGACACCTCCACCGAGCTCTTCCTCCGGAGCAGCAGCGACGGCCTCTCCTGGAGCGGGGGCGAGACGCGGCTGACCACCAACAGTGTGGCCGACAAGCTCCCCGGCCTCGCCCAGGACCCCCGGGGGACCTACTGGCTCGCCTGGGCCTCCACCCAGTCGGGGAACGCCGACATCTATGTGGCCAACGCCACCACCCCCCTGGGGCTGGCCGCCGCCGTCCCCCAGAGGCTCACCACATCCGCGGGGACCGACTCCAACCCCTCTTTGGTGGTGGACAACGGGGGGACCCTCTGGCTCTTCTACGAGTCCCGGGAGCCCCCGGAGCCCCAGGGATACGTCCACCTCCGCTACATGACCCGGGATGACACGCCACCCCGGATTCTATCCGTGGGCCCCTCGGGCGCCGTGGGAAGCAGCAGCGCGACCCTCTCGGCCACCACCCATGAGAACGCGGAGTGCCGCCACTCCGCCTCGGTCCAGAACTTTTCGCAGATGAGTGCCGCGAACATCATGGGCGGGAGCGGGACCAAGAGTCA
>JACQPP010000100.1 GCA_016207465.1 Methanobacteriota archaeon
GGAGGCGGGGGAGCGGGTGGCGGAGCGGATGCACCGGGAGGGGAGGGTCTCTGTGGAGCGGGCCCGGGCCCTGGCGGGGGCTCCCCGCCGGAGATAAGGTTTTAGATATCCCCCTTGGATTTAGTGACCATGCGTGTTCTCCCTGTTGCCCTGGCGGCCCTTCTCCTCTCCCTGCCTGCCCTGGGGGGCGACCCGGTCCCGGTGGCGGGGTTCGAGACGATTTCCGAGGTTGTCGCGGCGGATGTGGCCAACCGGGGGGAGTGGAGCGTGGTGGCCACCCGGGGCCAGGTGACTCTCCTGGACCGGAACTTCCGCCCCGTGTGGGACAAGAAACTGGACGAAATCTCCGGGGTCGCCATCTCCGCCAAGGGGGACCTCATTGTGGTGAGCAGCGGCCCCAAGATACTTCTCCTCAATCGGGCGGGGGAGGAGCAGTGGTCCACCGGGTTCCCCCAGCAGGTCCTGAGCGTGGATATCACCCCCACGGGGAACCGGATTGTGGCCACCGCGGGCAAGTTCGTCTACCTCGTGGACCGGGACTCCCGGCAGTTGTGGAAGCATGACACCCTCTACCTGAAGACCCGGGCGGTCATTTCCGCCGATGGCAACTACGTGGGGGCCATCTCTCTCAAGGAGGGCATTCTCATGAACCACTCCCAGAGGGAGGTGGACATGCGCAAATTCGAGACCTACCGGGCCCCCGTCACCTCCCTCTCCGACGAGGAGGCGAGTTTCCAGCGGATTGAGATGGCGAGCGTGGCCCTGCGGGAGCCCGCCCTCTCCGACACCATCCCCAACCTGACGGTGGGGAGCAGCGACGGAAACTACTACGTGTTCGACAAGACCGGCCGGTATTTCAAGGTCCAGGCATCGGTGGCTCGGCTCCCTGTGGTCTCCATCGCCTCGGTCCCCTTCGGGGTCTTCACCGCCATCGGGAGCGAGGTGGCCTTCTTCGGCCCGGTGGGGGACCTCCGGTGGAAGACCCGCGGCCAGGACCAGGTGCTCACCGTGGCCACCTCCCCGGATGACCGGTTCCTCATCTACGGGGGCAAGGACCGTCGGGTGAGGATTGTGGACTTGAGCCCCCTCCTTCCCACCTACCTCTATGTGAACACCACCTCCGGCCCTCTGAACAACTCGACCCCGGCCGAGGTCTACGTGGACGGGGAGCGGCTCGGGGTGGCCCCCGCCAAGTTCGAGGTGACCGCGGGGCTCCGGCGGGTGCGGGTGGTCAACCGCTCCTTCGGGGAGATGAACCGCCGGGTGGAGTTGGCCCCCGGGCAGACCACCGACCTTCTCGTGAACCTCAGCAACCTCATCCCCGACTCCACCCTCCTGGTCACCACCGACCCCCCGGGGGCCGATGTCAGCCTTGACGGGGCCCTCCTGGGCAAGAGCCCCATCAACGAGAGCTTCTCGGCGGGCAACTATACCCTGCGGGTTTCCCTCTCCGGCCACAAGGAGTTCAGCCAGATGGTGACCCTCTCCCGGGGGAACACCACGAGGCTGAACGTCTCCATGGCCAAGGCGGATAGCGTGGAGGTGTCCAAGCCCCAAGAGTTCGGGAGCGCCGCCCTCCCCTCTACTCCCGAGCCCACCAAGACCCCCTTCGTGCCCACCCCGACCCCGGAGCCCCCCGGGTTCGAGGCGGTGTTTGCTGTGGGGGCGCTCATCCTCGCCGGGATGCTCCGCCGACGGAAACCCTGACCATCCCGGGAAGCGGCTCGGTCTCGATGGTGCAGGGGAGGAACCTCTGGAGGACCTCCCGGTGGCTCTCCGCGTGGGGGGTCCATGTCTCCACGGTGAACTCGGAGTCCCCGGGGGCCAGGGCCAGGTAGGGGAGGACCTGGTCTGCGAGGTGGGGGTCGAGGGCCGCGGGGCTCCCCAGGGAGCCGAGGAGCCGGCGGGCCGCCTCCCCTCCCACCTCCTCCGCGGGCTTCCCCCGCTCCCCGAGGGCACCGGCCCCCTTCCACCCGCTCCAGAGGACAACCCCGCTCCCCCGGCCCGCCGCCTCCGTATCCTCTACCCGGATATGCGGCTCCCGCCCTGCGAGGTGTTCGCGGGCGGCATGGGCCTGTCTCTCCGCCACCCCGGGGAGGCGGGAGGCGTGGGAGACCCCCCGAATCCCGGCGGCGCGGGGCTCCAGGGCCCGCAGGGGCCTGGGGGTCTCCGGATGGATGCGGGCCTTCACCCTTCCTCCCCCCTCGGGGTAATATCCCCGGCGCGCCACCTCGACCTCAACCCGCAGTCCCATCTCCCCCAGGAGGGGGAGGAAGACCCCCCGCAGGTAGTCGATGGGGGGGGCCCAGGCCACATCCGTGCCCCCCCGCAGGTCCAGTTCCACGGGCTCCGGGGCGGCCAGGGCGATGGGGAGGAGACCCTGGAGGGCCAGGGAAACGGAGCCCGCCGTGCCGATGTCGAGGGTGTGGGCTCCTCCCCGGAGGGGCCCCGGGGTGAACTGGACCTCGGTGGAGCCCGGGTGGAGCCCCTCCGCATGGCCCTGGCAGAGGACTCGGGCCCCCTCCACCATCCGGATGTGCTGGGGGGCCAGGCCCGGCCGGGGGCGCCCCCTCCGGATTCCCGCCACTCGCAGGGGGCGGCCGGTGAGGGCCGAGAGGCAGACGGCGGTGCGCAGAATCTGGCCCCCTCCCTCGCCTCGGGAGCCGTCCACCTCCACCCACCTGACGCTCATCCCCGGGTTCCCCGGATGCGGGGGGCGAGCCACTCCTGGGCCCTCTGGAGGAGGAGGGGGTCCCGGGCCTCCAGTTTGACCTTCACGATGTACCGGCGGCGCCCCCCCTCTTCCAGTTGGGTGGGGTAGGAGCCCAGTTTGAGCCCGGGGAACTCCCGCAGGCACTCCCGGAGGGTGTCCCCGATTTCCACCTCGAACCGGGGGGTCACCAGCCAGCCGGTGGACCAGGCCTCCCCGGTGAACCGGTGGGCGATAAGGGTGAACATGGCCTCCATCTCCCGGGGCACCCCGGGCAGCACATGGACCCTCCCGATGATGAACCCGGGGGCGGCCCCCACGGGGTTTGGGATGACCTCGCAGCCCCGGGGGAGGTCGGCCATGGCGAGGTTCTGCTCCAGGAAGCGGCCCGGGGGGAAGAGGCGGCGGAGGTGGGCCTCGGCCTCCGGGTGGCGCTCCAGGGGGAGATTAAAGGCCCGGGCCACCCCCTCCCGGGTCACGTCGTCGTGGGTCGCCCCAAGCCCCCCGGTGACGATGACCGCATCGGCGGTTTCCCCGCGGAGGGCCTGGGCGATGGTCTCCACCTCGTCGGGGATGGTGAGCATCCGCACCACCCGCACCCCCCGCTCCCCCAGCCTCTGGGCGAGCCAGCGGGAGTTGGTGTTGAGGATGTCCCCCGAGAGGACCTCGTCCCCGATGGAGACCAGAGAGGCGATGGTCATGATCGCTATACTGGGGGTGGGAGGTCGAAATCGTTTTGTGGTCCCACAATTTCATTCACAAAACCTGCTTTTTCTGCCTGTTGTCTGTTATTTTCAAATCTGCTAACAAGAAAGAAACCTTAATTATACCGTAGAATACAAGACATGGTTCATAAAAGTTGTGAATGAGGCTATCTACAACTTATGACACTCGTTTTCCCGAAAACTTTATATACCCCGTCTATACTACATTCACGCATCGTTCACAGGTTTGAGGGGATGGATAGCGCGGGGGTCCTTTGGCCCCCCGCTCCCCATTTTTTTGTAAAGGAAAGTATGGTCGGTTTGCCCGGGGGGGGTCGATGAGACTCCGCATCGAGGTCGCCGGGTCGGGGGGGAGCCGGGAGGCCCGGGAGTATGACCTGGCCGATGACAACCTCTCGGAGAAGCACCGGGTGCTGGAGAAGGCCCTGGAGTTCCTGGAGTCCTCCCTCTCCATCACCCGCCGGGAGCCCCTGGCCCCCCCGGAGGGGGGGCGTCTCCCCAGTGTCACCCTGCGGGAGTCCCTGGAGGGGTTCCTCCGGGTCGAGTTCCATGGCGGGTGGTTCACCTCCCTCCAGGTGAAGCGCCGCTTCGAGCAGGTCCACCACCGGGTGACCCTCAGCACCGTCTCCACCTATCTCTCCCGGATGCACCGGGACGGCCTCCTGGAGCGCCAGGGGAACCGCAGGCAGAGGGAGTACCGGTGGGCCGCCGGGCCCATCCCCCAGGGGCCCCCGGTGGCCGCGGAGCCGAAGCCATAGGGGCCTCTAAAACAGGCATCGGCTGGGGGGAAGTATATATACCCCCAAATTAAACGGTGAGGATTTTCTTGGCCTCTTTCTCCTCCAGTTCCTGGAGCATGCGGCGGACCCCCTGGAAGAGGGTCTTGAGGAGGTCGGCCTCCTGGGTGACTTCGGCGGTGGTGGCCCCCATGCGCTGGATGCGCTCCACGAACCCGCGGGCGTCGTATTCGCCGGTGCGGAAGCGGCTCAGCTTGTCGTCGGTGAAGATGGGGACGTAGAGGACTTGGACGCCGGAGTCCAGCACCCGCTTGATGTTGTTGATGACCGACCTCTGGATGCGGATGTCCTCCGCCTCCTCGCGGCGGCCGGTCTCGGGGACCCCGTCGGTGAGGACCACCATGACCTTCATCCCGGGGGACTCGTGCCACCGCAGGTCCATGAGCTTCTGGAGGGCGAGGTCGAGGCGGGTGCCCCCGGAGCCGTTGCGCTTCACCAGCTCCTGGTAGATGTTCTCCCGCTTCATGAGGGGGCCGGTGACCTGGGAGCCGAAGACGAAGACCACGATGTCGGCCTCGGCCCCGAAGGCCTCCAGGAGGGCCAGGCAGCCGATTTTGGCGCTGGTCTGGGGGGCCGTCTCCTCGGTGAGCAGGCGGTAGGGGAAGTATTTGTTCCGCCACCAGGCCGACATGCTGCTGGAGTCGTCGTAGAGGAGGGCCAGGCTGAGGCTCCGGGCCAGCTGGACCCGGGTGCGGGTCACCACCTGGTCGAGGCTCCTCCCGTGGGTGAGGAAACCGGTCATGGTGCGGTGGATGGAGAGACTTCCGGTGCCGTCGAACTTCCGGTAGACCATCCGGGACTGGGTGGGGCGGTCGAGGCGGTACTGGTGGAGCATGTGGACCCCGGCCCCCCGGCAGCCCCGCACCAGTTGCTCCCGCAGGTAGGCGTCCCCGGGGCTCTGCATGGATTTCACGCACAGCCCCCACAGTTCCTTCAGGTCCTTCTCCTCCATGTTTTTCCCCTATGGGGGCGAAGCGGGATAAACCATGGCCATCGCCTCGGCCCCCGGCCGCGTCTGCCTCCTCGGGGAGCACGCGGTGGTCTACGGGGAGCCCGCCCTCACCTGCGCCATCGGCCTCCGCACCCGGGCCGAGGCCCGCCCCGCCCCGCGGACCCGCGTCCACAACCCCATGGCCCCTGACAGCCCCTACCTCCGGGAGGTTCTCCGCTGGTTCCACACCCGATGCCCCGACCAGGGGGTCCACCTCCGGGTCGCATCGGCTCTCCCCGCGGCCTCGGGGCTCGCCTCCTCCGCCTCCGTCACCCTCGCCGCCCTCGGGGCCCTCAACCATGAGTTCCTGCTGGGGCTCTCCCCCCGGGGGCTCGCCGCCATCGGGCACCAAGTCGAGCGGAGGGTCCAGGGGCGCGCGAGCCCCATGGACACCCTCACCGCTGCCCTCGGGGGGGCCCTCCTCCACCCCGGGGGCCGGCGGCTCCCCATCCCCCGGGTGGGCCTCGTAGTGGGAGAGACCCATGTGGCCCGCTCCACCGGGCGGATGGTGGACCGCGTGGCCCGTCTCCGCGGCCGCCACACCCCCACCGCCTCCCACCTTCTCTCCTCCATCGGAGACCTCTCCCGCCGGGGGGAGACGGCCCTCCGCCGGGGAGACCTCCCCACGCTGGGGCGGCTGATGGACCTCGACCACCAGATGCTCACGGCCCTCGGGGTGAGCCACCCCCGCCTCGACACCCTGGTGGAGGCCGCCCGGGGGGCCGGGGCACTCGGGGCCAAACTCACCGGAGCCGGTGGCGGGGGGTGCATGGTGGCCCTCGCCCCCGAGCCCCAGGGGGTCGCCCGGGCCATCCGGCGCGCCGGGGGAACCCCCATACTCACCCGCCCCGACTCCGCCGGGATTCGGCAGGAAACGAAGATGGGGGGCGGGCGGGAGGACGAATCTTGATGCTCTCTCCCACCAGACTCCCCACCGTATGCCCATCACGATTCTGAAACTCGGGGGCAGTCTCCTCACCGACAAGTCCCATCCCTCCACCCCCCGCCCCCGGGCCATCTCCCTCGCCTCCCGGGAAATCGCCCGCTCCCCCCACCGGGGGCTGGTGCTCATCCACGGGGCGGGCTCCTACGGCCACCCCCAGGTGGCCCGCGGCCAGTCCCCCGCCGGGGTCCACGCCTCGGTCCGCCGCCTCACCCATCTCCTCCTCGACGCCCTCGCCCGCCGGGGAGTCATGGCGGTCCCCGTCCACCCCATGGCCTCGGTGGTTCTCGGGAAGAGGGGGCCGAGGATGGACACCGCCCCCCTCCGCGGGCTTCTCCGCGCGGGGATGGTCCCGGTGCTCCACGGCGACATGGTGGCCCGCGCCCAAGGGGGATTCGCAGTGCTCTCCGGGGACACCCTGGCCCGCCACCTCGCCCTCCAACTGGGGGCGCGGAGGGTGGGGATGGCCACCGACGTCCCCGGGGTCGTCGCCAACGGGGGTCCTTTGGCCCGGATGAGCCCCCGGGAGTTCCAGAGGCTCGACCTCTCTTCTCCCGGTGGGCGTGATGTGACCGGGGGCATGGAGGGCAAGCTCCGCGAGCTGCTCCACCTGGCCCGCCATGGGGTCCCCGCATGGGTCTTCGATGGCGCGCGGCCTGGCAACATCTCCCGCTTCCTCCGCGGGGAGGGGGTGGGGACGCGCATCGTCGCCTGAGTCCCATGCCGCGGAGGAAACTGACGAGCCAGAGGAAGCTGGAGCACCTCCAGATTGTGGCCCATGAGCCCATCGAGTCGGTTTCCCGGTTCGGCGACGTGGAACTGCTCCACCGGGCCCTCCCCGAGGTGAACCGCCGCGAAATCCGGCTGGAGACCCCCTTTCTGGGGAAGACCCTCCGCGTGCCCCTGATGATTGTCTCCATGACCGGGGGCCACCCCGCCACCCGCCGGGTCAACCGGCGGCTCGGGGAGGCCGCCGAGAAGGTGGGGATGGGAATCGGGGTGGGGAGCCAGCGGGCCGCCCTGGAGGACCCCCACCTGGTGGAGACCTACCGGGTGGTCCGGGAGGCCGCCCCCACCACGTTTGTCTACGGGAACATCGGGGTCCCCCAACTGCGGAAATACGGGGTGGAGGGGGTGCGGCGCATCGTGGAGATGGTGGAGGCCGACGCCCTCGCCATCCACCTCAACTTCCTCCAGGAGGCGGTCCAGCCCGAGGGGGACCTGGACGCCCGCGGCTGCCTGGGGATGGTCCGGCAGGTCTGCCGGGGCCTGCGGGTCCCCGTGCTGGTGAAGGAGACCGGGGCGGGCATCTCCCGCGAGGTCGCCCTCCAACTCCGGGGGGCCGGGGTCGCCGCGCTGGATGTCGGAGGCCTGGGGGGGACCAACTTCGCCCTGGTGGAGGCCCTCCGGGCCCACCGCAGGAGGGACCGCCTCCAGGAGCACCTCGGGAGGGTCTTCGCCGACTGGGGAATCCCCACCCCCCTCTCCATCCTCGAGTGCCAGGGACTCGGCCTCCCGGTGGTGGCCACCGGGGGCATCCGCAGCGGCCTCGACGTGGCCAAGTCCATCGCCCTCGGCGCCACCGCCGCCAGCGCGGGGCTCCCCTTCATCAAGGCCGCCATGACCTCCACCCGCATGGTGGAGGAGACCGCCCAGACCATGGTGGAGGAACTCCGCACCGCCATGTTCCTCACCGGCTCCCGCCGCCCCCGGGACCTCCGCCGCGCTCCCCTGCTTCTCACCGGCAGGACCCGGGAGATGGCCGAGCAGAGGGGCCTCTGGGACCCCCGCCGCGCCCGCGCCCCCCGGGGGACGCGATGAGCCCGCCGGGTCTGGAGAGGGAACTGGAGCGCCGGGGCCGGGAGGTGGGCCGATACCTGGAGTCCCACATCCGCCTGGACGAGCCCACCCTCCAGGGGGCCAGCCTCCACCTCCTCCACGCGGGTGGCAAGCGGATGCGCCCCGCCCTCCTCCTCCTGGCCGCCGAGGCCTGCGGCGGGAGCCCCCGGAGGCTGCTGCCGGCCGCCGCCGCCGTCGAGCTGGTCCACACCTTCACCCTCATCCACGATGACATCATGGACCAGGACACCCTCCGCCGGGGGGTCCCCACCGTCCACACCCGCTACGGGCTGCCGGCCGCCATCCTCGCCGGGGACACCCGCTACTCCAAGGCATTCGAGCTGCTCGCCCGCTCCCGGGCCCCCTCATCACGGCTCGCCGCCTCCTCCCTCCGGCTCGCGGAGACCTGCGTGGAAATCTGCGAGGGCCAGGCCCTCGACATGGCCTACGAGAACCACCACCGGGTCACCGAGGCCCACTACATCGAGATGGTCCGCCGCAAGACCGCCAGCCTCATCGCCGCCTCTGCCTCCCTCGGGGGCCTCCTCGCCGGGGCCACTCCGGCCACCGTAGCCCGCCTCGACGCCTGCGGGACCGCCATGGGCATCGGATTCCAGATATCCGATGACATCCTGGGGCTCACCACCACCGAGAAGACCCTCGGCAAGAGGCGGGGCAACGACCTCGTGCGGGGCAAGAAGACTCTCGTCTGGCTCCACGCCACCCGACGCGGATTCAAGCCCCCCCGCGGGGACCGGGCCTCCATCGAGAGGGCCATCCGCCAACTGGAAAACCTGGGCTCCATCGGCTACGCCCGCCAGCGGGCCGAGGAATACCGCCATCGGGCCCGCCGGGCCCTCGCCCCCCTCCTCGGGTCCCGGGCCAAGAGCCTGCTCCTGGAGTTCGCCGACTACTCCGTGAGACGCGGACACTGACGAATCCGCAGATGCCGCAGATATCACAGATGGATTTTTAAATCTGCGCCATCTGCGTAATCTGCGGATAAAACCCCCCGGCTCAACTTTTCTTCCGTGCCTTCGCGAGATACGCCTCGACCCTCTCCACCAGGCTCCGGGCCTCCGCATCCGTCAGGTTGGGGGCGTCGCCGAGCCGCTTCTGGATGGCCTCCAGGTCGGGGTCCACCCCGGTGAGCCGCTGGGCCAGCACCACCCCCATGAGGGCGATGAGGGTGCCGAAGAGGGTGATTCCCGCCACCATGGTGAAGACCCCCACCATGCGCCCCGGGGGTGTCACGGGGTATCGGTCGCCGTATCCCACGGTGGTCACGGTGGCCGCGGCCCACCAGAGGCCGTCGGCCATGGTCTTGATGTTCCCCTCAGGGGCCTCCTTCTCGAACTCCCAGGCGGCGACGCCGCTCAGGAAGACTACCATGGCCACCACCAGGGCGAAGGGGATGAGGTGGGCCCGCCGCACGAAGTTCTTCAGGTAGTGGCTGAAGCGCATCATCCGCCCCGCGGCCCCCACCAGCCGAAGGATGCGGGCCACCCGCAGGAGCCGGAACCCGCGGGCCACCACCCCCAGGAAGGCCTCGTTCTCCAGGGCCGCGAAGAGCACCGAGGGAAGCATCCCCACCAGCTCATACCAGTGCCGCCGGGCGTAGGCCCCCTTCCGCTCCTCCCGCCGGACCTTGGTGTAGAACTCGGCGGCGAAGACCCCCACGATGGCCAGGTCCACCGCGTAGAGCAGGACGAGGTCCCCGGGGGAGAGGACCACCAGGAACTCCACCAGGATGAGGACCACCGACACCACGGCCAGGACCACCATGGCCAGGTCAATGGCCACTTCGCGCTTCATGGGGCCCCCTTGGGTCTCCCGCCTTTTTATTCTTTCTTCTTTTTCTCGGAGACCTTCCCCTTGGCCTTCCGGGAGATGTTGATGATGGTGACGATGGCCCCGATGGCCCCGCCGGTGACGGCGAACACCGAGACCAGGTCCTTGTACTGGTCCACGAACCCCCTGGCCTTGGCCGCGAGGGCCTTCTCGTTGGACTCTTTGGTGTAGAGGCTCTTCCTCTCGTCCTGGTAGGTGGCCCGGGCCGAGGGGAGGGTGCAGGGGCCCTCCTGGGTCACCGCGATGGTGTAGGAGAGGACCTTCTCCCGGTCCTGGTCGAGGCTCCCGCTCCAGGCGGTGGGGCCGCTCCGCAGGGAAGCGCACCCCGGGGGGAGGGTGTCGGTCACATTCACCATGGGGGCGGGGGCGTTGCCCTCGTTCTTGATGGTGAGGGTCACGGAGACCTCGTCTCCCACGAATGGGTCGGCCTTGGAGATTTCCTTCCGCAGCGTGAGCCTGGGGGTGGCCTCCTGCTTGGCGGTGACCACCACGTTGATGTCGTTGCTGGTGGCGGTGAACCGCTTCCCCGCCTCGCTGAAGTAGACCACCTTGGTGGGGTCCACCAGGCAGAGCCCCAGCTTCACCGGCTTCACGGTGTAGACCACCCGCTTCAACTCCTGGGCGTCCAGGTCCCCCTTGAAGGCGGGCTCCCCGGTCTGCAGTTTGAGGCAGTCGGGGAAGGCGGCGGTGAAGGAGACGTTGAGGGCCCGGCCGTCCCCCTCGTTGGTGACCTTGAGGATGATGTCCACCGCCTCGTCCACGGCGGCGGAGGTCTTGGCCACCTCCTGGGTGACCCGCAGCCGGGCGACCCCGGTCTGCTCGGCGGTGTAGACCCCCCGCTTGTTCACCTTCGCTCCCGCCGTGACCTCCAGGCTGGTGTCATCGGGCTTCCGGTATCCCGCCACCGCCCCGTAGGAGAGGCGGTAGAGCCCCGCCGGAAAGGAGGCGTTCACGTAGAAGCCGTTGCCCACCACCACCCGGTCAATCAGGATGTCCCCGTCCACCGGCTCGGTGATAATCTTGACCTCCCCGGTGGCCGCCGGTGTCGCGCTGGGCGACGGGCTGGGGCTCGCGTTGGCCGCGGGGCTCGGGGTGGCATTGGCCGGGCTGGGGCTCGCGTTCACCGGGCTCGCCGCGGGGCTCGGGGTGGGGGTGGCGTTGGACACGTTGGTCTGGTTCGTGGTGTTGTTCTGGGCCACGGCGGAGACCGCCAGGAGGCCCAGGAGCAGGCCGAGGAGTGCGTTTCGTGGGCTCATCGGAGGGGGGATACCCCCATGGGGGATTTAAACCTTTCCCGGGCGATTAAATGCCCGCTCGCTTCGCTCGCGGGTGTTTTTTTCCCGCTGCGCGGGAAAAAAACATGATGGGGGTTTCGGGTTTCGCTATCCATATGCCCCTTTTTATGGAATTTTTGCCGAAGGCAAAAATTCCACGGGTGCACCGTAGGCGCACCCCCCATCAACTGCCGAACATCTTCATCAGTTTCTTCATCCCCCCGCGGCTCGAGCCCAGCCGCTTCAGGGTGTTCTGCATGGTCCGGTGGTACTTCAGCAATTCCCGGACCTCCTCCGGGGTGGAGCCCGAGCCCCGGGCCACCCGGGTGATGCGCGAACCCGCCAGCAACTTCGGGTTCTCCTTCTCCTCCGGGGTCATGGAGTCCATGATATACTTGTACTTCTCCAGTTTGCCCTTGGTCATCTCGAACTGCTTCTCGTCCAGGTTCACCCCCGCGGCCCCCAGGGGGAGCATCCCCAGCACATTCTTCAGGGGCCCGAGTTTGCGCAGGGCCTCCAACTGGGAGTAGAGGTCGTTGAGGGTGAACTTGCCCTTCAGCATCCCCTGCACGTCCACCTCGTCCCCCCGCAGGGCCTCCTCGGCCTTCTCCGCCAGCGCCCGGAGGTCCCCCATCCCCAGCAGCCGGGAGAGGAACCCGTCGGGCTCGAACCGCTCGAACTCGTCCACGTCCTCCCCCGTCCCCACGAACGCCACCCCCGCGCCGGTCTCCGCCACCGCCGAGAGGGCCCCCCCGCCCTTGGCCGTGCCGTCCATCTTGGTGATGACGACCCCGGTCAGCCCGACGGCCTCGTGGAAGGCCCGCGCATGGTCGCGGGCCGACTGCCCCATGGCCGCGTCCAGCACCAGAATCTTCCCATCGGGCTCCGCCGCCCGGACAATGGCCTTCAGTTCGCGGATGAGGTCCCCGTCGAGGGCATGGCGCCCCGCGGTGTCCACGATGCGCACATCCACGTCGGAATGGGCCTTCAGCCCACTCCGCACAATCCTCACCGGGTCCTTCTCCCCCTTCTCCCCGTAGAAGGGGACCCCCATCTTCGCGCACAGTTGCTCCAACTGCTCCATCGCGGCGGGCCGGTAGACGTCGGCGCAGATGACCGCCGGGCGGAGGCCCTTCCTCTGATACCACCGCGCCATCTTGGCGCAGGTGGTGGTCTTCCCCGCCCCATACAGGCCCGCCAGCAGGAGGGTCTGCTTCTTCAACTCGACCGGGGCCGCCTTCCCCACCACCGCCGACAACTCCTGGTAGATGATGCGCAGCACATGCTCCCGGGGGGTCATCCCCGGCGGCGGCTTCTCCTCCAGCGACCTCTTCCGAATCTTCTGGGAGAGGTCCATCACCAGACGCACGTTCACATCGGACCCCAGCAATGCGCGCTGGATGTCCTTCACCGTCGCATCCACCGCCTCCTTGTCTATGCGCCCCAGGGTGGCCAGCCGCTTGAGGGCGTCCCGCAGACCGGAGCC
>JACQPP010000101.1 GCA_016207465.1 Methanobacteriota archaeon
GGGCCGTTGCGGGGGTTCCGCGCGGGGAGCCCCCGGGCGTGGACGGGCTGGAAGGGGCTGTCGGAGTTCTCCCGCGCCATGAGGCGGATTCCCACGGTGTCGGTGCGGGCGTCGGTGTGGGACTCCTCGAACCGGAGGGTCCGGCAGGTGTAGCTCTCCCCCTCCCCCGAGCACTTGACCTCCGTCTTCTCGCATTTGTGGCTCCGCTCCAGCTCCAGCCTCCACTCCTCCCCCTCCAGGGTCCCCGGGGCGGGGTCGGGGTCGGCCTCCAGGCCCCGGAGCCGGGTGCGGGAGGTCTCCTTCCAGGGCCCCGGGGCGAGGGGGCTGTAGCCGGAGGAGCACCCCGTCTCGCGAGCCTCCTCGTTGCGCTCCACCCGGATGGAGATGCGGGCGGTGTATGTGCCACGGGTGGACCCGCTGGGGACCTGGGCTCCCTCCAGGTTTCCCCCCACGGTTTCGTTCAGCAGGTCCCGCAGGGTCCCGGAGCGGCAGTATCCCCCGGGGACGCTCCAGACTCCATCGCGGGAGCCGCGGGGCACGGTGAGCCCGAGGGGGATGTCCACCGTCTCCCCGTCGCTCCCCGTGTCGCCCAGGGGGCACACGATGAGTTCGTGGAGCCGCAGGGGCTGGGGACTGCGCGACTTCTCCTCCGCCCCCGCGCACTCTCCCTCCGTCCGGCTCCGGCGGCAGTCCTCCCGGGCCGTGGCCCGGGACTCCCCCCCGAGGTCGAGGCCCGCGCCCCCCGGCTGGGTCGCCTGTTTCAGAGCATTCCGGCGGGAGAGTCCCAGGGACTCCTGGAGGTATCCGGCGACGGCCATGGGGTCGGTGGCCTGGAAGAGGAAGCCCCGGTCCAGGAGGGAGAGGGCGTTCACCATCCTCTCGACGTGGCGGTTGGAGAGGACCTCCCCGGGGCTCGTCCCCAGGGTGGCCCACTGGAGCCCCGAGCGCGCCCACACCCAGCCGAGGGCCACCGCCGTGGTCTCCCCGGCCAGAGGCCCCGCCCCGTGCATCCGCCTCTCGGCCTCCTGCGTCAGCCCGCGCAGGAGGAGGGTGCGGGCCGGGACCAGGGTCTCCACCGGGGAGCGGTCCCGCAGGAGCACCTCCGCCCCCCGGCGCAGGGTGAGGTTCACCGGGACCCGCGCCACCAGGTAGGAATCATAGGTGGTGTTGAGTCCCCCGAGGGGCAGGGGATACTCCACGGTCCTCCCCAGTTTCATGGAGAGACTCCACGCCTCCAGCCGCCTCCAGTCCCCCACGGGCTCCGCCGAGACCGAGAACTCTCCCACCCGGTAGGGGGGATGGCGGTAGTTCGACTCGAGGTAGCGGTCGAGGAGCCGCTGGGCCCTCCCCCGCGCCCGGTTCACGTGGAACGGTGTGGAGTCGTTCCCGTACTCTCCCGTGAAGTCGGCCTCCACCGGCTCCTCCCCCATCTCGCGCAGGGCCTGGAGGGCCGAGTAGGAGAGGGCGCGCCTCACATCGGAGCGCGCCAATTCCAGGGCCTCCGCGGCCCGAGGGGACTCCGCCTGCAGGCTGATGCCCGAGGCCGCCTCCGCGTCCAGCCGCACCAGCAATCCCGTGGTGAGCACCGAGACCAGCACCAGCAGCACCCCGATGGCCGCAAAGGGGACCCGGGCCCCCCGGTCCTCCCAAAGCCCGACTCTCAGGCTCATCGCCGCGCCTCCCACAGGCTCAGCCGCGCCACCGCCCGCCCAGGTGGCACAAAGGAGAACGCCCAGGGGAGAGCCACCTCATCCAAGAGGGCCCCCGGCAGGCGACCCACCGCCGCCCCATCCAGGAGAAGCACCGCGATGCGCCCCGCCTCCTCCCGCCGCAGGGCCAACTCCTCCGCCGATGGAGACCCCAGGAGCAGGCTCGCCCCATCCGGGGGCAACTCCAGCCCACCGGCCCGGGCCAGCGAGGCCACCCGCCTCCACCCCTCCCGCGCCTCCGGAGAAACACGGGCCAACTCCGGGAGAAACGCCCGGATACCCGCTGCCTCCAACCCCTCCGCCAGCTCCAGCAGGGCGTCCCCCACCTGGATTTCCAGCGCCCCCCGGTCCCCCGGAGCACCACCCCGGTTTTCGATGAGCCCCCGCAGCCTCTGCAGACTGTCCCGGGGCCGCGAGAGGTCCACCGGCCAACCCACCGGCGGCCCCTCCAATACCGTCTCCGTCACCCTCGGGACCCAGGGGAGCGACAAGGGAGCCTGGGCCACCACCGAGCCCCCCACGGGAACCCGGTCCCCGACCTCCAGCAGACCCAATGGGGGCCGCCCCCGCAGGGGCCTCCACTCCACCTCCAGACGATACCGATACCTGCCCCCGGCGTGGGCCCGCAGCAGCGCACCGGCCTCCACCCGGGCCCGCGCCCGCAAATCCGACGTGAGCGGGTTCGACGCGCTCCCATTGGCCAGCCGGAACTCCGAGGAGACCGCGTCCACCAGCAGGTCCCCCACCGTGGGATGCGGGACCTCCCGCCCCACCACCATCTCCACCAGCGGGCCCACCGGGGCCTGGGCCCCCGCCAAGGGCTCCACAACCGGCCCCCCCAGGCGATACCGCGCCCCATCCAGCCGCGTGTTCACCACCAGCCCCAGCAGAGAGCCCGCCTCCCGCGGGGCCCGCGCCTCCGACAGAGCCGACACACCCGAGGTCCCCACCACCGCCGGCAACAGAAGCCCCGAGGCGATGGAGACCAGAACCAGAAAAAGCAGGGCGTCCACCAGTGTCGAATATGCATCATTCATCCGCAGATTACGCAGATTCCACAGATTTTTCCCAGACGGAAATCTGCGTTTATCTGTGCAATCTGCGGATTCCGTTTTTCTCATCCCGGCCTCCCGATGCGCACCGTCAAGGTCCCGTTCACCCCATCCCGGGCATCCCCCAGCCTTACCGCCACCGGGACCGCCGCCCCCGGCCCCGGCCTCAAGGGCCTCTCCGTGGACCGGAACACCGCCGAGAACCCCCCCGCACGCACCGAGACCTCGATGCCGAAACTGCGACCATACCTGTCAAACAGCTCCCTGCACGGCCCCCCTCCCTTTCCCGGACAGTTCCCCGAAAGAGCCGCGAGCTTCCCGCCGTCCAGAACCCCCGGCCTCCCCTCCACACCCAGCCCGGGGTCCCCCCGCAGCGCCCGCGCCAACCCGTAGGCGTCCCGCGCCCTCTGCACCGCGAAACTCCGGTCCTGATACCCCTCCCACGCCTGCACCAGCACCCCCCCAAACAGGACGAGCCCCACCACCACCAGCAGGATGGCCACCAGGTCCACCGAGGGCTCCATGGCTCCCCGGGTGTCCGCCCAGAACCCGCGCCGAAAAACGCGCATCAGAACACCGCAACTACCCGAGGACTCTCACAACCCCATACATGAACGTTGCCCCCAGGATGGTGGCCGCCAGCACCTTCCAGTTGAACCTCTTGTGGGCCTCCATCAGCAGGTCCCCCGCCCCCACGTAGATGAACGAGCCCGCCACGAAGGCGATGGCCGAGGTGTAGAGGGCCGGGGGCACCGCCGCCGAGAGGAGCGCCCCCGCCGGGTACATGGCCCCCGCGAAGGCCAGGGCCCCCACGATGCGCCCCCGCGACACATTCGCCCCCTGGAGCAGGGCCACCGTCGAGAGCCCCTGGGGGATTTCATGGGCGACGACCGCCACCGCCAGCACCAGCCCCAGCCGCACGTCGGTGAACGTGGCCACCGCGATGCCGATGCCGTCCACGATGTTGTCGCTCGCCATCCCCAGGGCGGGGACCCACCCCGCCGGGTGCTCGTGGGCGTTGCACTCCGCCTCCCCGCAGGCGTGCAGCATCACCGCCTTCTCGATGAGATAGAACACGAAGAACCCCAGCCCCACCACCCACCCGTTCACCTCCAGATGGGCCTCCGGGAGCAACTCGAAGAAGGCCGCCGCCAGCACAATCCCCGAGGCCAGCGCCACCAGATAGCGCGCCGAGCCCGCCTCCAGCCTCCGCCGGAGGGCCAGGAGGCCGCTCCCGATGTCCGCCAGGGCCGCCAGCCCC
>JACQPP010000009.1 GCA_016207465.1 Methanobacteriota archaeon
ATGGATGTCTGTCCCCCGAACTGGACGGAGACGCCATCCGGTTTTTCGTGTTCGATGATGTTCATGACGTCCTCGTGGACGAGGGGCTCGAAGTAGAGGCGGTCGCTGATGTCGAAGTCTGTGGAGACGGTCTCGGGGTTGTTGTTGACGATGAGGGTCTCGATGCCCATCTCGCGGAGGGCCATGACGGCATGGACGGTGCAGTAGTCGAACTCGATGCCCTGGCCGATGCGGATGGGGCCGCCGCCGAGGATGACGACCTTCTGGCGGGGGGTGCGGGGGGCCTCGTCATCGCCGGGCTCGTAGGTGGAGTAGTAGTAGGGGGTCTGGGCCTCGAATTCGGCGGCGCATGTGTCCACCATCTTGTAGACGGGGAGAACCCCCTGTTTTTTGCGGAGGGCCCGCACCCGGGTCTCGGTGGTCTTCCAGAGGTGGGCGAGGTGGGCGTCGGAGAATCCCGCCCGCTTGGCCTCCCAGAGCAGGCGGGCGTTGCGCCGGGGGGCGGGGGTGCGGCGGAGCCTGCGCTCGGTGTCAAGGATGTTCTTGATTTTGTGGAGGAACCAGGGGTCGATGGCGGTGAGGCGGTGGATTTCCTCGATGGTCATCCCCTGGTCGAGGGCGTCGCGGAGGTGGAAGATGCGCTGGTCGGTGGGGCGGCGGAGGCCGCGGCGGAGCTCGGCGGGGTCGGTGATGGGTTTGTGGCGGCCGTCGTCTCCGAGGCCGTGGCGGCCGATGTCGAGGCTGCGGATGGCCTTCTGGAGGGACTCCTCGAAGGTGCGGCCGATGGCCATGACCTCCCCGGTGGCCTTCATCTGGGTGCCGAGGGTGCGGTCCACGGTGCGGAATTTGTCGAAGGGCCAGCGGGGGATTTTGGTGACGATGTAGTCGAGGGCGGGCTCGAAGCAGGCGGGGGTCCGGCCGGTGACGCGGTTCCGGATTTCGTCGAGGCTCATGCCGAGGGCGATTTTGGCGGCCACGCGGGCGATGGGGTATCCGGTGGCCTTGGAGGCCAGGGCCGAGGAGCGGCTGACGCGGGGGTTGACCTCGATGACCACGTAGCGGAAGGTCTTGGGGTCGACGCCGAACTGGATGTTGCATCCTCCCTCGATGCGGAGCCCCCGGATGACCTTGAGGGCGGCGCTGCGGAGGGTCTGGTGTTCGCGGTCGGTGAGGGTCTGGGCGGGGGCGACCACGATGGAGTCCCCGGTGTGGATGCCCATGGGGTCGAGGTTCTCCATGTTGCAGATGGTGATGCAGTTGTCCGCCCCGTCGCGCATGACCTCGTATTCGATTTCTTTCCATCCGAGGACGCTGGTGTCGAGGTTGATTTCCCGGTTGAGGCTGGCGTCGAGGGCCCGGCGGGCGAGGGTCTTGAGTTCCTCCCGGTTGAAGGCGACGCCGCTCCCGGTGCCCCCCAGGGCGTAGCCGGCGCGGAGGATGAGGGGGAAGCCGAGGGCCTCGGCGGCCTCCATGGCCTCCTCGACGGACCGGGCCCGGCGGGTGCGGGGGATGGGCTCCCCGATTTCCTCCATGAAGCGGAAGAAGAGGTCGCGGTCCTCGGCCTTCTCAATGGACTCCACCGGTGTGCCGATGACCCGGCACCCGGTCTCCTCCAGGACACCCGTCTTTTTGAGCTGGACGGTGAGGTTGAGGCCCGTCTGTCCCCCCAGGGAGGGGAGGAGGCCGTCGGGGCGCTCGCGGCGGATGATGTCAGCGACCACCTCGGGGGTCATGGGCTCGATGTAGATGCGGTCGGCGATGTCCTCGTCGGTCATGATGGTGGCGGGGTTGGAGTTGACGAGCACCACCTTGACCCCCTCCTCGCGGAGGCTGCGGCACCCCTGGCTCCCGGAGTAGTCGAACTCGGCGGCCTGGCCGATGACGATGGGCCCCGAGCCGATGACCAGGACCTTCCGGAGGTTCTCCCGGCGCGGCACGGCTACCTCTTCCCCCGGGTTGTCTCGATGAGGCGGAGGAACTCCCCGAAGAGGAACCGGCTGTCCCGGGGCCCCGGGGCGGCCTCGGGGTGGTATTGGACGCTGGAGAGGGGGAGTTCGGTGTGGCCCATTCCCTCCACGGTCCCGTCGTTGGCGTTGACCTTGGTGACCCGCAGTCCGGTGGACTCCAGGCTCCGGGGGTCCACGGCGTAGCCGTGGTTCTGGCTGGTGATGAACACCCGCCCTGTTTCGAGGTCCTTGACGGGCTGGTTGGAGCCCCGGTGGCCGAATTTGAGTTTGTATGTCTTGCCCCCCATGGCGAGGGCGAGGAGCTGGTGGCCGAGGCAGATGCCGAAGAGGGGGAGCCGCTGCTCCGCGAGGCCCCGGATGGTCCGGTGGGCGTAGGCGCAGACCGCGGGGTCCCCGGGGCCGTTGGAGACCACCACGCCGTGGGGCTCCAGGGCCATGATTTCCTTCGCTTCGAGGGTGGGGGGCACCTGGATGACCTCGGCCCCCAGCCCGTTCAGCTCCCGGACCATGTTCATCTTGACCCCGCAGTCGATGAGGACCACGCGGTATCGGGGTTTTTCCACCGTGTGGCGGATGGTCTCGCGGGTGGCCACGCGGGGGACCCAGTCCACTCCGCCGAGGTCGAAGCGGCGCGCCTCCTCCCGGAGGGCCTCCGGCCTCGGGGTCTTCCGCCCGACTTCGAGGACGCCGGGGATGACCCCGTGGCTGCGGATGCGGCGCACGAGGGCCCGGGTGTCCACACCGGCCATTCCGGGGATGTTCTCCGAGCGAAGCCACGCGTCGAGTCCCCGGTTGGACTCCCAGTGGCTGGGGACCCGGCAGGACTCGCGCACGATGGTCCCCTCCGCCCGGATGCCCGTGGATTCTCCGTGGGGCGGGGTGGCGTAGTTGCCGATGAGGGGGTAGGTGAAGAGGAGTATCTGTCCCTTGTAGGAGGGGTCGGTGAGGGCCTCCACGTAGCCGGTCATGGAGGTGTTGAACACCACCTCCCCCACCGCGCGGCCGGGGGCCCCGATACCCTCCCCCTCGATGGTTGTCCCGTCGGCCAGGGCGAGGAGCGCCCGGAGCGTTTCCATTCTCCCCGGTCCCCTAGACACAGCCGCTTTTTAACTCTTTCTATCCCATTATCCTTATGCTCGACCCGGTTCTTCGCAGGGGCACGCGGCGGTGGCTGGAACCGCCGGCGGCGTTCCTGGCGGGGGCCGGGGTCAGCCCGGCGGCCCTGACCCTCGGGGGGCTGGTGCTGGGGGGGGCGGCGGGGGTCCTCCTCTATGTCTCTCCGGGGAGCCGGGGGGCCCTGCCGGTGGCGGCCCTCTTCATCTTCCTCTCGGGTTATCTCGATGGGCTGGATGGGGCGGTGGCCCGCCGGGTGGGGGCCACCCCGCGGGGGGACTTCCTGGACCACGCCGCCGACCGCTACGGGGACCTGGCCCTCTACGGGGGGCTCGTGCTGGCCGCCTACGCCCCGGTGGAGGTGGGGGTGGTGGCCCTGGCGGGCATCTTCATGACCAGTTACCTGGGGACTCAGGCCCAGGCCGTCGGGCTGGGCCGCCACTATGGGGGCCTCCTGGGGCGGGCCGACCGCATGGCCCTCACCGCCGCCGCGGCCGTGGCCGCCTACCTCTATCCCTCGCCATTGGGTCCCTGGGGGCTCCTCGGGTGGCTGGTGGTCTTCCTCGCCGTGGCCACCCACCTCACCGCCCTCCAGAGGTTCCGCGCCGCGTGGAGGGGACTCGGAGCGAAGCCGTGAGGGGCGAAGGTTTCTTATAGCATCTCATGTTTCTCCCGGCGTAGCGAGGCCAACGACGATGGTGAAGGTGACCCTGGTGGACCACATGGGCTCCCCCCAGCTGGTCTTCGACTACCTCCGCTACCTCACCTGGCCCCGGGACCTGGAGGAGCGCCTCGGCCGGGTGCCCCGGGTGGAGGAGATGATGGAGCTCATCGTGGACCGGCAGTACACCCCGGTGCTGGAGCACATCGCCTACACCTTCCTCCTGGAGGACATGAGCATGGCCATCAGCCGCGAGTTCCTCGAGCACCGCATGGCCAGCCACATGGGGCGCTCCTCCCGGGGGTTCCAGAAGGGATGGAAGCCCACCTACGTGGTCCCCGGGGCCATCCAGAAGGACCCCAAGGCGAAGAAACTCTACTCCCGCATCATCGAGGAGTCCGTGGAGGGATTCGGCGAGCTCCGCAAGATGGGGGTCAAGCAGGACGACGCCCGCTTCGCTCTCCCCTTCGGCACCCACTGCGCCTACCTCTGGACCATCAATGCCACCAGCCTCATGAACTTCCTCGGCCTCCGCCTCTGCCCCCGCGCCTACCGGGAGGTCCAGGACATGGCCCAGCAGGTCTACGACCTCGTCCGCAAACTCCACCCCGACCTCTGGAAGTTCGCGGGATGCCGGGGGGTCCAGCACCGCCTCTGCCCCGAGAACGAGGCCCGCGACCTCTCCGCCAAGAACTGCCCCTTCCTCGACCCCCAGAGCGACCGCTACATCCCCACCAAGGACGCCGTCGGCGAGCCCATTCCCCCCCGGCGCCGCTGGGTCCCGGTCAAATGGGATTAAATCCGCAGATGACGCAGATTTCACAGATTCCGAGTTCCTGCTGAATCTGCGTCATCTGCGCAATCTTCGGATTTCCGTGGACCCGTCATGCACCTGACCCGCGACATCCTCGCCCCGGTGGAAGCCCGCTACGGGGCCCCCCGTGAAATCGACTACGGCAAAGTGGAAATCATGCCTGGGGAATACGTGATGGTCCGCATGAGCATTGACAAGAAGCGGGCCCACGACGTGACCCTCTTCATTCCCCGCGAGGATGGGGTGGTGGTCATCCGCAAGCAGAACTATCCCCGGGACCTCTACCGCCTCCCCAGCGGGGCGGTCCACCCCGGCGAGGACTTCGTGGAGGGACTCCGCCGGGAGGCCCGAGAGGAGACCGGCCTCGACGTGGAGCCCATCCGCTACCTCCTGCGGGCCCGGGTGCGCTTCACCCACGGAAGCCGATGGGAGGACTGGACCAGCCACGTCCTCCTCGCCCGGGCCACCGGCGGCACACTCCAGCCCCAGGACACCCGCGAAATCGCCGAGGCCCGCGTGGCCTCCCCCCAGGAGTTCCAGACCACCCTCCGACGGAGGCTCATGGAGATTGGCGGCGGGTTCACCTTCCGGGCCCGCGTCCAAGACGAACTTGTTCCCCTCTTCTCGCAATCCTCCGAAGCGGAGTAGTTAGTTCTCGAAAACTTTATCCGCTCTCCTGTCGAGCCCGCCCTCATGGAAGAGCCTGTGATTGTCGACTGCGTGCGGACCCCCATCGGGAAAAAGAATGGCAAGTTGAGCGGCGTGCGGGCGGACCAGATGGTGGTCCACCTCCTCAACTCCCTGCTGGAGAGGACGAAGATTGAGCCGAAGATGGTGGAGGACGTGATTGTGGGGTGCAACACCCCCATCGGGGAGTGCGCCCTCGATGTGGCCCGCACCTCGGTCCTCGCCTCCAACTTCCCCTACGACGTTCCCGGGGTGACCCTGAACCGCCAGTGCGCCTCGGGGATGCAGTCCCTCCACTTCGCCGCCATGGAGATTGCCACCGGCTACGGGGACATCGTCATCGCTGGAGGGGTGGAGAAGCAGTCCCTCTATGCCATCGGGATGGACGCCATGTTCCCCCAGCCCACCCCGCCGCACCCGAACATCGCGAAGAAGTACAAGTTCCGGGACCAGGGCTCCTCCGCCGAGCTCATCGCCCAGAAATACAACCTGGGCCGCGAGGCCATGGACCAATTCGCCCTCTGGAGCCACCAGAAGGCCGCCCGGGCCATCCGGGAGGGGAGGTTCAAGCGGGAGATTGTCCCCATCGAGGCCCCCCAGAAGGAGGGCCCCCCCATTGTGGTGGACACCGACGAGAACGTTCGCCCCGACACCACCCTGGAGAAGATGGCCGCCCTCAAGCCCGTCTTCAAGGTCGGGGGCTCGGTGACCGCCGGGAACTCCTGCCCCATCAACGACGGGTCCTGCCTGGTGATGCTCGCCAGCCGCCGCGTCGCCGAGGAACTCGGCCTCCGGCCCCGGGCCCGCTTCCGCTCCATGGCCGTCGTCGGGGTGGACCCGGTCACCATGCTCCTGGGGCCCGCCCCGGCCATGAAGAAGGCCCTCCGCCGGGCCGAGATGACCCTTGACCAAATGCAGCTCATGGAGGTCAACGAGGCCTTCTCCTCGGTGGTCCTGGCCGCCGGCGCCGACCTCGGCCTCGACTACTCCCGGGACCCCCGCCTCAACGTCAACGGGGGGGCCATCGCCCTGGGCCACCCCACCGCCTGCTCCGGGGCCCGACTGGTCACCACCATGCTTCACGAGATGGAGCGCACCAGCCTGCGCTACGGCATCGCCTCCCTCTGCGTGGGCTTCGGGATGGGCATCGCCACCGTGGTCGAGAGACCCGGCTGACCGCCGCTAGTATCCCGGTGGAGGGGGCGGGGGAGGCATATCGCCCAGGGTGGGCGGCGGCTCATATCCCATTCCCACCCCTCCTCCGCCCCCATAGGGGTAGGGCGGGCGACGGCGTCTCCGCAGGGCCACCGCCGCCACGACGACAACCAGGAGAACCACCGCCACCACTCCCAGCAGCACCCCGGAGAGCCGCGATGGCGGGGGCGCGGGGGTAGGCCGGGGAGTGGCCCGGGGAGCGGGGGCCGCCGGAGTCGGAGTGGGAGTGGGGGGCGCCGGGGTCTCCGGCTCCGGGGTGGGAGCGGGCGTCTGGACAGCCGGTGCGGCCTCGGGCGTGGGGGTTGCTTTCTGCACCCGGGAGGCCGCGAGGCGGATGGCCTCCTCGAAATAGGCCTCCGTGGACTTCAGGTCCGAGCGGAAATAGAAGGCGTCGGTCTTGCCGAAGACCGCGTGGGGAACCACCAGGAGGTAGCCCTGTCCCACGCGGATTCCCCCGACCACCACATGCTCGCTGGTCTGGTATCTCTGGGCGTAATCCCAGGAGCCCCGCGTGAGTTTCAGGGAATGCAGGCTGCCCGCGGGGTTCGTATCCTGATAGACCTGGATGCTGTAACTCTTCCCCGACACCGGCCCCGGGACGGTCTGCCTCCAGAGGGACCCATCGTTGTATCCCACCAGCGCCCCCAGGTCCTTCTGGATGCCGAAGGACTCCAGCCACAGGGTGTTCACCCGGTTGCTCACCACCGCCACCCTCCCCCGGTTCAGGTGGGACTTGAGGAGGGAGGGGTCAATGTCACCCTCGTTGCCCACCAGTATCACGTCGGGGTTGTCCCGGTCAATCTGGGTGATGCCGAAGGGGACAATCTGGTGGCCCTGGACCACCAGGTAGAACCGCGCCTTGTCGTCCTCCAGGAAGTTCCCCATGATTTTCACGGCCCCCGCCGTGGAGACCAGGGCCGCCAGAGAGATGCAGAGAAGAGCGAGAAGGAACGTCCTCATATATCTAAAAACGTCACGTGTCGTGGCTTATATACTTTCTGCCGATTATAATCGGGCCAGTCTCTGCTGGAACTTCTCCAGCTCGCCGTAGAGGAAATCCTTGTCCCCCCGCATGGGGGTGCGCCGGGAGGTGTCCACCTCGCAGAGGCAGGAGACACGGTTTCCCCCGTCGGCGGGGGTGACCTGGAGAGTCAGGACGGTGGGGGTGTCCTGGATTTTGTATCCCATCCATGAGCCCAATGCGTTTTTTCCCCGCCGGAACTCGAGGCGGGAGTCCTCCCGGGCCTCGACGCGGTAGTCGCACTTGGCCGAAAAGTGGCCCTGCGCCTCCTGGAGAATGCGCTGGGCCTCCACCGGGGTGGTGAAATTGTGGGTCACTCGCAGAGGCATGAGGGAGGGGTAGGGAACTCCGGGAAAAAAACCTTGTGGTTCCGGCGGTTGGGGCGAAAGAATGATAGGGATTGGCGGCGTATCGGGGTGTGATGACCGGGGATAAGGCGAAGTCCGCCGCGGGGGAGCCGGGTCCGTCTGCGGAGAAGGCGGAGGGCCTCTACCTGCCGCCCTACTGGCGTCCCCCGGAGTCCCCGCCGGAGTCCCCGGGGCAGGTGCCCTTGGACACCCCTCTCCCCTCCCCCCACTCCGTGGACGTCCCGCCTCCGCCGACCCGCCACCGCATCCGCATCTTCTACGAGCAGGGGAGGGTGGAGGAGATTGAAATCCGGGCGACCCCCGCCGAGATGGGGCGCCTCCTCGACCTCTGCCTGGGGTTCAACAACGCCTACCACGAGCTCAAGAACGGCATCTATCTCTTCGAGACCTACCTCGACGGGGGACACCCTGCCCTGGAGCAGGAGAACCCCGAGGCGTTCCTCATCGGTCTCCAGGAGCGGCTCGACACCGCCCGGAGGCTCGCCGAGGAGCTCCAGGACTACCTGGAGAGGGTGGAGTCCCTGGGGGAGCGCCTCTCCGTCCTGCGGGCCAAGTTCCAGGAGAGGCGCAGCCCCGGGGGCGCCGTCTCCTCCAAAGGGATGCGCCCCTCGCCCAAATCCTCCTCTTAGCCCAGTTTGAGGACGCCTTCTCTGGCCAGCCGGTTGAGTTCGGCCCGGGTGGCCCCGAGGCCCCGGAGGGTCTCCCGGGTGTGCTCTCCCAGCCGCGGCGGCCCGCGGGGGGCCCGGGGGGATGTGGCGGAGAACCGGAGGG
The DNA here is from genome assembly GCA_016207465.1 of Methanobacteriota archaeon. Lineage (GTDB taxonomy): Archaea > Halobacteriota > Syntropharchaeia > JACQPP01 > JACQPP01 > JACQPP01. The sequence continues at coordinate 8,618 of JACQPP010000009.1, forward strand.
GGACCCCGAGGGTTCGCCCCCGGGGGCCGTCGGCGGCCATGCGGCGGTGGAGTATCTGGGGGTCGCGGGCGGCCTCCCGCAGGGTGTTCACCGGGGCCGAGGGGACGTCGCGCTCCCGCAGGAGCCCAAGCCACTCGTCCCGGGGCCGCTTCCGGAACTCGGCGGCCAGGGTCTCCCGGAGGGCGGGGTCCAGGGGCGGGAACCCGGGGCGGAGGTCGGGTCTGCCGAGGAGGTCGCAGAGGGCCTCCCACGCCTCGGGCTCCACGGCCCCCAGGGCCAGCCAGCGGCCGTCCCGGTCTTGGTAGAGGCTGTAGTGTGCCAGGTGGCCCGCCAGGGGATTCCCCAGGGGGCTCGCCTCCTTGCCTGTGGCCAGCCACAATCCGAGGGGGAGGAGGAGGGAGGCGAAGATTCCGTCCTGCATGGAGATGTCCACATGCTGTCCTCCGCCGGTGCGGCGCCGGGCCTCCAGGGCGGAGAGCATCCCGAGTGCCCCCAGCAGGGCCCCGCTCCACGCCGCCATGGGGACCGGCGGAATCCGCGGGGGCTCCCCGGAGAAGCCCGCGAGCCCGGCGGCGGAGACGATGTCTATGTCGTGGCTGGAGAGTCCCCCGCGGGGCCCCCCGTGGCCGAAACCGGAGATGGTCAGGTAGACGAGCCGGGGGGCGCGCCCGCGGACCTCCGGGTAGGAGAGGCCCAGTTTCTCCGCCGCGCCGGGGCGCATCCCCTCCACCAGCCCATCCGACCTCTCGCAGAGCCGGAGGAACCACTCGCGCCCCCGGGGGTCCCGCAGGTTGAGGGCCACGCTCCTCTTGTGGCGGTCCAGCACGGAGTGGACCGCCCCCCGCCCCTTCACCCGGGGGGGCATGTCGCGGAACCGGTCCCCCCGGCGGGGCTCCTCGATTTTATGGACAGTGGCCCCCAGGTCGGCGAGGAGGGCCGCGCACCAGGAGCCCGGGAGCCCCCGGCTCACCTCCACAATCCGGAGTCCATCCAGGGGGGCCGCCATGCCTCCGCCTACCTCCCGAACTTCTTCAGGACCCGGGCCGCCTCTTCCGGCCGGGTCACCGGGGCGGCGCACGTGCTCCCCGCGCAGACGAACACCGAGGGCTCCCGGGCCGCCGAGACCATGCCCTGCACAGATTCGGGAAGCCTCTTCTGGCCGGGCTCCACGCGGGCCACCGCGGCCCCGGGGCGATAGGTGCGGAGGGCGGCCTCGTGGAGCGCCCGCGTCCGGGGGTCCCCCGCCTCCCCCACGACGATGGCCCGGGGGGGCGGGTGGAGGTGGTGGTCCAGGGCGAGGACGTAGGTGGCCGCGAAGATGCCATAGCGGGGGGCCACCCCGGCGAAGGCCCGCAGGAGCCTCTCGGCGGCCTCCCTCCAGCGGGTCTCCTCGGTGAGCAGGTGGAGCCGCTCCAGCACCAGGGCCGCGGTCCCGTTGGCCGAAGGGGTGGGAGTGTCCTGGATGGGACGCACCGGAGGCTCCATCCCCGGAGTATCAACGAGGCTCCCGTCGTCCACTTGATGGCGCTCCAGCACCCGCTCCATCAGCCGCTCTGCCTCTCCCAGATAGCGGGGCTCCCCGCTGGCCTCATAGGCGCTGACGAGAGCCCGGGAGACCTGCACCTGGTCGTCCAGGAACCCGGGGACCTCCGGCTTTTCCCGCAGGGCGTGGTAGAGCCCCCCGTCCTCCATTCGCATCTTCCCGAGAATCCGGTCCAGCGCCTTGAGGGCCCGCTCCCGGCAGGACTCCAGACCGAGGCCACGGTAGGCCTCCAGGTAGGCGTGGGCCATCATCCCATTCCAGTTCGCGTAGAGGGTCCGGTCCACGAAGGGGGCCTGGCGTCCCCCGCGGGCCTCCAGCATCCTCCGCCTCCCCTCCGCGATGCGCCGCCGCACCTCCTCCACCGGGACCTTCAACTGTGCGGCGATGTCCTCCGGCTCCACAGCCACATGGAGCACGTTCTTGGCCGGGTTCTCCCGCATCTCTCCCCTCGCCCCGATGTCGTAGTAGGCCGCCATCACCCGGAAGAGGTCCGGGGGCAGGGCATCCTCCGCCTCCTTCCGCGTCCAGGTGAAATAATCGCCATCATCCTCCAGGGTGATGTCGGCGTCCTGGCTCGCGAAGAAGCCCCCCTCCCGGGGGGAGACAGTGTCCACATACCCGATGAGGGAGCGCGCCGTCTCCCCGAACAGGGGGGTCCCCCACGCCTGGAAGGCGTGCACATAGTTCTCCAGCAGAGAGGCGTTGTCGTAGCACATCTTCTCGAAGTGGGGCACCACCCAGCGGGCGTCCACTGAATACCTGTGGAACCCCCCGCCCAGCTGGTCATAGACGCCCCCCAGGGCCATCTTCTCCAGGGTCAAAGTCACCACCTCCCGCACAGGGCCGTTCTCCCTCCGGTCGAGGACCCGCAGGAGCACCTCGATGGCTCCCGCGTGGGGAAACTTCGGGGCCCCCCCGAAGCCCCCGTGGACCGGGTCGAATGCCCCCAGGGCCGACTCTACCACCGCCTCCACCATCCCCGCCCCAGGCTCCCCGGGGGCCGACTGCTCGAACTGCCGGAGCCCCCGCTGCAACTCCTCCGCCTGGGCCAATGCCTCCCCCCGATTCTTCCGGTAGTATTCCTCCACCCGGTCCAAGACCGTCCGCAGGCTCGGCCTCCCATGCGTGTCCACCGGCGGGAAATAAGTGCCCCCATGGAACACCCTCCCCTCCGGGGTCAGAAACGCGGTCAGCGGCCACCCCCCGGAGCCCGTGATGGCCCCCACGGCCGCCTGGAACCGCGCATCCACATCCGGCCGCTCGTCCCGGTCCACCTTCACCGGCACAAACCGGCTGTTAATCAACTCCGCCATCCGCTCGTCCTCATAGGACTCCCGGTCCATCACATGGCACCAGTGACACCACACCGCCCCACTGTCCAGCAGGATGGGCCGGTCCAGCTCCTTCGCCAACCGGAGGGCCTCCTCCCCCCACACCTGCCACGCCACCGGCTGACGGGCCGCCGAGCGCAGATAGGGGGAAGATGCACTCGACAGGGTGTTCTTCAACTCCACCGGGGGCCTCGGGGGACGCATCAGGGTGGATACGAACCGCGGCCTTATAAGCCCTGGGGGGGAGCCGCCGCCCGGCCCCGGTACAACTCCACCAGCACATCGAACATCTCCCGGGGCACCACCTCCGGCTTCAAAAGAAGCCGGTGGGGGGTCAGCCTCCCCACATACCCCCGGGGACCATTCACCACAAAATCCCCCCCGCCTCTCTCATCGGGCTCCTCCCGCCGCTCCAGGGTGCACTCGAACCGCCGGAGGAACCCCTCCACCCTCCCCCAGGTCTCCGGGTCCCGGAACACCAGCCCCCTCCGGGTGTTGAGGGCGAACCGCACCGCGCCCATGCTCACATAGACCTCCGCCTCCACCTCCCCCAGGGGCAGCTTCCTCCGCGCCCCCGCCTCCGGCCGCGACCGATGGAACTCCTGGATGGCCTCCCAGAGGAGGTCCGCCACCGTGGACATGACAATCCCCGCTCCCGGCGAACCCTTTATCTTTTCTCTCGACGCCGAAGCCAAGATGGACAACGCCTGGTTCCAGAGCCGCCTCCGCAACATCGTCGCCTACTTCCCCCGGTTCACCCTCGACGAAATCCTCGAGCCCATCGCCTTCCAGGAGGACGAGGAGGCCACCCTCCGGGGGCGCATCCGAGACCTCAAGCCCCTCGCCGAGCAAATCAACATCATCCACAAGGGGTTCCGCGACGAGTGCAACGCGCTCACCGGGCGCATCCGCGAGGCCATCCAGGCCGACCCCGCCCGCCGGGGGACCCTCGAGCCCCTCATCCCCCGGATTCAGGAGGGGGTCTCCCTCCTCCACGATGTGGCGGAGGAGAGCCGCGTCGGGGACATCCAAGAGAACCTCCGCGCGGTCATCGCGAAGTTCGAGGAGATTGCCGGAAAACTGTAGCGCCGCAGGGGGTCTCATCAATGACAGAACGGTCTCGCGAAACTCACCCGGTGGCCCTCGTCACCGGTGCGGGGACCGGTATCGGCGCGGCCGCGGCCCGGGAACTGGCCCGGGGGGGCCACCGGGTCATCCTCATGGGACGGCGCAGAGAGCCCCTGGAGCAGGTGGCAGAGCGGATTCGGGCCTCCAGAGGAGACGCCCTGGTCTTTGCGGGAGACGTCTCCCGCGATTCGGACATCGCGGGGGTCGCGGCGGCCTCCCGGCGGGACTTTGGAAGCGAGGTGGAGGTCTTGGTGAACAACGCGGGGGTCCTCTCGGCGGGGCGGGCGCTGGAGGCCCCTCTGGAGGACTACCGGCGCCACATGGAGGTGAACTTCTTCGGCCTCGTGGCCATGACCCGCGCCGTGGTCCCCGGGATGGTCGCGAGGGGCCGGGGCCACATTGTGAACGTCTCGTCGGTGGGGGCCTGGAAGTCTCCCCCGACCTACGCGGCCTACAATGCCACCAAGGCGGCGGTGGCGCGTTTCTCGGACGCCCTGCGGCAGGAGCTCCACGGCACGGGGGTCCAGGTGTCGGTCGTCTACCCGGGCCTCATCGCCACCGACATGGTGACGCGGGAGCTGGAGAACAACCCCGGCCTCCGGCGCCTCGCCACCCCCCCGGAGAGGGTGGGCCGCGTCATCGCCAGGGTGGTGGCCGGGGGGAGCTCGCGGGAGGTGGCGGTGCCGCGGTGGGCCGGGGTCATGGCGGGCCTGAACCGGGTCTCGTTCCGAATGGCGGACGCGGTGCTGCGGCGAACGTTCAGGTCCTGAAGGTCATTCCTCGCGTCCCCCCGGAAGAGCGCGCTCCACCTGGGCCACCAGCGGGACCACCATCGCCCACCCCAGGGTCAGCAGCACCATCCCCCAGGGCTTCGGCAGACCCAGGAACTCCCCATTCGGGGTCGGGAAGGTCCAGAGCCCCGCCTTCGAGTTCACCTTCTCCGAGAGGTAGCCGGGGATGGCGCTGATGACCATCTGGGCCCCCGGCCGATAGTCCCGCGACTTCCAGGAGAGCACCCCATAGACCCCGCCCCACCACAGGAGGGCCTGCGCCACCCACGCCTCCTCCGGCTGGAACCTCCACAGGTTGAGGGCCCGCGCCGTCCCCTCCACCGCCAGCCCCAGGCCCGCGGCCACCGCGCAAAACCGCAACAGACGACGTGACATCCCTCTTCCCTACACCCCC
>JACQPP010000102.1 GCA_016207465.1 Methanobacteriota archaeon
AGAGGCTGTCCACGGTATAGAGGGGATTATCGTAGATGATGTACCCGGTGGTGTTGAACTGCACGGTGTCCCCCGATTTCACCCCCCACTTCAGGAGGGTGGGGGCATCCCCGGGGGCGGGCTCGGGGGTGCAGACCACCCCCACGGAGTCGGTAAGGGTGGGCACGTAGGCGGTGATGTTCCCCCAGCCGTTGAGGGCGGTCCCGCCAATCATCGTGTAGGCGTCGGGGGTGTCGTGGAAGAGGACGTCGAGGACCGTGCCGTTTCCAATCTGGATGAACTTGCGCTCCTTGCCCCTCCAGGTCTTGTTGGTCCAGTTGAGGAGGCGGCTCCACATGGCGGGGGTGAGGCTGGTGTTGTCGAGGTCTGGGCTCTCGAAGATGGTCACGTTGAAGTCGGAGCGGTGGCACTCCCTCTCGCCGCTGGCGTTCTGGCACCAGGCGGAGGTGTTCGTGAGGAGGTCATAGCAGGTTCCGAAGTCGGTGTAGTTGTAGTCGAGGGCGCTCTGGGCGGAGTCGTTGTCTATTTTGCCCAGGGAATCCATCCAGGGGAGGACCCCGTAGCTGGCGTCGCTGCAGGTGCCGCGGCTCCCGCAGCAGTAGGCGACGCGGTCACTGTTGTTGATGACGCCGGTGTCGTTGAAGGAGGGGGTGGCGGACACCGAGACCCCCTGGGTGGCGTAGGACTTGGTGAGGACATAGAGGAAGGTCTTCATGTGCTGGGTGAAGTTGGAGGCGTTGTTGCGGGTGATGTTGCGGGCCCACTGGGCCTCCTCGCGGATGAGCCGGTGGAGGTCCTGGTAGGTGGAGCGGCTGAGTTCGATGGACTCGATGGAGGAGGAGTTGCTGACGAAGATGATGTCGTTGAGGATGAGGGTGATGGCCACCAGGGCCACGGTCACCAGGAAGCCGCTGAGGATGATGACCTGCCCGTCGCGCATATCAGAGCCTCCAGAGGGTCAGTCGGACCTCGACGAGGTTGTAGAGGTCTGTGTTGTTGTAGGGCGAATAGATGCCCAGCAGGGGCTGGAAGGCGGAGGTGTTGTTGTCCAGGTCCCCGATGCTGGTGTTGGCGTAGTAGTAGGAGTTGTTGAACTCGCTGAGGTGGAGCGTCACCCGGCGGCTGGCGGTGACCGCGTTGAAGGAGGGGTTGCCGCTCCAGACCACCTTCTTGCTGGTGAGGGCGAAGGTGGAGGAGCTGTTGTCGAGGAAGATGAATTCCACGTTGTGGGCGATGCCCAGGGGGACGAGGACGCTGCGGAGGGTGTTGGTGAGGGTGGTGTTGAACCGGGAGTTGTTGTTCTGCTCGTCGGTGTAGGCGGTGCCGTTCCAGATGAAGGTGGAGCCGTTCCAAGCGTAGATGGTGCTCTTCAGCACGCTGGGGGACGAGCCGCTGGTGATGTCGGAGGTGGTGAGGATGTCCTCGGCGAGGAACTTCAGCTGGGACTCCACGTGGAGGTTGCTGGTGGAGGTGGTGAGGGGGGTGATGGAGGTGGCCTGGACCGCGTAGAGGAGGACCAGGACCATGAGGAGGCTGGCGGAGAGCCCCTCCAGGGTGTGGAGTTGGCCCGCGTCGCACCGGCGGAGATTCTGGGGCCTCATGGTCACCACACCTGGACCACCATCATGGGGGTGTCGGGGCAGTTGGTGAACTCGTAGGTCCCGAAGAGGCGGTCGCCGTTCTGGACGGTGAGGTTGTAGGTCAGCGTGGGGGAGGCGCTCAACTCGTCGGTGGCGGCGGCGTAGAGGACGTTGGAGCGGGTGAACATGTCGGAGATGTAGATGGTGCTGTCGGCCTGGGTGTAGCCCCAGGTGCTCGCGGCGTCGTGCTTGTGGAGGGTGCTGCTGCTGGTCTCGTGGGTGGCGTCGTTGATGTCGCAGGCGTCAATGTCAATCTTGCCGGTGGTGTGCTCCTCGATGTCCAGCTGCCAGAGGACGTGGAAGGGGGCGGTGTTCTCGGCGACGCGGAAGCCCCCCACGTTGGCGTGGGGGGTGCCGGCGGAGGTCATCCCGGCGTCCTTGCAGGTCTTGTTGTTGCCCCCCTTGTCGGTGAGGTAGTTGGTCCAGTTGGAGGAGAGGCGGATCCAGCCGGTGATGCAGCCCGCGGTGACGTTCTGGAGGAGGGTCCAGTTCCGGTTGGCGGCGACCCCGCAGTTGTTGTTGGCCGAGGGGTCGCAGAACCAGTTGGCGGCGGTCTGGGAGGCGATTTTGGTGCTGTTGCCCCCGCTGACCGCTCGCACCGTCCGCCCCACGTTCCCCGAGGCCTGGGTCGCGTTCCCCGCGTAGAGGGTGGTGCCGTTGCCGTAGGAGTAGGAGACGTTGAAGTCGTGCTGGCCCCGGGGGCCGATGAGCCCCAGTTTGGCCTTCCAGGTGGCCTTCCCGGAGTCGGTGGCCGTGTCGGTGACCAAGGACCAGAGTTTGCTCATGTTGAGGACCGACGGCTTCGTGGGGTCGTCCACCAGGTATCTCTCCACCAGGGCCACGCTCACCCGGTCCGCGAGGAGGGTGGTGACGTCGGACTGGGCGTCGAAGGGGGTGAAGAGAGTGGGGACCATCTGGGCCACGAACATGAAGGTGAAGAGGAAGAGGGTGACCCCGATGAGGAAGTCGAGGCTCAACTGGCCCCCGTCGCGGATTGGGTCCATGGTCGTGGGATATCTCACATCGCGCGCGCCCATATACTCTACTGGGCGGGAACGGTGTTCCCCCGGCTTCCCCTTCCCCGATGGGCCTTGAAGGTTACGCCGTTACTTCTTGAGTCGCCGCTGCCACCGCGCCACGACAGCGTCCACCCTCTCGACGGCGGAGCCGATGTAGGCCTCGGGTTTGAGGAGCCGCTTCAGGTCCCGCCGGGTGAGGTGGCGGGCCACGTCGCGCTCCTCCTGGAGCGCCTCGATGATGGGTTGGCCCCGGGTGTGGGCCCTCTGGGCCGTGCGGCGGACGGTCTCGTGGGCCCGCTGGCGGCCCAGGTGGGGGGCGAGGGCCATCATGACGGCCTCGCTGAGGGCCTCGGCGTGTTCCAGGTTGCGGCGGATGTTCTCCTCGTGGAGGCGGAGGCCCCGGAGGACCCCGGTGGCCACCTGGAGGATGTGGTCCACCAGGATGGAGGCCTCGGGGAGGAGGATGCGCTCGGCGCTGCTGTTCGTGAGGTCCCTTTCGTCCCAGAGGGTGTTGTTCAGCAGCGCCGGTTCCGCCATCCCGCGGACCACGCGGGCGATGCCGCAGACCTGCTCGGATTTGATGGGGTTGCGCTTGTGGGGCATGGTGCTGGAGCCCACCTGGGATTCCCCGAAGGGCTCCTCCGCCTCCCCGATTTCGGTGCGCTGGAGGGTGCGGACCTGGGTGCAGATTTTGTCGAGGGTGGTGGCCACCTGGGCGAGGAAGAGGATGTATTCGGCGTGGCGGTCCCTCTGGACAATCTGGCTCGCCACGGGGACGGGGGAGAGCCCGAGGCGGCGGAGGGCCCGGCGCTCCACCTCCATCCCCCGGGGGCCGAGGCTGGCCCCGGTTCCCACGGCCCCGGAGATTTTGCCGACGAGGAGGCGGGGGCGCATCTGGCAAAGGCGCTCCAGGTGGCGGCCGGTCTCCTCGGCCCAAAGGGCGAATCTCATGCCGTAGGTGGTGGGCACGGCAATCTGGCCGTGGGTGCGCCCGGCGCAGACGAGGCGGCGGGTCTCCCGGGCGCGGGCCACCAGGACCCCGAGGAGGGCGTGGAGCTTGGCCTCCAGGAGGCCGAGGGACTCCTCCATCTGGAGGGCGAGGGCGGTGTCCACGATGTCGTAGGAGGTGGCCCCGTAGTGGGCGTATTCCCCCTGAGGGCCGCTCCTCTCGGCCAGCGCCTTGACGAGGGCCATGAGGTCGTGGCCGATGCGGGCCTCCAGGGTCTTCACCCGCGCCAGGGTGACCCGGCGGGCGCCCCGCTCGAGGGCCGCGGAGGTCCCCCGGGGGACCATCCGGAGGGACTCCTCGGCCCGGGCCAGGGCCACCTCGACTTCGAGGCAGCGGCGCAGGCGGGCCTCCTCGCTCCACACCCGGCGCATCTCCGGGGTCCCGTATCGGGACTCGATGGGGTGGATGGCCATGGGCGAGAGCCAGTCTCTCCCCGGGTGGCAAAAGAATTGCCCCTGCCCGCCGCGCAATCCTTTAGCCGTCCAGCAACCCCATTCCCCTGGAGGGCCATGCCGGGTGCCATCAAGGTCTGCGAGGTGTGCGGGGGCCAGATGTATGACAGCCCCCTCTGGCCCCACTATGGAGAGCACCTCCGGAGGGGGGAGTGCACGGAGGAGCAGGCCCGCGGGGCCCTCCGCCGCCTCTTCATCATGTGGAGCGCCCGCTACTTCGACATGGTCTTCGAGAAGCGGGTCCTCCGGCGGGAGGACCAGGAGCACGTCCAGGTGGAGTAGTCACAGGTCCGGGGAGCGGATTCGCCACTCGACGCGCTGGCCCGGGGAGAGGTCAAGGGGAATGGAGAGGAGGGGGCCCTCCGCCTGGGGCTGGACCGGGTTCCCGTCCACCTCCACGGTGGCCTCCCCGGGACTGGGGACCTCCACCGACAGGCGGACCTTTCCCCCGCCTGGGGGGGCCCAGTGGCCCCGGAGTTGGCCGGGCTCCCGGTGGAGTCCCACCAGGGGGGTGTCGAGGGAGTAGCGGGGGAGGGG
>JACQPP010000103.1 GCA_016207465.1 Methanobacteriota archaeon
CCCAGGGCCCGCGCGGCCCCCCGCACCACCCGCCCCGCATCGGCCCCCCGGGCCACATCCCCCCGCAGGACCGCGGTCCGGCGCCCCATCCCCCGGATGAGCCCCGCCACCCCCAGGGCGGCCCCCTTCTGCTCCCGATAGTGGACGGCCACATGGGCCCCCACCCGGGCCAGCCGGAGGGCGATGGCCCGCCCGATGCCCCGGCTGGAGCCCGTGACCAGGGCCCTCCGTCCTTCCACTGCTTTTTCCACGACTGCCACGCTCGCGTGGAAAAAGCATAAAGGTTGGTCCGGCTTCTCTCCATCCATGGCCCCTCCCATCTGGTGGCCCAATCCGGCCCTCTCCCGCCAGGCCCGCATCCGCGGGTTCATGCGGAAGCACCGCATCCCCAATGTCCGGGAGCTCCACCGGCGCTCCACCCGGGACATCGGGTGGTTCTGGGACGCCGTGGCCCGCGACTTGGACATCGAGTGGTCCCGCCCCTACCGGAGGGTCCTCGACACCCACCGGGGCATCCCCTGGGCCCGCTGGTTCACCGGGGGACGCATCAACCTGGTGCACAACTGCGTGGACCGCCACGCCGCCGGGGCCAGGAGAAACCAGGCGGCCCTCATCTGGGAGGGCGAGGAGGGAATCGTGCGCACCTGGACCTACCGGGACCTGCAGGGGGAGGTGAACCGGTGCGCCAACGCCCTGCGCGCCCTCGGAGTGGGCCCCGGCGACACCGTAGGCATCTACATGCCCTACACCCTTGAATCGGCGGCGGCGGCCCTCGCCTGCGCCAAGACCGGGGCCATCTACACCCCCATCTTCTCCGGGTTCGGCCCCGAGGCCGCGGCGGCCCGCCTCTCCGACGCCGGGGCCAAGGTGCTGTTCACGGCCGACGGATTCTACCGGAGAGGCCGCGAGGTCCCCCTGAAGCCCCAGGCCGACGAGGCGGCCCACCGGGCCGGAGTGGAGAAGCGGGTGGTCCTCCGGCGCACCGGCTCCCCGGTCCCCTGGGAGGAGGGGAGGGACCAGTGGTGGCACGAGTTCGTCTCGGGCCAGTCCCGGGTGTGTGCCACGCGGCCGGTGGACTCGGAGCACCCCTTCCTCCTCATCCACACCTCGGGGACCACCGGCAGGCCCAAGGGGGCGGTCCACGTCCATGGGGGATTCCTGGTGAAAATCATGAGCGAGGTGGCCTACTCCTTCGACCTCCGTCCCGGCGCGGACACCCTCTTCTGGCTCACCGAGATGGGATGGATCATGGCCCCCTGGGAGCTGGTGGGGGGATTGGGCCTCGGGGGAACGGTGCTCCTCTACGACGGGGCCCCCGACCACCCCGACCCCGCGCGGCTCTGGAGGATGGTGGAGGACCACGGGGTCACCATCCTCGGCCTCTCCCCCTCCGCAGTCCGCGGGCTCATGCGCCAGGGGGACCAGTGGGTGAAGAAGCACGACCTCCGCAGCCTCCGCATCCTGGGCTCCACCGGAGAACCATGGAACCCGGTCCCCTACCGCTGGTACTTCGAGAAAATCGGGGGAAAGAGGTGTCCTATCATCAACATCTCCGGGGGCACGGAGGTGGGGGCCTGCTTCCTCGCCCCCCTCCCCATCCAGCCCCTCCACCCATGCAGCCTCGGAGGCCCCGCCCCGGGCATGGACCTGGAGGTCTACGACGAGAACGGGAAACCGGTGCGAGGAAAAACCGGGGAACTCGTCTGCCGCCAACCCTGGCCCGGCATGACCCGCGGCCTCTGGAAAGACCCCCAGAGATACCTGGAGACCTACTGGAGCCGCTGGCCCAACACATGGCTCCACGGCGACTGGGCATCCATCCAGGGGGACCAGTGGTACCTCCACGGGCGGAGCGACGACACCCTGAAAATCGCAGGGAAGCGGGTGGGGCCCGCCGAAATCGAAAGCGCCCTCGTCTCCCACCCCCGGGTGGCGGAGGCGGCGGCCATCGGGGTCCCCCACGAGGTCAAAGGGGAGGCCATCGTGTGCTTCGCGGTTCCGAAGGGAAACCCTCCGCCCGACCCCGCCCAACTCCGGGACCACGTCGCACAGGCCATGGGAAAAGCCCTCAAACCCGAGGCGGTCCACCTCGTCACCCAGCTCCCCAAGACACGCAACGCCAAAATCGTGAGACGGGCCATCCGGGCCGTTTACCTGGGAACAGAGATGGGGTCGGTGGAGACCCTGGAGAACCCCGAGGCCCTGGAGGAGGTGCGGCGAATGGCCGCGGGGGCCCGCCCCTGACCCGCTCTCCCCTCAGGGTCCCGCCGCGGCCAGCTCCGCCTCGATGACCTCCCGGAGACGCTCGTAGGGGAGGGTCTCCCCCACCTGCCTGTTCACCACCACGTTGAACTGGGGCTCGGCTGGCGTCCCCTCCACCAGAACATACCCCCGGCCGGGGCTGCCCACCAGGAGGGCGGGGGTCCCCCGGACCCCCGCGGCGACCCCGTCCCCGTAGTCCTTCTCCACGTCCGCGAGGTATTTCCGGCTGTCGAGGCAGGCGTTGAATGTATCGCTGAACAGGCCAATCTCCTCGGCCCATCGCCTGGGCCACTCCCGGGTCTCGTTCTCATCCATGATGACGCTGCCCTGGGGGGAGACCCACTCCCACCGGGTCGGGTCGCTGTGCCGGGCCGCCCAGTTCAGCGCTCCGAATATCTTGTCGGCCATCTCCCGGAACTTCCCGTACTCCCGTGCGCACTGCGCCGCCAGGGCCCAGGGGGTGGAGCCCCCGTAGTGCTCCCGGACGCTGCGATTGAGAGAATCGTCGCGGTGGGAGAGGCGGTCCAGGGGAAAGTGGCGGTAGTAGAGGATGGCCCTGCCGGGGTCGAGGTACTCCTCCCGCAGCCGGGGGAGGGCGTCGGTCCAGAACCGGCGGTTGGGGGGGTCCAGGAAGTCGAAGAAGAGGACGACCTGCACCCGGGCCCCCAGGCCCCCCTCGTGGTGGTCGTTGTCGATGGGACTCGATGGATAGACCCGGGGACCCGGGGTCCACGGGGGGACGGCCCGGCTGGTCGGGGTGGCGCGGGGCCTCGCCCGCGGACTGGACGCCGGGGTGGCGTTTCGTTCACGGACCCCCCAGACTTCGACCCGTTCAATCAGCAAAATGGACTCGGCCATCAGGGATGGGTTGGGCTTCAGGAGAAGCCGGTTCTCCCCCGCCCGGGAGGCATCGGGTCGGAACCGGAATGTGAGCGGGTTCGGGGTGACGGCGGCCCCGCAGCAACTCGTTCCACCGTTGAGGAGGACATCCAATCCCCAGTCGCAGTAGAGCCGCTTCTCAATCTTGGTCCTGGTGAAATTGGTGTATCCCTCCTTCTCCTCGCACCGATAGTAGAGCCCCCGCCCCCCCTGGAACCGCACGGACACCTCCCTGAGAGGGGGGGCACCCTCCAGGCGGAAGGAGAGCTCCATGTCCTTCGTGAGCTCGGCCTGCACGGGAATCGCCGCCAGGAGGACCTCGTCCCCCCCAGGGGCCCGGAGCAGGATGACGGCGACTCCAGCCGCCACGGAGAGGGCAACCCCTAGGAGGATGGCGATGCGCCGACGGTTCATCATGTGGGAACCTCCTTCTCTCCAGTGGAGAAAAAAATAGCGAAAGTTTCACTATCCGGGAGGATGGAGGGGACGGGAAGTCCCATGGCCCGCGTCCTCGCCGTAGTGCCGGTGGCCCCCTTCGAGGAGCTCCCGGTCCTGGAGAGGTCCCTCGCCTGCCTCCGGGCCCTCGATGGAGGCCCCCGCATCCTCTACGTCATCGACTCCAAGAATCCGCAGAACGATGCCCGGGCCGCGTGGCTCCGGGAGCACGGCGCCGAGACCCTCGTGCGCGGGGAGGCACGGGGGCGGAGGGCGGGGGCAATCAACGACTCCCTCCGTGTGGCCGGGGACGCCGAGTACATCGCCATCTTCGACGTGGACAGCCGCCCCGACCCCAACTTCCTCACCGAGTGCCTCGCCCAACTGGAGAAGCACCCGGAGGCATTCATGGCCTCGGGGCCCCGGATTGTAACCAACCCCCTGGAGTCCTACACCACCCGCATGGTGGAGGCCGAGTACAAGGTGCTCACCGACCTCTACCGCATCCTCGACCGGGGCCGGTGCTTCAAATTGTTCAACGGCCTCATCGGGGTGGTCCGCCGCCCGGCCCTCGAGGAGTGCCCACTGGACGAGGGGCTCCACTGCGAGGACGTGGACTTCATCCAGCGCCACTACGCCCGGGGGCGCATCGCCAAATACAGCAAGGGAACCCGGGTGGGGGAGCAGGCCCCCCTCAGCCTCCGCGAACTCTACGGCCAGCGGGTCCGCTGGATTTCCGGGGCCCTGGAGGGCTGGTCCAACCTCCGGCCCATCCTCCGGGGGCCCGGCAGCCGCCGCATCAAGGCCACCGCCGTCACCCTCCTCCTCATGCCGGTGGTCATCGGACTCTACGGCTTCGCCGTCCCCCTCTACGCCGACAAGTTCTGGAGGGCCCGCCGCTCCACCCCCGAATTCTTCCTCAAATTCTTCGGCCTCGTCCCCTACCTCTGGTTCCTCGAGGTCTGCGCCCTCGCCGCCCTCGGCCGCAAAATCACCCGCCGCAGGGTCAAATGGGGGGCCACCCGGCGTTCCTCCGTGTGAAATTTTTTGCCTTCGGCAAAAAATTTCACAAAGAGAGGGGGTAACCGAGCCCCAAATCCCGACCAACCTTTATGTTTTTCCCGACCGAGCCAAAGGCGAGGTCGGGAAAAACACATGTACGCCTATGATTTGAGTCCCGCCGTGGAGGCCATCCGGCAGCGGAGGGCGCGGGTGGCGGGGCTGGAGATGCCCGAGGGGCTCAAGGGGAAGGCCCTGGAGATTGCGCGCACCCTGGAGGAGCAGACCGGGGCCACGGTGGTCCTCTCCGGGGAGGCCTGCTGGGGGGCCTGCGACCTCAACACCCTCCTCCGGGAGCGCGTTGATGTGATGGTCCACCTGGGCCACAGCCCCATGGTGGCCCGCGAGGGATGGGTCTATGTGCCGGTCTCCCTCCGGGGGGAGGTGGAGCCCCTGGTGCGGGAGGCCGCCCGCCGGATGCAGGGAAAGCGCGTGGCGGTGGTCACCACCGTCCAGCACCTCGACCAGATGGCCCAAATCGAGGCCGCCCTGCGGGCCGAGGGAAAGGAGCCCCTCGCGGGGGAGCCCCGGGGGCGCATCCGGGCCCCCGGGCAGATGCTCGGCTGCGACTACAGCCAGGCCCGCCCCGACGCCGACGAGATTCTCTTCGTGGGCTCGGGGGACTTCCACCCCCTGGGGGCCGCCATGGCCGCCCGGCGCCCCATCTGGGTGGCAGACCTCTTCCAGGGCCAGGTGCGCGCCCTCGACATCGAGGCCCTCCTCGAGGAGCGCAAGAAGCAGGTGAAGCGCGCCATGGGGGCCCGGGAGTGGGGCATCCTCTTCTGCACCAAGGTGGGCCAGGCCCGCCTGGGGCTCTCCCGCCAGCTCCAGACCCGCGCCCGGGCCAAGGGGCTGGGGGCCTCCATCATCGCCATGGACGAGGTGAGCCCCCTCAAACTCGCCAACTTCCACAAGGTCCAAGCCTGGGTGAATACCGCCTGCCCTCGCCTCGCCCTCGACGACGGCCCCCGCTGGGAGAAGCCCATGCTCACCCCCCAGGAGTTCGAGATTGTGCTGGGGGAGCGCACCTGGGAGAACTATGAATTTGATGAGATGGCGGGGAGATACGACATGGAGAAATCCAACTACGCGGAGAAAGGGAACGGGGAGCGGTGAGTTTTTCCTTTCCCCGATTGTGTAGCCCACCGAGGAAACGATGCCCCCCAAGGTTCTGGTCGCGGAGGAGATGAGCGAGGAGGGCATCCAGGTCCTCCGCCAGGGGGCCCGGGTGGAGGTGGCCCTCGGACTCAAGCCCGAGGAACTCCGGAAGCGCATGGGGGGGGTCGAGGCCATCGTGGTCCGCAGCCAGGTGAAGCTGGACCGCCCCATGCTGGAGGCCGCCCGGGGGCTCCGGGTCATCGGCCGCGCCGGGGTCGGCATCGACAACATTGACGTGGAGGCCGCCACCGAGCGGGGCATCATCGTCCTCAACGCCCCGGAGGAGTCCACCATCTCCGCCGCCGAGCACACCCTTGCCCTCCTCCTCTCCCTCGCCCGGCAGGTCCCCCAGGCCGATGCCTCCATGCGGGAGGGCAAGTGGGAGCGCCGCAGGTTCCTGGGGACCCAGCTCCACGGCAAGACCCTGGGCATCATCGGGCTCGGCCGGGTGGGGAGCGAGGTGGCCCGCCGCGCCCAGGCCTTCGGCATGCAGGTGGCCGCCTACGACCCCTACCTCACCCCGGAGCGGGCCAAGGAGTTCGGCATCACCCTCGCCACCCTCGACGAGGTGGTCTCCCGGGCCGACTTCCTCACCTGCCACACCCCCCTCACCCCCGACACCCGCCACCTCATCGGCCCCGCCCAGTTCCGGAAGATGAAGAAGGGGGTCCATGTCATCAACGTCTCCCGCGGCGGGGTCATTGACGAGGAGGCCCTCGCCCAGGCCCTCCGCGAGGGGAAGGTGGCGGGGGCCGCCCTCGACGTCTTCGAGACGGAGCCCCCCCGGGACAGCCCCCTCCGCGGGATGGACAACGTGGTCCTCACCCCCCACCTGGGGGCCTCCACCCACGAGGCCCAGGTCAATGTCTCCGTGGCCATCGCCCAGCAGGTCATCGCCGCCCTCCGCGGCGAGCCCGTGAAGAACGCCATCAACATGGTGACCCTCCGCCCCGAGGCCTACGAGGTCCTCAAGCCCCACCTCCGCCTCGCCGAGAAACTGGGCCGCCTCGCCTCCCAATTGCTGGACTCCCCCCTGCAGGCGGTGGAGGTGGCCTTCCACGGCGACATGGCCGAGCGCGACACCGAGGTCCTCGCCACCTTCGCCCTCAAGGGGGTCCTGGAGCCCATCGTCACCGACGTCAACTACGTGAACGCCCCCGTCATCGCCCGCCAGCGCTCCATCCAGGTCTCCAAAATCAAGACCTGGGCCATCGAGAACTTCACCAGCCTCATGGTGGTCCGCCTCCGCTCCAAAAAGGGGGAGAAATCGGTGGCGGGGACCGTATTCGGCAAGGACGACGCCCGCATCGTGAAGATTGACGACTACCGCATCAACGCCGTCCCCAGCGGCCACATGCTGGTCTGCCCCCACATTGACAAGCCCCGGGTCATCGGCCCCGCCACCATGGTCCTCGGCGAGGCCTCCATCAACATCGCCGGAATGCAGGTGGGACGCATCGGCGACAAGCCGGGGAGCCAGGCCGTCATGGTGCTCAACGTGGACAGCCCCGTGGGGGAGGACATCCTCCGGAAAATCAAGAAGATTGATGGCATCCTCGACGTCAAACTCGTCGCCCTATAAATTATAGGTGTAAGGGTCGATAACTTTCATACGGAGCTCTTTTACTTTTCCACGATCATCTAATAGCAAATGCGATATCCCAAAAATTTTCTTTGTGAACGGGTCAAAAGCATCTATGTACCGCGCTTTTCCGTTTTGTTGGATAAGTCCGAATAGGTGGAGTCTTCTCGTTGCTCCTTTATCCATCCTAAACTCTAAGAGGACCACATTTTTTGTAGATGAATCAATAAATTGGGGACTACGCCACGGTTTAGGATGACTTGACCCTGGAAGACCATAAACCCCCGCCCCTTCTACCTTTTGATGAGGGGATGGAACAGACCGAAATCGCCATCGGCCTGTCCCTTCTGTGA
>JACQPP010000105.1 GCA_016207465.1 Methanobacteriota archaeon
CCCCGAGAGCGTGGTCATCGCCGACCTCAAGACCCTCGACACCGGCCACCTGGAGGCCCGCATCGCCAGCGACGCCACCGCCGACACCGTCACCGTCTCCGGCCTCGCCCCCCAGCCCACCATCGAGAAGTTCATCGAGGAATGCAAGAAGGTGGGGGCCTACAGCATGATTGACATGCTCAACGTCCCCGACCCCCTCACCCTCCTCCAGAAGCTCAAGGTGAAGCCCAACATCGTGGAACTCCACCGGGGCATCGACACCGAGGCCAGCGGGGCCAAACGCGGGTTGGAGTGGGGCAACATCCCCCAGATGAAGAAGGCCTGCGGGGGCAAGCTCCTCGTCGGCGTCGCCGGGGGCATCCGCGTGGACAAGGTCCCCCAGGCCCTCGAGTCCGGGGCCGACATCCTCGTTGTGGGCCGGGCCATCACCAACGCCAAGGACGTCACCGGGGCCGCCCGCGCCTTCCTCCAGGCCATGAAACTCGAGGAACTCGACCAGTTCCGAGTCATGACCGACTTCTGATTTTTCCGCGCTTCGCGCGGAAAAATCAAAATGGGGGACCCGGGTCGCGCGAAACCCATAAATCCTATCGCATCGGTTTTCCCGAAGGGAAAACCGATGCTCAATGGCATATCGTTCGACACCGGCCTCACCTACATCGCGGGTCCCCCGGGGCGCCGCTGGGCCACCCACCGCCCCCACACCCCCCGGACCCTGAAACGGGACATGGAGTTCCTCCGGCGCGCCGGGGCCCAAGGGGTCCGAATCCACGGCGAACACGCCCTCCCCCTGCTTCGGGCCTCCCAGGCGGCCCTCCGGGCGGGCCTCCAGGCCTGGCTCTCCCCCCGCTACATCGGCCGCCCCGCCCGCGAGGCCCTCGCCCACGTGGAGGCCCTGGCCGCCGAGGCCGCCCCCCTCCACGAGGCCTACCCGGGCCGGGTGGTCCTCATGGTGGCCAACGAGCTCACCCAGGACTCCGCCGAGTGGTACCGGGGGGACTACGAGCAGCGGGCCCTCGCCCTCAGCCGCGACATCCTCCTCGGGGCCCACCCGCGCCGCACCCGCACCCTCAACCCGTGGCTCTCCCGGCTGGCCGCGGCGGCCCGACGCAACTTCCGGGGCCCCGTCACCTACGCGGCCCCCTTCTGGGAGCCCGTGGACTGGACCCCCTTCGACATCGTCTCCCTCAACCTCTACCAGGATGCCCTAAGCCGCTGGGGCTACGCCGGGCGGCTCCGCCGGATGCGCCAACAGGTCCGGCTTCGCCGTCCCTCGGCGCCTTCCTTCGGAATGCGCCAGACGGGGAAGCCGCTCCACGTCACCGAGTTCGGCTGTGCCAGGTTCATGGGGGCCTCCCTCCTCGGCGGGGCCGCCTGGAGGCACTTCCGCCTCGCCCCCCGCCGCCCCGGGGAGCAGGCGGGCTCCGTGGAGTGGCAGTGGAGGGAAATCAAGCGGGCCGGGGCCGACGGGGCATTTGCCTTCGTCTATGAGATGGCGCGGTGTTATCCGGGAGACGCCGATGGGAAAGACGACCGGGCCAGTTATGGCCTGGTGGACATCGCCGGGGGCCGGGTGGAGCCCGCCCCCGCCTTCCGGAGGCTCCGGGAACTGTGGAAGGAAAAATAGGGACCAGAGATTATCGGCCCATCTTTTTGGCGATAGTGAGGGCCAGCTCCTGGACCGTCTGGAGGGAGAGGTAGTCGGTCTCGTCGGCGATGATGACCCCCTGGTGGAGGGCCGAGTCGGTGAAGGCGGTCTGCTTGTCGGTCCCCTCCTGGATGGAGAGGTGGCAGTAGCGGGCCATCTTGATGACCCCGTCGGTGGAGAGGCCGGAAGGGAGGGTCTTGTCCTTGCGCCACATCTCGCGGGTCCCCTCGGCGAAGTCGAGGATGGCCCTGACGATCTCCTCCGGGAGGCCGGGGACCACCTCCTTGAGGAGCTTCTCCTCGGTGTACCTCTTGGGGTAGCCGATGCCGATGGGGATGAAGCGGCGCTTGAGGGCGCTGGAGAGCTTGAAGGTGCCGTCGTCGCCGAAGTTGGCGGTGGCGATGAGGACCCAGTCGGGGGGCTTCTTGATGACCTGCTGGCGGTACTCGAGGGGGAGCTCGCCGAAGGAGAGCAGGAGGAAGAGGCCGCTGTAGGCGCTGGATGGGGCCCGGGTGAACTCATCGATGAGCAGGTTCTTGCCTTCCAGCATGGCCCGGGAGACCACCCCGTCCTTGTAGAGGAACTCCTTGGAGCGCTCGGCGTCGGCGCTCATGGAGAGGGGGTGGAAGCCCCCGATGACGTGGTACTCGGTCATCCCCTCGGTGGCCTCAATCTTCAGCCACTCCTTGCCGAGGTAGCTGAGGATGTGGCTCGCCACCGTGGACTTGCCGTTTCCGGCGGGGCCGTAGAACATCACCGGGTAGCCCAGGTTGATGTAGCGGAGGGCCTTCAGGATGGGCTCGTCCTGCCCCTTGATTGGAGAGGTCTCCAGGACTTTCGAGTAGTCGTCCCGGGTGAACAGCGGCATGGGCAGGAGGAGATGGGGGCAGGGTGGATATAAACATTGGGCGACCCGGGGAACCTTTATCTTTTTTCCCCGCGAGCGGTGCGAGCGGGGAAGAAAGAGATGCCATTCACCTCCCAGGATTTCCGGCGCGCCATGGGGGCCTTCGCCACCGGGGTCACGGTGGTCACCACGCGGCTGGAGGGGAAGCCCCACGGGTTCACGGCCAACTCCTTCACCAGCCTCTCCCTGGAGCCCCCCCTGGTGCTGGTGTGCGTGGACAAGAAGACCACCGCCCACCCGATGCTCACCCGGAGCCGCATCTTCGCGGTGAACATCCTGGCCGCAGACCAGGAGGAGGTCTCGCGGAAGTTCGCGGACAAGGCCCAGGAGGCGACCCGCTTCGATGGGCTGCGGACCGCCACCGGGGTGACCGGGGCCCCCCTCATCGAGGGCTCCCTGGCCTACGCGGACTGCCGGGTGGTGGCGGTCCACGACGGCGGGGACCACTCCATCTTCGTGGGACTCGTGGAGGACCTCGCCACCTGGCAGGACAAGCCCCCGCTCCTCTTCCACAAGGGACGCTACCGCGGCCTCGCGCCATAGAGGCACGCGAAAACACACACCGGGGGGTCTCCCCGCAACCTTTATCTCTCCTCTTTGCGACCGGTAGCGAGAGACAATAATGGCGGACCCGTACTACGTGGGCTGGGGGCTCTTCGGGCTCGTGGTGCTGGCGGGCACGCTGATGGTGTTCCTCCAGGGGATTGGCGGGCTCTGGACGGGCAGCCTCCTGGTGACGCTGGGGCTCCTCGGCTACTTCTGGGTGCTGGGGAAGTCCATGGTGGGCGCCTGGAACAACTTCATCAAGTAGCCCCCGGGAATGGTCTCCCTCCACGAGCACTCCCTGGCCGCGTGGGCCCCCGGCCTCGCCCGGGTGGGACGGGCCGTCGGCGGGGAGGTGGGACGCCTCTACCTGGTCCAGCTCCTCCTGGCCGCCGGCATGGGCTACGGCTGGAGCCTCCAGTTCCTCTACCTCACCCGCGAGGCCGGCCATCCCCCCCACCTCCTGGCCCTCTACCACGCCCACATATTCGGCATGGGGGCGGTGCTGCTCCTCCTCATCCCGCGGCTCCCCGGCCGGGGCTCCATGGCCGGGGGCCTCCTCCTCCGCGCCCTCCTCTTCCCCCTGCTCCTCCTCGCCACGGCCCCGGGGCCCCTCTTCCTGGTGTCCAGCATCTTCGCCGCCTACGTGGTCCTCTTCTGGGTCCCCTTCAACACCCGCTACTTCTCCCATGTCTCCCGCGACCACATGGCCCTCTCCGCCGGCGTCCTCTTCCTCGCCTGGCCCATCCTCGGCGCCCTCCTCCCCGGAATGGCGGGGGCCACCGTGGCCCGCACCGGCGGATATGAGTCCATCCTCGCCGCCGGGGCCCTCCTGGTTGCCGGGGCCGCACTCCTCGCCACCCGCCTCCAGCCGGAAAAGCCCGTGGACATCCGCGGAGGCCTCCGAGGCCCGACCGCGACGGAGCCCACATCCGAGAACGTTCGGGTCGGGCCGAGCAGGGGCGCCTGGAGGGAGCGGGTCGCCCCCCTCCTGCTCCTGGAGGGCGCCTGGCAGGGGGTCATGTGGGTGGCCGTGCCCCTCCACAGCCTGGCCTACCTGGACCGGCCCCGGGACTACGGGGCGCTGCTCTCCCTCTTCGGAGTCTCCGGGGCCCTCGCCAGCCTCCTCGTCGCCTGGCTCAGCGACCACCTTCACCGCCGCCGCGGCCTCCTCGTGGGAACCACCCTCCTCCTCGCCCTGGCCACCCTCGCCACCGGCCTCACCCGGGACATCGCCGGGTGGGCCCTCCTCAACGGACTCGTCTCCTTCGCCGGAAACCTCGCCGCGCCCTTCACCACCACCGCCATCCTCGAGAACGTCCAGGGGGTCCCCCGGGCCATCCTCCTCCGCGAGTTGTTCCTCAACACCGGCCGGGGCCTCGGAGGCGTCGGGGTGGCCCTCGCCATCCTCCTCGGCGGAGGAATCCCCGCCGCCATCGCGGCCATGGGGCTCCTGTTCCTCCTCTACCCGCTCCTGGCCCTCCGGCTCACCGGGGGACCCCGGAGAAAGCATAAATACATACTCGTTCATACCCGCCCCCATGAACAAGGCGCGTCTCACGGTCACGGTGGAGCCCCGGGTCCTCCGGCGGGCCCGCCGGGCCTCCCGGGAGCGGAGGATTCCCCTCTCCCGGCTGGTGGAGAACTACCTGGGGTTCCTGGGGGACCCCTCCATCTACTGCTTCTCCTGCGGGGAGAAATTCGAGGCCAGCCGGGGCCGGTTCTGTCCCAAGTGCTCGTGGCTCCAGTGCCCCCGCTGCCGGGGGTGCGGATGCCATCTGCCGGAGAGCGCCCTGCGGGCCCTCCACCCCATGCGGCGGGTCTTCGAGGAACTCGCGGGGGGGCGGCTCCGATGAGCCTCCCCGCGGCGCCCAAGGGACACCGCGCGATTGCCCTGGTCTCGGGGGGGCTGGACTCGGCGGTGGCCGCCGCCATGGCCCGCCGGGCCGGGTGGAGGCTGGGGGCCCTCTCCTTCGACTACGGCCAGCGCCACCGCCGCGAACTGGAGTCCGCCCGCCGGGTGGCCCGCTGGCTCCGCGCACCCCACAGGACTCTGCGGGTGGACCTGCGGCAGATTGGGGGAAGTGCGCTCACGACCCGGGCGGCCCTGGAGGAGCGCGGCTCGGCCGGGGCCATCCTCCGGGACCCCCGAATCCCCAACTCCTATGTGCCCCTCCGCAACACCATCCTCCTCGCGCTGGCGGCCGCCCACGCCGAGGTCCAGGGGGCGCGGGGACTCGTCATCGGCGCCAATGCGATTGACTACAGCCACTATCCCGACTGCCGGCCCGAATACTACCGGGCCCTGGAGCGGGCCCTCGCCTTGGGCTCCCGGAGCGGGGCGGAGGGGCGTCCCCTGCGCATCCTGGCCCCGCTCCTTCGGATGAGCAAGGCCCAGATTGTCCGGGCGGGAGCCAGGCTCGGGGTCCCCCTGGGGGACACCTGGTCCTGCTACGCCGGGGGCCGGCGGGCCTGCGGGCGGTGCGACTCCTGCCTCCTGCGGCTGAAGGGGTTCCGCGAGGCGGGCATCGAGGACCCGGTGCGATGAGCCTGGTCGTTTCGGAGATATTCTACTCCCTGGAGGGGGAGGGGCTCCACCTGGGGCTCCCCATGATTTTCGTTCGCCTCCAGGGGTGCACCATCGGCTGCCAGTGGTGCGACACCAAATACACCTGGCCCGAGGAGGCCCCCGAGAGCCTGCAGATGCCGGAGGAGGAGGTCCTCGGGCGCATCGCCGCCTTCCCCGGGAGACGGGTGTCGGTGACCGGGGGGGAGCCCCTGGAGCAGGACATCCACCGCCTTGTCGGGATGCTGAAGGAGGCGGGCTACTGGGTGAACCTGGAGACCAGCGGACAACTCCTGGAGACCCGCGTCATGGACCGGGTGGACTTCATCTCCTGCGACATCAAGGGCCCCAGCAGCGGCGTGGCCCCCAACCTCCGGGTCCTCCGGGCCATCGTGGAGCGCTACCCCCGGAAGGCCCAGTTCAAGATTGTGGTGGGGACCCCGGAGGACATCGAGTTCGCCCGCGAGTGGAGCCACCTGGACAACCTCATCCTCCAGAAGGACTCCACCTCCGCCTACGAGTTCACCGAGCGGGTCAAGATGGAGTTCCCCCGGGCCCGCTACGGAATCCAGCTCCACAAGGTCCTCTGGGGGGACCGCCGGGGCGTCTGACCCCCATTTCCACTGGGGGTATGGGGAAATTTTATAAACGCGGGAGTGGACTCCGAAAGGTCGGATACCATGGTGAAGCCAGGCGAATCGGAACTCGACGGCCTCCTGGGGGACGTGCGGGTGGACGAGAAGAACGCCCCCGCCTTCCTCTTCCACGGCAAGGAGGCGGACATCTGGGACGACCCCTACCGGGCCTACCACGGGAAGACCGCCTCCGACTACCTCCGGGAGAGAATCCTGGAACTCCACAAGAAGGGGGAGGACCCCTTCCCCGGGGTGGTGGGCAAGAGCCAGGAGAAGGCCATGGTGAAAAACGCCCTCCTCTCGGGCTCCGCCATCCTCTTCAAGGGGAGGAAGGGATACGGGAAGACCACCTTCTCCAAGGAGGTGTCGAAACTCCTCCCCGAGAAACTCCTGGCGGTCCAGGGGTGCAAAATCTACGACGACCCCACCCACCCCTCCTGCTTCTCCTGCAAGCGCAAGGTCCTCCAGGACGAGAAGGTGGAGGTCACCTGGGTTCCCCGGGTGTGGATGCGCATCCCCGGCGACCCCCAGCTCACCACCCGGCAACTGCTGGGGGGCATCTCCATCCAGAAAATCCGCGAGGGCTTCGACCTCGACCACCCCGAGGTCTTCATCCCCGGCCGGGCCCTCAAGGCGAACCGGGGCATCGGATACTACGATGAACTGGGGGCCATCCCCTCCAGCCTCCAGACCCTCCTCCACGAGCTCTTCGAGGAGGGGCAGGTGACCACCACCGAGGGGGACGTCATCCCCTTCCGCATTGACGCCATCGAAATCGCCGCCACCAACCCCGCCAACTACCGGGGGACCAACCCCATCAAGGAGCCCCTCCTGGACCGCATGGAAGAGGTCGAAATCGGCCCCCCGGAGACCCTCGAGCAGGAGATGGAAATCGGCCGCCGCAACATGTACCTCGCCCGGGTCCGCGGGGAGGACCCCCGGATGCCCCCCTGGCACATGGAGATACTGGCCGGAGCGGTGCGCCTCGCCCGCGACAAGGAGGAGAGCGAGCTGGCCCGCGTCATCGACTCCGAGCCCTCCTGCCGCGCCACCATCAAGCTCTACGACCACGTCAAATCCCAGGCCCAGCTCCAGGGCCGCGAGGCCCCCTCCCTCGCCGACTACGGGGAGCGATACGAGGTCATCCAGCTCGCCCTCCGGGGACGACTCGAAGTAGGATACGGCACCCGGGAGCCCAAGGAGCGCATCATCGAGAAACTCGTGGAAAAGGCCATCGAGACCGCCTGCCGCAAATACTACGAGAAGGTCCCCGAGGACAAGTTCGAGAAGTTCATGGCCGAGGTCCGCA
Organism: Methanobacteriota archaeon; assembly: GCA_016207465.1. Classification (GTDB taxonomy): domain Archaea; phylum Halobacteriota; class Syntropharchaeia; order JACQPP01; family JACQPP01; genus JACQPP01. Next base: position 7,609 of record JACQPP010000105.1, read on the forward strand.
GCCTCGCCAAGGACGGCGCCCTCCGCCTCACCCCCGAGACCGCCGCCCGAATGAAGGCCAAGCCCCTCCTCGGCGCCCTCCTCAAGGAGATGGCCGGCAAGCAGGAGGAGTTCTACGCCTCCGCCGCCGAAATCCTCTTCGAGGCCGTGGCCCGCTGCAGCCACCACCTGGAGCGCCACGACGGCGGCTACCGCCTCACCCCCAACGGCAACGGCGAGGGACGCCCCGTCGAAGAGGCGTGAATTCTGGACAAGTTTTCGGGGCCTATTGCCCCGAAAATTTATCCATAAAACACCCAACGTCCTATACAGACCCCATGGCGAAGCCCAAGTGCGCCCTCTGCGAGGAGAAAGAATCCCTCTCCAAGCTGCTGGGAGGGGACATGATGAAGGACCTCATGTACGGCATGTTCGACCGCGAGAACATGCCCGAGTCCGGCCAGCAGACCATGGACCTGGAAGACTTCCTCAAGAAGTTCATGAACGAGGACGAGTGGCGCAAATACCAGGCCGGCAAATCCGAGGCCAACCGCTACATGGACATGATGAACTACTTCTACCCCTACTTCTCCAGCAGCGACCGCCACAGCCAAGACCACAAGAACGTGGACTCCGCCAAGCAGAAGGCCTGGCGGGAGCTCGTGCGCCGCCTCCGCCAGCGCCAGCTCAGCGCCGACGACCTCGACGCCAAAGAGCTCATGGAGCACTTCCAGGACCAGCTCATGGAGGAGTTCGAGCGCGAGGGATACATGGAGGACTCATTCCAGGACCCCCTCTTCTCCCCCAAGGGGGAGAAGATGATTGCCGAGCGGGTCCTCGACGACGTCTTCTCCCGCCTGGAGAAGGTGGACATCGGCTCCCACGAGGTCTACGAGGGGGGCGTCGGGACCTACCCCAGCCACCTCCTCACCGACTACGACGAGTGGCAGCACCCCTACGACGCCCTCGACCTCCAGGAGACCCTCCTCAAGACCGCCCGCCGCGACCCCGCCGGGATGGACTTCGAGACCGACGACTTCCGCGTCCGCATCCCCATCCACAAGGCCAAGGCCTCCACCGTCATCGCCATCGACAAATCCACCAGCATGTCCTGGAGCCAGGACAAGATCAAGGGGGCCATCAAAGCCGCCCTGGGCCTGCGGGAACTCCTGGAGACCGAATACAAGGACGACGAGCTCCACATCATCGCCTACGACCACGAGCCCCACCCCCTCAAATCCGGCGAAATCGCCAGCCTCGGCAGCCGCACCGGGGGCTGGACCGACATCGGCCTCGCCCTCGACTTCTCCCGCGAACTCCTCGAAGGGGCCGACGGCAACAAGAACGTCGTCCTCATCACAGATGGCTGGCCCACCGCCTCCTCCTACCCCCAGATGACCCCCGCCGAATCCGCCCTCCGCGGCAGCCTCCGCCTCGGCCTCGAAGACATCCGCCTCGTCGTCGTCATGCTCAACACCCACCCAGGCCTCCGCCGCCTATGCCAGGAGATGGCCAACCTCAACGGCAACGCCACCATCGCCTACGTGGACGACCCCGGGAGCCTCAAGGAGTTCATGATTCAGAGCTACGTGAAGGACAAACGGGGGACCCGGGCCTGACCCTGTGCCCGTGGCGCATCCCCCACGGCGAGGGCAAGGCCGGGTACAATGGACAGGTCGGGAGGGGGGCCGTAAGTTCAGTTCACAAATGGAAAACCGGTATCAGAGGAAGGCTTTTTGGCTAATGGGCGGTGTGTCCTCATATAGTTTGCGGCAAAAACGGCTAGACCCCCACCCCTGCAAAAGAAACCCCCGGGGACACCCCTCCACACGGCCTCGATTGCCGGAAGGAATATTTATAACCGCCACGGACAAGGTCGAGTTGATGAAGCGCGAACTGGAGTCGGAATCCCCAAACCCCTCCCTTCTGACCCTCCCGGCCACAAACCCGATTCACATTGACGTGGAACGGCTCACCGAGACACTCAAACTCTACGAGGCCGATTTCCGCGGATTCTTCGACCAGATTCCCCGCCTGCGGTGACCCTCACCATGGAAGCCGACGTGGAAACGTCCCTCAAGGAACTGTCGGATGACTCCCGGTGGCTCGCATCCCACTACGCGGGGCTGCGCAAGAGCCACCCGGGCCACTACGTGGCCATCAAAGGGGGGCACATCGTAGGAGTGGACCGGGACCTCAAGCGCCTCCTCAAGGCCCTCTCTGAGAAGGGAATCGACCCCGCCGAGTCCCTCGTGGAATACCTCCCCGAGCGGGACTACGCCATGGTCCTCTGAACGTGCGCGTCCCCCTCCAAGTCTGGGAGCGGCCCCG
>JACQPP010000107.1 GCA_016207465.1 Methanobacteriota archaeon
ACCGCGTCGTCCAGATGGAGGTGGCCCACCACCTCATCCGTTCCCTCGGCCCCGTCGCCGGAAAGGAGAAACTCGACGCCTTCCTCCGCGCCCCCTTCCAAGTGGACGACCTCGACGGCGACCTCCTCGCCCCCGCCCTCGCCCGCTACTGTCCAGACTGCCGCAGCCGCGGCCGCGGCGTGCTGTCTACGTTCTGAACGCATCCGGAAATTTCTTTCCCAGGCGGGTCCACCGGGAGCCGCCTGGCGAGCGGACGAAGTCCGCGAGTTTTTCCGAATGAAATCGCTTTTCTTTCTTTTGCAGTCGGACTTCGCGTTTTGCGAAGCACAACGCGAAGTCCGACGTTAGCGCGGCCCGCAGGCCGCGCGTGGCAAAAGAAAGAAAAGGGATTTGGGGTGGGCGTATCCCTGCCGGGACCCGGTTTCCATATGGAGGGGCCCGCGAGGGGTCCGGTGGACCCGGACTTACCGGGACGCCCACCCCTGGGGCCACCGTCTCGCGGTATGGGGGAAGAGCACTGGCGGCCCCTTGGAGCGCGAGTTTCCAACGCGGATGGTGTTGGCCCCGCGCCTCGCTTCTACCATGAGGGCGGGTCCACAAGGAGGTTCCCCATGGATAATCCATGCATATCCGTAGATTGCAGGTTCTGCGGAGAGCCGGAGGGGATGCACCCGGTGCAATGGGTTCAGGCGAGGCGCTCGACCAGCAGGTCGGAGATTTCGACCACCCGGGGGGAGCCGGGGTTCTCCCCGGCGGCGTCTCCGAGGGCGACGAGGCAGAAGGGGCAGGTGACCGCCAGGCAGTCGGCGCCGCTCCCCTGGGCCTCTTCGAGCCTGCGGTGGGCGGTGGCGAGGGCGAGCTCGGGGTCGCTGTAGAGGACCCCTCCGCCGGCGCCGCAGCACCAGGTGTCCCCCTGGCTGCGGCCCATCTCCACCAGCCGCACGCCCGCCGCCTGGAGGAGTTCCCGGGGGGCCCCGGTGAGCCCCATGGCCCGCGCGGACTGGCAGGAGTCGTGGAGGGTGGCCGTGGCCCCGTTTTCCCTCTGGAACCGGAGGGCCCCTTTGCGGGCCTGTTCGAGGAGGAGTTCGCTGGCGTGGAGCACCCGGGGTCCATCGGGGGCCACGCGGGGGTAGGCCTGGCCGTAGACCCGGTGGCAGCAGGAGCAGGAGGTGACCAGGGTCTCCACTCCCAGTCCCTTGTATCTCTCGATGTTGTCCCGGGCCCATTGGGTGAATTCCTGGGCGGCCCCGGCCTGGAGCATGGGGAGGCCGCAGCAGTTCTCCTCGGGGAGCACTTGGAATTCGACCCCGGCGGCGCGGAGAAGTTGGGCCCAGTTGCGTGCCGCCCGCTTCAGCTCGGGGCGGAAGGGGGAGACGCAGCCGGCGAAGTAGAGGACCTTGGCTCCCGGCGTGGACTCGATTCCATCGCTCCAGCGGCCGCCGTGCTGGCTCCAGGGGTTGCCGTGGGCCACCACGTTCTCCACCGCGCCTTTCAGCCCCGGCGGGACATGGCCCTGTCCCCAGGCCTCGCGGCGGACTTCGAGGGCGATTTCGCTGGGCTTGGCCCCCATGGGGCAGCGGTGGCAGGCCATGCAGAGGAGGCAGGTGTAGGCGAGGGGGGCGGCCTCCTCCAGGGTGATGTGTTTCTCGAGGAGGCCGCGGCCCATCTTGAGGAGGCCGGAGCCGGAGTGGGAGGCGAAGCCGTATTCCTCGTGGATGGGGCAGAGGGGCCGGTAGTGGGGCTCGGGGGTGATGATGCAGGTGTGGCACTTGGGGCAGGTCTGGTACTCGTAGCGGTCTCGGACCATGGTGTTGTTATCCGCAGATGGCGCAGATTTCACAGATTCTTCTATCTGTTTCTTTCATCTGCGTCATCTGTGTAATCTGCGGATTCGTCGTCATGCGGCTCCGATTTCTTCGTCGGTGAGGTAGCAGGCGGGGTCGGGGGCCCAGGGGTCTCCGGTGGCGGCCTCGGCGCGGGCCCGGAAGCCCCCGCCGCAGATGTCCCAGTGGCGGCACCCCGCGCACCTCCCCCGGGGCCGGCGGCGGCCCCGGAGGGCGCGGAGGAGGGGGTTGGAGGTGTCGCTCCAGATTTCGCTGAAGGGGCGCTCCCGGACGTTGCCGAGGGTCCGGCTCTGCCAGAACTGGTCGGGGTGGACGCTGCCCTGGGGGTCAATGCAGCCAATGCCGGTGCCGGTGCCGTGGTGGGCCCCCCGGTTCCACCGGAGCAGCCGGAGGGCCTCCCGGGCCCGGCGGGGGTCCTCCCGGAGGAGCCTCTGGTGGAGGTAGGGGCCGTCCACCGGGTTGTCCACGGTGAGGATGTCCTTGGTGTGTCCCCGCCGGTGCATATCGCGGGTGCGCTCCAGGATGGTGTCCATGGCCCTCCGCGTCTCCCTGGGGGAGAGGTCGTCCACCCGCATCTGGCTCCCGCGGCCGGTGTAGACCAGGTGGTAGAAGCAGGCCCGGGGGATGGACTCGCGCTCGATGAGGTCGAAGATGGAGGGGAGGGCGGCCGCGTTCCAGCGGGTGAGGGTCATCCGGAGCCCCACCTTCTGTCCGGCGGCGATGCAGTTGCGGATTCCCTGGAGGGCGGCCTCGTAGGCCCCCTTCTTTCCCCGGAAGAGGTCGTTCTGCTCCCCGATGGAGTCGAGGGAGATGCCCACATAGGTGAAGCCGGAGCGCTTGAGGCGGCGGGCCACCTGGGGGGTGATGAGGGTCCCGTTGGTGGAGAGGGTGCACCGGAGCCCCAGGCTGCGGGCGTGGCGGGCCAGGGCGCAGATGTCCCTGCGGAGGAGGGGCTCGCCGCCGGAGAAGAGGAGGGCGGGGACACCGAACCCTGCGAGGTCGTCCACCACCCCTCGGGCCTCCTCCGGGGTGAGTTCCCCGGGGTATTTCTGCGCGCGGGAGTCGCTGTAGCAGTGGACGCATTGGAGGTTGCAGCCGCGGGTGAGGTTCCACACCACCACCGGGCGGCGCTGGCCCGCGGACTTCGCCGCGGGGCGGTCGCCGCTGCCGCGGCCATAGCGGAGGCGGTCCCCGGGGGTCTCGACCCCCAGGTAGAGACGAGTCACTGAGATCATGTCAGAACTCGAAGAGGCTTCCCCCCCCGAGGTGGGGGTGGGCGGCGTCGAGGATGGGGATGAGGGCCATCAGCGGGGCGGGGTCCCCCTGGACGCGGAGCCCCCCGGTGGTGAAGGCGTGGAAGAGGACTCCGCCGGAGTGGTGGGCCACCATGTTCGCGGCCGCCTCCGGGGAGAGGACCACCCGAGTGCATCTTCCCAGGGGGCCCGGGTCGGTGAGGAGGTGTCCCCCCCGGATTTGGATGTGGTGGACCCCCGGGTGTCCCTCCACCTCGATGTCCACCTCGATGTCCCCGGCCTCCCGCAGGGCGGGGCGGAGGTGGTCCGCCTGGAGTTCCGCCAGGGCCTCCAGGAGGAGGGAAAAATCGCCGGGGGAGGCGCGTCCCTCGGCCCGCTTCTGCCGCACCCGCTCCACGGAACTCATGGGGCCGCCGGGGGGCGGAGGGCCTTGGCCTTCTCCCGCAGCTCCCGGCGGAGGACCTCCATCATGCCCCCCTCCCGGATGCTCTGGAGGAGCATGGGGTCCAGGGGGCGGCCATGGAGGGCGGCGCCGGTGGCGAGGTTGCGAATGGTCCCCTTCTCCAGGTCTATCTCGGCCTCCTGTCCCCCCTGGAAGGCCGCGTGGACCCCCGGGCACTCCAGGAGGGGGAAGCCGATGGCGATGCTGTTGCGGAAGAAGATGCGTGCGAATCCCTCCGCGACCACCCCTCCCACCTTGAGCATCTGGAGGACTTCCGGGGCGGTCTCTCGGCTGGAGCCGCAGCCGAAGTTGCGCCCCGCCACCACGATGTCCCCCGGCTTCACCCCCTTGGCGAAGGACTTGTCGGCGGGGGCCATGGCGTGCTCCGCCAGCTCCTTGGGGTTCGAGAGGAACTTGCCCGGGGTGATGATGTCGGTGTCAATGTCGTCCCCGAAGACCCACACCTTCCCCTTGAGTTTCAGTTCTTTCATTGGAATTCCCGGGGGTCGGTGATTTTCCCCCGCACCGCGCTGGCGGCCACCGTGGCCGGGGAGGCGAGATAGACCTCCGCGCTCTCCGCGCCCATCCGTCCCTTGAAGTTGCGGTTGCCCGTGCTGATGCATTTCTCGCCGGGGGCGAGGAGGCCCATGTGGGCCCCGAAGCAGGGGCCGCACCCCGGGTTCATGACGAGGGCCTCCGCGTCGAGGAGGGTGGAGATGATGCCCTCGCCGATGGCGTCCCGGTAGACGCGGGCCGAGGCCGGGGAGACCAGGAGGCGGGTGTCGGGGTGGACGGTGTGGCCCTCCAGGATGCGGGCGGCCACCCGGAGGTCCTCGAGGCGGCCGTTGGTGCAGGAGCCCAGGAACGCCTGGTGCACCGGGGTGCCGGCCACCTGGGAGACGGGCTTGACGTTGCCGGGGCTGTGGGGGCAGGCCACCTGGGGCTCCAGCCCACGGGCGTCCACCGGGTGGACCGCCTCGTAGCGGGCGTCGCCGTCCGGCGTGACCAGGGTGAAGGGCTCCCGGCTCCGGTTGCGCACGTAGTCCTCCACCTTGGAGTCGGGGAGGGTGAACCCGAACTTGGCCCCCATCTCCAGGCTCATGTTGCTCAGGGTCATGCGCTCCGAGATGTCCATGGCCCGGATGGCGGAGCCGTGGAGTTCCATGGATTTGTACTGGGCCGCCTCCGTCCCGAACCTGCCGAGGAGGTGGAGCATCAGGTCCTTCGAATAGACCCCGGCGGGCAGGGGGCCGGTGATGTCGAAGCGGATGGACTGGGGGACCCGGAACCAGAGCCGCCCCTTCACCAGCACCCAGGTCATCTCGGTGTACCCGATGCCCGTGCCCGCCGCCCCCAGGGCTCCATAGGAGGTGGTGTGGCTGTCGGTGCCCACCACCAGCATCCCGGGGAGGATGTGGCCCCGCTCGGGGAGCACCTGGTGGCAGATGCCCGCCTTCACGTCGTAGAAGTGCTTCAATCCCATCTGGCGGGCGAAGTCCCGGATGATTTTCTGGGCCATGGCCCACCGCTCGTCCGGCGCCGGGGCGAAGTGGTCCTCCAGGGCGATGACCCGCTCGGGGTCCCACACCCGCCGGAGCTCCCGGGGGAACATGGCGAAGTTCGCGGCCACCCGGGCCATGGCGATGTGGCCCATGGCCAGGTCCACCCGGCAGTCCACAATCTCCCCCGGCGACACCGACTCCCGGCCCCCGTGGGAGGAGAGAATCTTCTCCGCGATGGTCTGCCCCATCAATGGCCCCTCTCGGGAGAACCGCTATCTCGGTTCTGGTCATATTCTCTGTAGATAACAGTAAAATGTGTAGGGAGGTTTGAACCGAGTGCCGGGAGACCTTTCTCCCAGGGTGGACTCCCGTGGCGACAATCTCCCAATCCCATATCTCCCGCGACCTCGCCGGGTACCTGCTGGGCGACGATGAGGCCGGAGCCGGCGGGTGGCCCACCCCTCCTCCCATCGTGCCTCGCCGGGTGGCCGTCCTCCTCTCCACTTCCCGCGTCGGCCGGGTCCACCGCGCCCTTCGGGACGGCAACGAGGAGGTCCGCCGGGGCCGCGCGGTGAAGATGTTCGTCATCGGCGACGGCCTCGAACTCGCCGGCCTCCGGAGCCCCAAGTATGACATCCCCGGGGAACTCCAGGAGTTCATTGACACCGACGGCAGGGTCTACACCTGCGGGACCTGCATCGGCCTCCGCACCACCGACGGCCGCGACGGGTGCATCCTCTCCTCCATCAGCGACCTGGTGGCCATCGTCCGCGACGCAGACCGCGTCGTGGTATACGACTGATTTTTCTTTTCTCTGAAAGAGGAAAAAACGCAGAAACGGGGGGTCCCCCGGCGCTCTACATAATGTCCATACGATATCCCTTTCCGGTTCTCCAGCCCCGTGATGGATGAGAGGGGGAACCTGCCCCTGTTGTGAGAGGCTCTGGGTGGGACCCCCCTCCCTCTTCTTTATCCCTTGTTTCCCCAGCCGTTTCCCCGGGTCTCGGAGTATCCCTCGATGAGCCTCCGCTCCCCCCGGCGGAGCAATTCGGAGAGGCCGGAGCGGGAGAGGCCGAGGGTGCGGGAGAGGTCCTTGAGGTCGGCCCGGCGGGGCACATCGTAGTATCCCCGGCGGAGGGCGTAGAGGACGACCCGCTCCTGGTGGGAGGTGAGGGGTCTCGGGGGGGCGGGTTGCCGGGTGGTGCGGATGGAGAGGAGGCGGGGGTCCATCTCCATCGTGTCGAAGGCCCGGATGAGGGACTGGATGCGCTCCTTGGGGCCGATGAAGTTGATTCGGGCAGTCCCCTCGGAGATGGCGAAGGGGGTCTGGGCGACGACTCCGCTATGGAGGTAGGCGCCGGCCTGGGGGAGATTGCGGGTGAGGATGCTGATGCAGGCCTCGCGGGGGGCCTCGAAGAGCACGGTGGCGCTGGACACCGAGGGGTCCTCCCGGAGGGCGCCCGGCAGGTCCCCCGCCCCTGCTCCCTCCAGGTGGACTACCGAGAGGATGGAGTTGTTCTCGAAGGCCTGGAATGCCACCACCTCCAGGTGGAGGTGGGGGTGGGTCTCGTGGAGCCGGGATATCCAGAGGTCCGGGGGGAGTCTCAGTTGGACTTGCGCGATGGCCATTGGCGTCCCCCGGAATTCTCCATCTTGGAAGCGAGGCCGCTCCCCTAAATAGGTTTGTCGGGCCAACCTGTTGGCGTGGTTGTCAGCGGGCCACTCGGACGGTGACGCTCACGTTGGCCCCGGCGGGCTCCAGGCTGGACACTGTGACGGTGAGGCCGTAGGATGGGTATTCCCCGGGGACATCCCAGTGGCCGCCGGGCTCGAGGCCCCTCTGGTTGGGTCCCCCGAGTTCGTGCCAGAGGAGGACACAGGGGTGGTCCTCGTCGAAGGAGCGCGGGATGCAGACCCGCCGGTGCTCCAGTGTGAAGCGGTCGTTGCCCACGGAGAACTCCCGGGCCCTCCCGGGGCCGTTCTCCCGGGGCTCCAGGCGCACCGTCTGCCCGAAGGGGCCCAAGGGGGAGAGGCGGGAGTCGAGGAGGATTCTCTCGTTGGGCGGGCTGTAGGGGGGGTTGCCCCCGTAGAGGGGTCCCATCACGTCCCAGCGGTCCCCCAGGTTGTCGTAGAGTTCCTGGCGGCCGTGGAGGCGGTAGTCGAGGGCGTGGCTCAGCTCGTGGGCGAGCCCCCGCAGGAGCAGGACCAGGGGGTCCCCCTCGTAGCCGTTCCCCGAGTAGTAGACGCCGGTGAGGACCGAGTTGACGGCCCGGTAGCTCCAGGGGTGGAATGAGGCCACCCCCTGGGCCGCGTTCCAGTCCTGCTGGAAGCGGGGGTCGAAGGGGCTCGTGGGGTCCACCACCACGACGAAGTCGTAGGAGAAGGGGTTGGTTTTCTCCCTCTGGGCGGCCTCCAGGACGTCGCGGATTTCCAGTTCCCGGCTGTCTGCGTAGGAGACCTGGCCGGGGACCCGGCGGGGGCGGGGGAGCCTGTGCCACCCCGCCACGTCAATCCCCAGGGTGTATCTCCCGTAGGTGAGGTTGCGGAAGTAGTCCCGCAGGGCGGGGGCCAGGGTCCCCCGGAACCACTCCGCCGGGTGGGCCGCATACCACGGGTCCACCAGGGCGGGGTCGGGCCCCGCATACTGGGGGGACCAGAGGTCGAAGGGGACGGCGAGGACGATGAGGAGGCTGTGGGTGGCCCGCTCCCTCTGCACCGCCTCGGGGCCGGTGAACACCGGCGCCGGGGGCGGGGGGGCGGCGAGGCGGACCAGCACCACCACGGCGACCACCACCACCGCCAGGATGGCCAGGCTGGCCCCCAGGGAGAGGAGCAGCCGGCGTCTCTCCCCTCTGGGGGAGGGCCTATCCGCCATGCTCTTCCTCCGGGGGTTTCAGGACCTCCAGGAACCTCTGGAGCCGGGCGTAGTCCCGCGCCTCCAGCGTCCGGGGGTCGAGGGGGAGGAGGAGGCGCTCGTCGGATGTGGAGACCACGTCCCGCAGGGCGTCCACCGTCCGCAGGACGGCGGGGAAGCCGTTCACCGAGACGAGGTATTCGAGTCCCTCCAGGAAGACGCACCCCCTCTTGACCTGCCGGGTGAACTGCTCTATGGTGTGGACCAGGAGGGCGAGGTCGCTGGCGGGGATGGCGTCCTCCCGGCCGGGGATTCTCCTCTCCGTGAGCCACAGGAGGGGGGTCTTCTCCAGGCCGGTCTCCTCCCTCACCCGCTCCGGGGCCCGGGGGGAGATGTAGAGCCCCGGGGTGCCGTGGGTCACCATGTCCCGGAAGAGCCGGAGGCTCTCCCGGGGGTGGGCCTCGGGGACCAGGTAGACGCGGCCCGGCTTCAGGTCCTGGCAGGGGTCCCCCTCCCGGTGGTTCTCGGGAGCGGGGCAGAGGTTCATCGGGCGGCGCTCCAGGGTCGCGTGATGGAGGAAGGCGGCGAGCAGGAGAACATTGGAGCCCGCCTGGAGCCCCCGGGAGGCCCAGCCCACCGGCCCCCAGAGGGGTCCCCCGATGGCAGGGCCCAGGTCCGCCATGCCCCGGACGGCCAGCGCCGAGGCCATGAGGCCGAAGAGATGGTCCCCCGTGAGCCGGTGGACCCGGTGGCTCTGGATGGCGGCGAGGAGGAACAGCAGGCTCGCCGCATAGACCACCAGGGACACCAGGGGGGTGGGGCCACGCCCCTCCTCGTAGAGGTGGTGGAGGTGGCCGTGGAGGTGGAACTGGGCCGCCAGGACAGCGCCGGAGACCACCATGGCCGCCAGGGCCCCCTCCCGGAGGAGTGCCCTCCGTCGGAACTTCCCTGGGAGGGTGGAGCAGGGAGAGCGGAATCCCCACAGGAGCCAGAGGGGACCCGCCACCCCCGCCCCCACCCGGTAGATGAGGGCCTTCTCGACGCTCGGCCCCAGGGGGTCCACGGGGAGCCCGGGGGTCGAGATGCCGGAGGCGAGCTCGAAGAGCCCGGCGAGCAGGAGCCCCATGCCGATGCGGAGGACCCCCGCCTCGCCGTTGCGCAGGAAGGAGCGGAGGGCCACCAGGGCCGCCAGCAGGCAGGCCACGAAGCCGAAGGAGAAGAGCGCGAACCGCAACGGGGGGTCCACGTAGGAGCCGCCGGGAACCCAGAGGATGGCCGCCCCGTAGAGGAGGAGGGAGACAGCCCCGGGGAGCCCCAGGTGGGCCAGGAAGCCACTCTGCGCCACGGGGCCCCCGGCGGGGCCCCGGACATCTGCCATTCTTCCGTCTGTCGCCATAGGTGAAGATTCGCCCATTACGTATGGGCCTTCGCGCGGCGCCTCTCCGCGGGCGCCGCCCCCGGCGGGGGGGATGGCCGGGGCCCCGCGTGGGCCTCGATGAGCCTCCGCTCCCCCCGGCGGAGGAGTTCGGAGAGGCCGGAGCGGGAGAGGCCGAGGGAGCGGGAGAGGTCCTCCAGGTCGCAGCGGCGGGGCACATCGTAGTATCCCCGGCGGAGGGCGTGGAGGATGGCCCGCTCCTGGCGGGAGGTGAGGGGCTCCCCCTTCTCCCTCTCTGGGGCGGAGGTGATGGACTCGAGGCGGGGCTCCAGGCCCGCCTCGCCGAGGCGCTGGAGGAAGGCGCGGATGTTCCCCCGGGTGCCCACCACCGTGAGCCGTGTCCTGCCCCCCCAGAGGACAAAGGGGGGCTGGATGACCACGCCGCTCCGCAGGTAGGCGGCCACCTGGGGGAGGTTGCGGGCGAGGGCACTGATGCAGGCCTCCTCGGGGGTCTGGTGGAGGACCGCGAAGTCCGACACGGAGGGGTCTCCCTCCACCAGGGAGATGGCCTTCGGCATCTGGGAGCGGGGCCCCCGGAGCCGGTTCACCGTGAGCACCGAGCCGTCGGGGAAGGCCTGGATGGCGATGCACTCCACGTGGATGTCCGGGTGGGCATCGTTCACGCGGACGGGCCAACTCCCCGGGGCCTGCCGGAGGAGGATGCGGGCCTGGGCCATGAGCGGAATCGCCGGGTCACGCCGGGGTCCCCGAGCGGATGTAGTTGAGCAGACCCCCGGCCAGCAGCACATCCACCTCCCGGGGGGAGAGGCCGTGCCTGGCCCGGAACTCCCGGTTCTTCGCGGTGTTCCGCAGAGTGAGAACCGCCTCGGTGCGGACCCGGCGGGTGTCCGGGACCTCCACCTCCGCCCCCTGGGGGAGGTCATCGTAATCGCCGGGCTCCTGGAGGGCGAGGGGGAGGATGCCGAAGTTCACCAAGTTCGCGCGGTGGATGCGGGCGAAGGACTTCGCCAGCACCAGGCCGACCCCGAGGGCCATGGGGCACAGGGCGGCGTGCTCGCGGCTGGAGCCCTGCCCGTAGTTCTCCCCGCCGACCACGGCCCCCCCTCCCCACTCCTTCGCCCGCGCGGCGAACCCCGGGTCCACCCGCTCGAAGACATGCTCGGCGAGGGCGGGGATGTTGCTACGCAGGGGCAGGAGC
>JACQPP010000106.1 GCA_016207465.1 Methanobacteriota archaeon
ACGACGGCGACGGCTGGCTCGACCTGGTGGACCGCTGCCCTAACCAGAGGGAGGACTACAACCACCCCTGGTGGGAAGTCTGGAAGAACGACGGCTGCCCCGGGTAAGCCAGAGCGGGCTCTGTTGCGTCAAGGTGGGTGTCCGTCGTAGTCACTGTTCTCCGCCAACCTTCCCGCAACAGAGCCGCAGCAACGAAGGGTTATTCAAACCAGCATATCGTGCTACAGGCCGCCCATGACTACTTTGTTGATTCTGGCAATGCCAAAGGCGCAGGCTTTGGAGGGCGAAGAGGTTCAGGCTGTTTCCCGCGCAGGATAAGCTCCATGTTCCTCTGGAGCAGGGCGGACTCCCAAGAAATCGCTTGGTAATGTGACCAGCGTTTTTCCCACGTTCGGACATGCTCTCTCGCCTCTTGCTTTATCGTATCCTCCAAATCTCGCGTACGTTGGATTACGTCTTGGATGGGGTTCTTGAACTGTGGGCTCGTGATGTGTTCCACAAGGCGGTTGGCCACAAGTGCCCTCTGACCTTTGATTACCTTCGCTTTATCCAGCTCTACGAGATTGCTTCGTAGGAGCGAAACCAACGGTATGACTCCTTGAGGTGTGACAATAAGCACGCCGCTCTCGCTTCCAATACCATCAAATCCTTTCTTTTTGCCCGTTGTTACCAACACGCCAAAGTCTGCCTCTCTCGAATTTTTGGCCCGCCGTGTCTGCTCAATGTGTGGCGTTTTGACCTTCGGGACTCTCTTACACTCATACACAATGAGACCGATTTGTTTTCGCTCGAATCGGATAGTGTGGAGAACGTCCCCGTTCTTTCCAGCGTGTTTTATCTCATCGCTTGGAAACTCTCTTTGCAGGGCGTGAACAAGGCGTCCTTCGTATTCCAGTCCTTCCGTTTGGGGCGTTGTTCCTTTCTCCATCTGTCGCAAGCGTTGTTCGAGACGCCCCACCTTCTCCCGCTGGCCTGCCATCAACCTCTCGGAGCGTTTTTTCTCGGCCTGCTTCGCGGCTTCCGCTGCGGCCTTTGTTTTCTCTTTGAGCACGGGTCGCATCTCTGCTCGCACCTGTCGCTCAATCGTGGGTCGCAGCCGTTTCGCTCTTTGCACAAGTCTCGATTTTTGTCGTTCCAGCGAGCTTTTGGCAGCCTGCAAGCGGCGTGTCTCCTGCTCCAAATGTTGGATATGCTCTTTCTTGCTCTCCCAGACTCCAGTTGCCTTTTCGAACTCTCTCCTCGTGAGCGGCTTACGGCAAACAGGGCAGCGAAATCGTTCGCTCCCTGTGCGGGGTCTGGGCATCGGTGCTGTAGATGCTTCAGCCCGTCATAATTATTCCGCTTCCCGGGCTCTGTTGCGTCAAGGTGGGTGTCCGTCGTACGCACTGTTCTCCGCCAACTATTGGGGACTTGAGGACACCGCTCCCACAGTGCCCATCTCGAAAGTCCGCCGATACGATGGTTGGGGGCACTACTTTCCACAGAAATGGTGGTAAGTGGTTTACCTATAGAAAAAGGTCTATACGGTCTTCTTTTTCAGAAAAAACAGATTAAACGACTATTTCTAACTTTCGCGGTAACTTGTCTCTACGGGATTTTAGAATATGCCGTTGGCCCGCGCAGAGGATGTTGACCATGGCAAACACACCCCGCATCCCGGTTCTCATTCTCGCGGCCACCCTGGCGGCCATCCTCCTCTCGGGGACCGCCCTGGCCTACAGCACGGCCCACCTGGACAAGATGGCCCAGGATGGGGTCAAGTGGGTGCGCAGCGACGTGCGCCCCAGCGACAAGGACGGGGGCAACTCCATCAAATTCGCCTCCGCCGCCAAGGCCCGCGGCCTCAACGTCATCGCCATCATCAAGTCGGACGACTTCAAGCCCTACGCCTCCTACTGGTATTGGTCCTGGGGATGCTGGTGCTGGAGATACTACGACTGGGGCGCCGAGTGGTCCAAACAGGTGCAGAAGGTGGCCTCCGAACTCAAGCCCTACGGGGTCAAGACCTACCAGGTGGACAACGAACTCAACCACCCCTACTGGAACACCTACACCTACGCCAACTACCAGCTCCGCAAGGACATCGTCACCATCGGCGCCAAGGCCGTCAAGAAGGTGGACCCCTACGCCACCACGGCGGTCAACCTCATCGAGCTGGGCACGGGCACCCTCAACTTCGACATTGACCTCTACAAGCAGGCCCGCTCCGCCGGGGCCCCCCTCGACATCCTGGGGCTCGACACCTACCGGGGCACCTACACCCTGGGCTCCCCCACCCAGTATGCCTCCGACGTGGACGCCGTCTACAGCCGCTGGCAGGGCAACGTCATGATCATGGAGACCGGCTTCCCCACCGCCTGGCCCCACACCGAGGCCGACCAGCAGAACTACGTGAACCAGGTCTTCACCACCATGAAGAACCACCTGTCCACCAAGTCCTGGTTCCGGGGCATCGTCTTCTACGAGTACCTCGACGAGCCTGGCTGGCTCCAGACCGAGGCCACATTCGGCCTCACCCGCAGCGACGGCATCAGCGAGAAGCCCGCCTGGGACACATTCACCGCCCAAATCAGCGCCACCGCCAACGGCAAGATGGTCGGCGTGGCCTACCACATCTGAATCCCTTTTCTTTCTTTTGCTACGCCCGACGCTGCGCGTCGGGCTAACGCAGCCGCCGACCTGCGGTCGGCGGCTGCTGCAAAAGAAAGAAAAGCGATTCAAGTCGGAAAAGAAAGAAAACGATCGGACTCGTTCAGAACGAAATCCCGTGTCCCGCAACCTGCCCGCGGCGGGGGCCGCCCGCCGCCTACGCCTGGACGGAAGCCCTCAGGAACTCCTCCCACCCCATGAGGGGACCCGGGAAGGCCTCGCGGGTGCGCCTGGACTCCGCGGGGCTGCAGGCGAATCCCTCCCGGAGGTAAACCTCCATGAAGAGGACCAGCTCCCAGAGGGATGGGTTGACAAGCCGGAGGATGGGCTTGGAGGCCCCAATGAGCCCGGGGGGAACCCGGATGACCCGCCGGCGTCCCCGGACCCTCTCCAGCGTGCGCAGTGCCTGGTTGAATGTGAGGTCCTCCGGGCCCCCCAGTTCAAATGTGGCGTTCCTGGCCTCCGGCCTCCGGAGGGCCTCCACAGCCACCCGGGCGATGTCGCGGCAGGCGATGGCCGAGAGGGGGCGGGTGTCCCGGGTGGGGAGGACGGGGACCCCCCGCTGGGTGGAGTGCTCCCCCTGGAGAAACTCCAGGAGGCTCTCCATGAAGATGGATGGCCGGAGGATGGTGTGGGGGAGCCCGCTGGACCGGAGATGCTCCTCCGCACGCCGCTTCGCGGCGAACAGCACCGGGGGCAGGTCCCGGTCCGCCCACAGGACCGAGACGAACACATAGTGGCCGACCCCCGCCTCCCGGGCGGCCTCCACCAGATTGCGGTTCCCCTCCTCGTCCGCCCTCAGAAGCGTGTCCCCCCCGCGGGAGAAGTGGCGCCCCGCCGCGGTGACGACGGCCCCTGTCCCCCGGCATGCCCTCCCCAGGGAGGCCGGGTCCAGGAGGTCCCCGAAGGCCAGCTCGGCCCCCATCTCCTTCAGGGCCCCGTGGCGGGACGAGGGCCTCACCAGGGCCCGCACCGGGACACCCCTCCGGAGAAGCATCTCCGCCGCGTGGTGTCCCACCGGGCTCGTTCCCCCTGCCACCAGCACCGGGCCCGCCATACGTCAGAGCCTGCCCTCCGCCACCAGATAAACCTCGGCGCTCCCCTGCTGCTTCGCCGGGGGCTCGTAGAGCCGGACGCTCTGGAACATCCCCCGGGCCCGCCGGGCGACCCCCGGCTCCTCTGCACCCCTGAACAATTTGATGACCGCCCCCCCGCCGGGCCGCAGAAACTTCTGGGCGAGGTCGAGGGCCCGGTGGGCGAGCCCGGCCTGCCGGGCGTGGTCCGTCGCGCGGGCCCCGGTGAACTTGGGGGCCATGTCGCTCAGGAGCAGGTGGAATTTGCCGGGAAGCCCCTGGAGGGCCTCCTCCAGCGATGGGTCGAGGACATCGGCCACCAGATGGAGGACCCCGGGGAGGGGCTCCATCTCGGCCCGGTCCACGGCCACCACCCGGGCCCCCCGCTGGGCGGCCACCTGGCTCCAGCCCCCCGGCGCGGCCCCCAGGTCCAGCACCATGTCCCCGGGGCGGAGAAGGTGGAACCTCCCGTCCATCTGGAGGAGCTTGTAGGCGGCCCGGGAGCGGTATCCCTCCTTGAGCGCCTTCCGGTAATATCGGTCACGAGGAACTTTTCTCATCGTTGTTCATTCTTGGGGGAATGCTTAAATCCCGACTCTCCCTTCCTATAGGATGATATGAGCGTCGCCATCTGGAAACTCCGCCTGCGCCTCTGGCTGAGCGTGACCCTCCTCTTCGCCCTCCTCTACGCCTTCTTCGTGGGGGTGGGATTCCTCGCCTTCCGCACCGCCACCGGGTTCCTCGGGTTCGCCCTGGCCATCACCCTCCTGATGGTCTTCATCCAGTACATGCTGGGGCCGGTGATTGTGGGGTGGTCCATGCGGGTCCGCCGGGTCACGGAGCAGGAGGAGCCCCGCCTCCACGCCATCGTGGACGAACTGGCCCGCGAGGCGAAGATGCCGAAGCCCCGGGTGGGGGTCTCCGAGGTCCCCATCCCCAACGCCTTCGCCTACGGCCGCACCCGCCGGGGGGCCCGCATCTGCGTCACCCGCGAACTCATGGGCCGCCTCGACGAGAAGGAGCTCAAGGGGGTCCTCGGCCACGAATTGAGCCACATCCTCCACCGGGACGTGGTCCTCATCACCCTCCTCAGCGTCATCCCCATGGTCCTCTACCACATCTACATCTCCCTCTTCTGGGGCTCCCTCTTCGGTGGCCGCAGCCGGGACCGGGGGGCGGCCATGGCCGTCGCCATGGGGGCCTTCCTCTTCTACTTCATCTCCCAGTTGTTCGTCCTCTACGCCAGCCGCCTCCGCGAACTCTACGCGGACCAGGGGGCGGTCCGGCTCACGGGGGAGCGCGCGCCCCTGGCCAGCGCCCTCTTCAAGATTGTGTATGGGACCAGCCGCCACCGCCCCGAGGACCTCAAGAAGGTGGAGGGGATGCGGGCCCTCTTCGCCTCCGACCCCGCCACCGCCCGCCACGACGCGGTGGACCTCCGCAGTTTCGACCTCAACCGGGATGGCCGCATTGACGAGTCCGAACTCGACATGATGGCCCGCGAGAACATCCGAATCGGCCGGGCCCAGCGCATGATGGAGATGTTCTCCACCCACCCGAACATGGTGAAGCGCATCAAGGCCCTCTCCGACACCGAGGCCCGGGCCTAACCCAGGACTTCCAGCAGTTCCCGGTGCTTCTCCCCGCGCCCCGCGGCCACCAGGGTGAACCCCCGCACCCCCACCGGCTTCCCCTCCAGCGGATTCCCCCGGAGGTCGGTGGCCACCCCCCCCGTCTCCCGGAGGATGAGGAGCCCCGCGGCCACGTCGAAGCCCCGGAGGATTCCCCGCACGTCCGCCACCCCGTCGAGGCTCCCCCGGGCGGTGAGGCAGAGGTCGAGGGCCATGGAGCCCAGGGTGCGCACGTTGCCCGCGGCGAGGAGGTTCTGCACCCCCGGCGCGGGCCGCCCGGCCCCGTAGGCGTAGAGCCCCACCACGCTCCGCCCCGGGGGCACCCGGTGGCGCAGGAGCCTCCCGTTGAGCCGCGCCCCCTCTCCCCGGCGGGCCTCATAGGTGTGGCCGTCGGGGATGGAGACCACCGCCCCCCGGGTGATGTCCCCCAGGGTGGTCCCGCGGGTCTTGGGGCTCCAGGCGAGGCTGGTGGTGTAGAGGGGGATGTCGCGGGCGATGTTGGTGGAGCCGTCCACCGGGTCGAAGATGAAGCAGCCCCCCGGCTCTCCGCCTCCCACCACTCGGTCCCCGCGCTCCTCGGACACGACGCGGGCGGTGATGCGGCGGCGGGCCATGGCCCTCTCGAGGGCCTCCTCGGCCACCAGGTCCACCCGGCGGGTCTCGTCCCCCAAGTGGCGCCCCACCACGTCCCCGTAGCCCCGGCCCCGGAGGGCACGGCGCACTTCCCGGGCGACCTCACCTGCGATGGCGGCGGCGTCCGGGGTGGGGCTGGGGCCGGTTCTGGGGCTGGCCCGGCTTCTGCCGGGGACGGCCCTGGTCGAAGTTCTGGAGGACATAGTTGACGACGCGCTTGGCACACTCCACCGAGGGAGCGCGGCCGGTGTCCAGGAGGAGCTCGGGCCGGCGGGGCTCCTCGTAGGGGACGGTGGCCCCGGGGACCTGGGCCCCCTGGGCCGCCTGGGCGTAGATGTCCGGGGGCGAGTGCTCCGCCTGGCGCCCCTTCTCCCTCCCCCGGGCCACGTCGAGACTGCATCGGGTGTAGACCTCGGCGAACTGGTTGACCCGGCTCCGGGCCAGGTCCCGCCAGCGGCGGCGGTGGGCGGTGGCGTCCACCATCACGTTGCTGCCGTTCTCGCTGAGGAGGCTCGCCAGGACCGCGAGGGCCCGGTAGACAATGTCCCGCTCCTCCTCCGTGTACCGGGGCTCCGGGGTGATGAGCCTCCGCAGTTCGTCGAGTTCGAGAATCTTGCAGGTGACCCCGCGGTCCCACAGCATCCTCTGGGCGGCCCGCGCGATGGTGGTCTTCCCGCTCCCCGGGATTCCGGTGAACCAGAGAACCCACCCCTCCCTCCGCGGCATCGCCATAGGCTCTTCGGACCTCCAGATTCCTCGCTCGTCTGCTCTGCTCGCCGGGCATCAATATAAAAGGTTGCTATGTGGTTGGCCAACGCCGCCCCGTCCTCGGTATTGCCGTCGCCCGCCTCCCCTGAACGCCGCCCCGCGGGGCGGCGTTGGCCAATGACGGGGGCGACGGCGGCCAACCACGAGGGCAGCGTTCAGGTCTAACGAGGCGCGGGGCCGAACAACCTTTATGTTTCGCCCCGTGGAGCCATAGGCCAGCCATGCCGCAGCAGGTCCGCATCCTGGTCCCCGGGGGCAGGGCCACCCCAGGTCCCCCCCTGGGGCCCACCCTGGGCCCCCTGGGCATCAACATCAAGCAGGTGGTGGACGCCATCAACCAGAAGACCGGCGCCTTCGACGGCATGTCGGTCCCGGTGGTCCTCACGGTGGCCGACGACAAGTCCTTCTCCCTGGAGGTGGGGACCCCCCCGGCCTCGGCCCTCATCCTGAAGGCCCTCGGCCTGGAGAAGGGCTCCAAGGAGGCCGGCAAAAATATGGTGGGAAACCTCACCATATCCCAGGCGGTGGAGATTGCCCGGAGGAAGGAGTCCACCATGCTCTCCCGCAGCCTCAAGGCCGCCGTCAAGCAGGTGGTGGGGACCTGTGTCTCCATGGGGGTCACCGTAGAGGGGAAGAGCCCCAAGGAGGTCCAGGCGGAGATTGACCAGGGGCTCCACGACGCGGCCCTGGCCCCCGCGCCGAAGGCCTCGAAGAAGGGGTAAAAAGGTTTAAAAGGGACGCCCCCCATTGGGGGCCTGTATGGCCCAGCAAGAGCAGCCCGCGGCGGAGCCCGCCCCCGAGACCCCCCCGAAGGGGAAGAAGAAGGGGGGCAAGAAGAAAATCTGCCTCATCGCGTTCCTCATCGCCCTCGCCGTGGCCGGAGGCGTCGGATTCTCCATGCTCCAGCCCCGGGCGGCCCAGGCGGCCACCGTGGACCCCTCGGTGCTCCAGGCCAACGGCTGGCAGCAGGTCGGCGGCGTGGCCACCACCAGCCAGGAGCAGAAGGCATCCGGCATCACCGTGAAAATCAACACCGCCAGCACCTCCTACACCCGTGACCTCACCGAGCTGAAGTCCAAGGCCCGGACCCTGGGAGTCACCCTCCCGGAGGACACCTCCCAGTTGAACCAGGTGTTCACCTTCCGCGCCGACCGCGTCGCCCTCCCGGCAATCGCGGATTTGCCCATGTTCAAGTCCACCGCCGTGGACCAGCTCGCCCAGGTGGCCGAGTCCCAGTTCGTGGACACCGTCCGCGCGGCGGGGGTCTCCGACTTCCAGTTCAAGGAGACCCAGAGGGTCACCGGCCCCTCGGGGCGCACCCTCCAGGGCAAGGTCTTCGAGGGGACCTTCGCCACCACCCTCGGCTCCACCCCGCTCTCGGGGTCCATCCGGGGCTTCCAGGCGGTCTCCAGCGACGGCCCCCTCACCGTCATCTCCGGGGTGGTCCCCGGGAGCATCAAGATGGGGGCCCGGGACGTCTCCAAATTGGTAGGCCACGACGGAGACAAGGAGTGGACGGGCCTCCTCCAGCTCGCTGGCTCGGTCTAATCTTTCTTTTTTCTTTTCGTTTTGCGTAAAAGAAAAAAGAAAAATTAACTAAAGAAAAAAGAAAAAGGTGTAGGCGTCCCGATGGTCTCTGTTCCCCCGGTGGTGGCGGTCTCCGGCAGCGACGGGGACGACCCCGACCTCAGCCCCCACGCCCTCCGGGTGGCCGAGGAGGTGGGGCTCCACCTGGCCCGCCAGGGGGCCATCCTGGTCTGCGGGGGGAAAACCGGGGTCATGGAGGCCGCCTGCCGCGGGGCATCCCGGGCCGGCGGTGTCACCGTGGGCATCCTCCCCCGGGACCGCGGGGAGGCCAACCGCTACGTGCAGGTCCCCCTGGCCACCCACCTGGGGACCACCCGCAACTTCCTCCTCGTGCAGATGGCCGATGCCGTCATCGGAGTCGCCGGGCGATGGGGGACCCTCAGCGAAGTGGCC
This sequence comes from Methanobacteriota archaeon, assembly GCA_016207465.1. GTDB lineage: Archaea > Halobacteriota > Syntropharchaeia > JACQPP01 > JACQPP01 > JACQPP01. Next base: position 8,735 of record JACQPP010000106.1, read on the forward strand.
TTCTCCCTGAACCTCGACAAGAGGACCATCGTCATCCGGGGCACCGGGGGATGGAGCGACCTCATCGGGGTCTACGGCTCCCGCTTCGCCGTGCGCCCCCTGGTGGCCGCCGACGCCCGCGAGGCGGTGCGCCTCGCCCT
>JACQPP010000122.1 GCA_016207465.1 Methanobacteriota archaeon
GCATCCGCCAGAAACAGGGCATCGCCGACGACACGGTGGCCGAGCGCGTGCTGACGCCCTACCAAACCCTGCCGGGAAAAACCCCCCGCTACTACCAGACCGCCGCCGGGCTCGACGCATTGCTGCCGGGGGTGCTGGATAGGGCGTTCCGGGGAGAACTGTAGGGCCCCGGGGGGGTTCGTGGGGCGGGGTTCCCGGACCGTATAAACCCCGCCAGCAATGGATTTATAGGATGGCAGGCAAACTTCTGTCTGGAGTGGAAAACATGGAGCGCGTAGAGGATGTGGTCCGTTTTCTGGCCCGGAACCACACACGCGGCATGAGCCAGATTCGGCTCCTCAAACTGTTCTATCTGGCGGAGCTGAAGCACATCGCGAGGACCGGACGGCGGTTGACCGGAGCCGATTTCTTTCACTACAAGAACGGCCCCTTCTCGAAGAAGGTCATCAACACCGCCCATGAGTTGGTGGGGTCGGAGCTTGAGCTCCAGGAGAGGGTCTTTCGCGACGGCCATGAGGGGTTGTTCTTTATTCCGGCGAAGGTCAGGTCCCCGAGGGTGTCGCGGGAGGCTGCCCAGACCTTGGATCTCATCGTGAAGGAGTACGGTCGCCTTTCCACGGAGGCGATTAAGGACGCGGCCTACGAGACGCTGCCCTTCGCCCACAGCAGGATGAAGGAGGACATCGACTTCGCCCGGTGGAAACGCTTCGCGGAGACATTTTTCGAAAGGCCGGAGATTCGAGCCAGGGTCGCGGGCTACCGGAAACAGCGTCTCTCACCCCTTCTGACGGGAAGGGCAAGACTTCCGGGCGATTCCTGAACAGGACGTGGACCGTGCATCCCCACCGGCGCTCGGAGCATTTTGACCGAGCGGTGAAAAAACTCCGGAAGGACGGCCGCCTCATGGATGCGCTCCGGAAGAAGATGGACCGGGTCTTGGGGGACCCGGAACACACTGGGGATTACAAAACCGCGAGGTACGCGGGGCTTCATGCCGCCCACGTGACGAAAAATTATGTCCTGGTCTGGGAGTTGGAAGGTGATGTCGTCATCTTCCGGGACTTTTTCCACCATGATGAGTATTGATGGGAGCGCCCCGGAACGGTCCGAGACCGCCGCCGGGCTCGACGCATTGCCGCCGGCGGTGCTGGATAGGGCGTTCCGGGGGGAGTTGTAGGTGGCCCGCGGGTGGAGTCGGCTCCGGTCCCGGGCGGCGGCGATGGACAGCGGGGAACTGGCGGACCTGCTGGGGGACCTCTACCGGCTCTCCCCCGAGAACCGGGCGCTGGTGGAGGCGCGCCTGGCCGCGGGGAGGGGCGGCGGGGCCGCCCTGGAGGGCTTCCGCCGGGCCGTCGGGGAGGAGTTCTATCCCCGGGAAGGGGACGGGGAGCCCCGGTTGCGGCTGAACGTGGCCCGAAAGGCGATTCGGGACTACGAGAGGGCCACGGGGGATGCGCGGGGGGCGCTGGAACTGATGGTCTATTTTGTGGAGACGGGGACCCGGTTCACCAACGACTACGGGGACATCCATGAGGAATTCTACGGGGAGTTGGAGGATGTGTTCCGGGAGGTGGTGCGGCGGCTGTCGAAGCGGCCGGGGTCGAAGTGGCGCCGGGAGTTCCGGCCGAGGCTGGCGAAGGTGGTGAAGGCGGCGGAGGGGATTGGGTGGGGGTATGAGGATGGAGTGAAGGATATGTTTGAGGAGTTGCCAAGTGATGGGCGGGCGTCAAAAGGCAGATAGGTCCCGGCCTTTAATCATATTCAGCGCCCCCTTTACTGACCCGGTGGCGAGAACGCCCCGGGCTTTGGCCAGGGGATGAATCGTCACCGGGCCAGTAATCGCCCGGTTGGCACGTGGGGACCCAGGCATCGGATAAGGCAGAGTTTTGTGTTTAATAGACTTTGTGCCACCCAGCGCCGCTATTTTAGCCCCCTCCCCAGCCGGATGGCCCTCTGCACCACCTCCCCCGGGGTTTCCCCCAGCAGCACAATCATCGGCTCTTTCCCCCAGTCCCCCCGGTGATAGACCAGGTGGGGAACCCGCCCCCGGTTCCGGTGGATGGCATCCCCCGTCCCCCACGCGACGGTGTGGCCCTCCACCCCCCGCCGGGCCTTCGGCTCCCGGCGGCGGTCGTAGCCGGAGACCTGTAGCCCCAGTCGGCGGGCCCCCCGCAGGATGCGGGGGTCGTAGCGGATGTTCAACCCCGCCCGGACCCTGGGCTCGACCCGGTGGGCGGCGAGGACCGCCCGGGCCACGTGGCCCGAGCCCCCCCACATGGGGGTGCCGCTGGCCCGCAGGCGGCCCCCGATGCGCACGATGCGCCCCGGGATGCCGGCGACCTCCTCCACCCCCCGGGCCCCCGGGAGGGCATAGGCGAGGTTCATCTGCGACTCCGGGGCCAGCACCCCGAGCCCCGGGGTCTCCTCGAGGGTGCGCACCGCATCCGCCATCTCGCGCAACACATCCGGCCCCCTTCTCTCCCGGGCCAGGGGGTCCACGGGCCTTCGCCCCCGACCCACCCTGGGGGCCCCCCGGATGGCCTCGCGCGCGGTCTCCCGGGCGAGGACAACCGCCTCCGCCAGGTCCATCTCCCGGGCCAGCCCTGCGGTGAGGGCCGCGGAGAACACGCACCCCGCGCCGTGGGGAGCCCTGCCTGGGACGCGTTCCCCCTCGAACCACCGCAGGCCCCGCCGGGTGGCGAGGAGGTCGGGGGAGTTTCCGCCCCGCAGGTGGCCCCCCTTGATGACGATGGCCCCCGGGCCCAGGGACATGAGTTTTCGGGCGGCCCGCTCCATCTGGGGGCGGCCCCGGATGGGGACCCCGGTGAGGGCCCGGGCCTCCGGGATGTTCGGGGTGACCACCGCCGCCCGGGGGATGAGATGCTCCCGGAGGAGCCGGGTGGCCCCCGCCTCCTGCAGGGGGTCCCCCCCTCCGGCCGCCATCACGGGGTCCACCACCAGGGGAAGCCGGTGGCCCCTCAGCCCCGCCACCACGGCCCCTACCAGGCCCGCGCCGTGGAGCATCCCGGTCTTGACCGCGTCGGCCCCCGGGTCCGCCAGGACCACCTCAATCTGCCGCCGCAAGAAGGCGGGCTCCACGTCCACGATGGCATGGACCCGCCGGGTGTCCTGGAGGGTGAGAGCCGACACCGCGCAGAGCCCGTGGACCCCCAGGGCCGCGAAGGTCTTCAGGTCCGCCGCCACCCCCGCCCCACCGCCAGGGTCCACACCGGCGATGGTCAGCGCCCGGGGATGCCAGGGGGAGAGCCGGGGGGACATGATGATAGAAGAGACCCCGGGGCCCCCTTCAACCTTTGCCGAACCAAACCGCAGGTAAAACACGCGTCGGGAGCCCCGACCCATGCCAGAAACTATATAAACCACCCCTCGAACCCCCCTGTGGGGATGGACAGATGGGGCTAACCTCCAGGTTGCAGGGTCTTCTGAAGCGAGTCTTCGGCAAGAAGAGGAACCCGCGCATCGGCATCTACGGGCCCCCCAACGCGGGGAAGACCACCCTCGCCAACCGCATCCTCCGCGACTTCACCGGCGACGTGATGGGCTCCGTCTCCCCGGTGCCCCACGAGACCCGCCGGGTCCGCCGCCGCGAGGGGGTCGTCATCCAGGCCAACGGCTCCCAGGTCACCATGGACATCGTGGACACCCCCGGCCTCGCCACCAAAATAGACTTCGAGGAGTTCATCAAGGTCCACGGCATGGCCAGCGAGGAGGCCAAGCGCCGGGCCAAGGAGGCCACCGAGGGGGTCGTGGAGGCCATCAAGTGGATTGACGACTGCGACGGCATCCTCCTCGTCCTGGACGCCACCGAGGACCCTTACACCCAGGTGAACATCGTCACCGTGGGCAACATGGAGGCCCGCGGCAAGCCCATGGTCGTAGTCGCCAACAAGATTGACCTCCCCAACGCCGCCCCCGCCCGCATCAAGAGCGCCTTCCCCCAGCACCCCATGGTCCAGATATCCGCCCGCGAGGGACAGAACATCGACAAGCTCTACGAGACCCTCGCCAAACACTTCACCTGACCATGCCCCCCCCGCCCCCCAACCCCATCGACGGCCTCCAAATCAACCTCATCTCCGAGGACATGCTCCAGAACATGACCCCCATGGAGAAGGTGGGCCTCATCATGGAGAACGTCATCGGGGGCCACATCGTCGTCCTCGAATCCGGCCTCACCCCCGACGAATACAACAAGCTCATGGAGCGCACCATGAGCGAAATCCGCGCCACAAACTTCCCCGGCATCGAGGTGGGCTCCTACCCCTACAAGCACAAGTTCTCCATCTTCCGCAAGCTCCTCAACCGCCCCCTCACCGAGACCCGCATGACCCTCATCGGCCGCAGCGACCGCCTCAAGACCATCAAGCGCGACCGCGACTTCATCTCCGTCGGCCTCGTCTCCCCGGACGCGCCCCAGGGCAAGAAGGCCAAGGCATAGCCCATGCCCCACCGCTGCACCCGCTGCGAGGCCCAGTTCCCCGACGGAGACAAGACCATCCTCTCCGGCTGCCCCAAATGCGCCTGGAACCAATTCCTCTACGTCGAAGAAGGAGCCTCCACCCCC
>JACQPP010000123.1 GCA_016207465.1 Methanobacteriota archaeon
CGCGGCCGCGGCTGCGGCAGTCTGGACAGTAGCGGGCGAGGGCGGGGGCGAGGAGGTCGCCGTCGAGGTCGTCCACCTGGAAGGGGGCGCGGAGGAAGGTGTCGAGTTTCTCCTTTCCGGCGACGGGGCCGAGGTGGCGGAGCAGGTAGTGGGCGACCTCCATCTGCACGACGCGGTTCAGGAGAATCTCTTCCAGATTTCCTTTACTTTGAGAGGGTCCGTGCGTCCTCCGACCTTGTTCTTCCGGGTGATGCAGCCCTTCAGCTCCCGCATGACGTCCTCCCTGGAGACCGCGGGCCGCAGGACCACCTCGCCGCCCCGGCTCTCGACCACCACTCTCTTCCCCGGCTCCAGCCCCAGGGACCCCCGGACCTTCCGGGGGAGGGTGACGCGTCCCCGCCCGTCCACAACGGTCTCGCCCATGGCTTTTCCCATTCCCACGTTCCTTCCCACAGGCATAAAGATTGCCCCCTCCGGTCGGCGGAAAGGGAAAATAAAAAAATCCGGATGCGGGTGTTTCAGATGGGGGTCTTGAATCCCATCGCGCGCATCCAGCACCTGCCGGTGGCCCCCTGGACGATGGCCAGGATGCCCATCAGGGCCGCGAGGCCGCCGCCGAGGCTGTAGAGGCCGGTGGGCGCCCCGGCGCCCCCCTTGAAGAGGAGGCTGTTGATGACCGGGAATGCCTTGATGATGGGGTCCACGGGGGTGCTGCCTGTCACGGCCATGCCTCCGAGGGCTATGAGGACCACGCCGGTCACGATGCGGACCGCCTGGCCCGCCCCGTTGATGTTCTTCTCCTTCTTCTTCACCGGCTGTGCCTGAGGTGTCTCTTGTGCCATGTGTTTCTCACCTCCCGCTTCTGTTTTCTGGAGTGCGGGATTTATATACCCTTCCCATGGGGGGTTCGACCCCAACCTCTTTCAATATTCTCTACGTAGAACCCGCCGCCCTACTGAAACTACATAGAGGCCGCATCGCGGGGCGGCTATCCTGCCTCCTCGCAGGATTCAAGGTGTATGGGGTCTACCGGGGGCCCTTGCCGGTCCCCGGCGGCTCGCGGAACCCGGGGACCGGGGGGAGACTGGGGGATGGCCCGGGTGCAGCCGGGGCCCCTATTCCTTCTCCCAGGCGAGGCAGTCCTACCGCTCGCTGGATGCGGATTTCATTCCAGCCCCCATCCTGCAATCCGGGCAGTAGCGCATGAAGTCGGCGGTCGCGCCCCGCCTCTCCAGCCTCTCCCGGAGCTTCGCCACGAGGGCTGCGGATGTGTAGAGACGCCCGCAGCTCGCGCAGCGCAGCCCCTCGTCGCGCCGCAGCGCCACGGGCTTCAGTTGCCCCCCGTCGAAGCCGCGCCGCAGCGCCATGCACCGCTCCGGGCAGGTGGCGACGCAGATGTTGCAGGCGGTGCAGCGGAGGTGCTCGAACTCCAGCAAAAGATTGGCGTCGGCGGAGACGATGCCCCCTGCGATTCTCCCGCCCCCCATCTTCAGCGCGCCGAAGGGGCACCGCTCGGCGCACAGCCCGCACAGCGTGCACTTTTCCGTGACCGCGATGAGCCCCAGCGGGCCCCCGTCGTGCTCCAGCCGCCCGGCCTCGCCGAGCCGCGCAGACGCGGAGGAGATGAGCGCCACAAGATTGGCGTCGTGCCGCCCGGGGTGGAGGGGTGTCGCGCCGGTGAAGCGATGGGGCGTGTCCGCCGACCGGAGGCGCTCCGGCTCGACGCGCCACCTGCGGAGGAGCTCCTGCGCGAAGCCGACCCGCTTCTCCCTCTCCTCCGCGGGGAACTTTGCCCCACAGGTGCAGGCCGCCACGGCGACCTCGGGCGCGCCCATCTCCAGGGCGCGAAGCATCCAGAAGGCCGTCGCCATCCCCACGCAGGGGAGCCGCAGCACCGCCGCGCCGTCGCGCGGGGGCTCCGCGGCGCAGCCGATAACGAGCGGCAGGCCGGAGCCCGCAAGAACCTCCAGTTCCGCCTCAATCTGCTCCTTCGTCCACGTCGGGAATGTGATGGCATCCGCCGGGCAGGCGGTGGCGCACAGGCCGCACGCCTCGCAGCGCTCCTTGTGCACGGCCGCCACCTTGTCATCGAAAACAATGGCGTTGAAAGGGCAGGCGGTGGCGCAGATGGTGCAGCCCCTCGCAACGCACCACTCCTTTTCGACTGCGGGGACGACCATGTGCTCGACGCGGAAGAGCGCCGACAGGAGGTCCCTGCGGCTCATCCTGCCGGAGAACTTCGGCTTCATCTTCAGGTGGCGCTGCTCCACCCGCTTCGGAATGGCCGCGCGGCGCACCTTGGCGAGCAGTTCAGTCCGCCCGGTTCCCGGCGGAGCGACCTCGTAGGAGAAGGGGGGCAGCCCGGCCTGCTCCACCGCATCGGCGAAGTTCCCCTCCGACTCGGTGCAGAGGAAGACCGCCGCGGAGAGCCGCTGCTCGCGGAGCCACGCCACGACGCGCTCCCGTTCCAGCCCCACGCCACCCACATGCAGGGCCGGGAGCCCCTCCGCCACCCTCGCCTCCACCGGCGCATCGTCGCAGAGGACGACGCCGACGCGCCCGCTCATCGCTCCTCCGCGGGCTGGAGGGGGCTATCTTCGACGGCGCGAAGCAGCCCCTCGGTCCTGTCACGGTCCGCTTCGACGAACTCCGCCGCCAGCCCGGCCAGCTCCCGGTAGATGCCGGAGCCGGGCGCGGAAGCGATGCGGGCGGCGAACAGCGGGAGCCAGCGGCAGAGGTGGCCGGCCAGAAAACGGTGCTGGCGGCGCAACGCTCCGGTGGCGCTCTCCTCCCCGCCGTTTTTCAGCGCCTCCTCCTCCGCGGCGCACAGGCAGGCCATGAACTCCAGCTCCGCTGCGACGTGGTCGGGCAGGTTCCTGAACTCCTCCGAGGCCGAAACACCGGCCTCGGCATAGCACCGTGCAACCGCCATCGTGGTCTCGCCCATCACCCGGTTCTCGCGATATATGGACTCGTAGGGCGGCGCAAGGAGCCTGCCCGGACCGTAAAAGAGGCGGTTGTAGTCCTGTGCCAGCACATCCAGCGGGGGAGGAGCGGTTTCGAGAGCCAGCAGTCCGTTCTTCAGCATCTCGAGCAGTTCGGCGGATGGAGGGGAAAAGCAGATGCTGAGCAGCCTGTAGGCGAGATGGCGGTTCTGTGCCAGCGTTCCCCAGTTCATCTCCATGGGACGGGTCCTCGGCGCACCAGACATATCTCTCGGTTTACGAAGGTTAACCCTTGTTTACGGAACATACGTAAATGGCGACAGGTTCTTTTCCTCCCGTCCCCCTCCGGGGGATTATGGGAGCGATGCGCGCATTTCTTGCGGTTTCCCTCCTCCTCTTTGCCTCCGGTTGCCTCCAGTCGCAACCTTCGCCCCCCGGGGTCGTCATCAAGGACTACATCTTCGAGCCGGGGGAGCTGACGGTGGCGGCGGGAGCGAGGGTCACATGGAGCAACGAGGGGCCGAGCGAGCATGACGTGGAGGGGCTCGGCGGCCTCTTCTCCTCCGGCCCCCCGGGGAGCATCGGCCGCGGGCAGGAGTGGAGCCACACCTTCGCCGCGCCGGGGAGCCACGTCTACTACTGCAAGCTCCACCCGTGGATGGCCGGGAGGGTGGTGGTGCGGTAGCTCGGCCCGCCAGGTCCCGCCGCTGTTTTATCCGGTTCAGAGAGAAAGTTAAAGTCCCGTCCACTCCAACAAAAGTATGAGCGCCATGAAACAGACCGTGCTGCGAGACGCCACCCGCAGAATCGTGGAAACGTTCCACCCCGAGAGAATCGTCCTCTTCGGGAGCCATGCCTACGGGAAGCCCGGAGGCGACAGCGACGTGGACCTCCTCATCATCATGGAGAGCGACCAGACCCCGGCCCGGCGGGCCGCGGCGGTCCACCGGCTCCTTCAAGAGCGGCCCTTCCCCCTGGATGTCGTCGTGTGCACTCCCCGCGAAGTCCGCCGCCGCCTCGCCGGATTCGACCCCTTCCTCCAGGAGGTCATGAGGAAGGGCCGGGTGCTCTATGCGGCCCGGTGACACCCGCCCCTGGGTCCACAAGGCGGAGGAGGACTGGCGCGTCACCCGCAAGCTCGACCCGGGGACCGAGCCCGACGCCATCTGCTTCCACGCCCAGCAGTGCGCAGAAAAATACCTGAAGGCCCTCCTGGTCCGCCACCGCCGCTCCTTCCCCAAAACCCACGACCTCCGGCTTCTCCCCCGTCTCGCCCTCCCTCTCGTACCCGGACTGGAGCCCCTCGGACCCGACCTCGACACCCTGAACCCCTACTCCACCGGTCCCCGCTATCCCGGACCCGGAGCGGAACCCGACGAGGCCCGCGAGGCCATCCAGACCGCCCGAAGGGTCCGCGCGAGCCTCCGCAGGGCACTTCGCGTCCAGAGATGACAAAGAGTGCGGTGCTGGCGGGCCCCGGCGCGGCTCCACCCGTGGATGGCGGGGAGGGTGGTGGTGCGGTAGCCTACCCGCCCACGGCCTCTGTCAGGCCCTCGAGGACCGCGCTGAGGACCGCCGTCATCACGACGAAGCTGAGGAAAGCCGCCCCGAGCATGCCGAGGAAGAGGAGTTTGGTGCGGAGGTCCCGGGGCTTGGTCAGCAGGGCCGCCGCCACCAGCGGCTCGCCCAGGTCGTCCACCGTGATTCACCCCGGCCTTCAGACCGGGCGGTTCACTTGGTCTCCCCCGCCACCTCGGCCAGGGGGATAATCTTGGAGATGGCGAGGAACACGAGCGCCCCGAAGGCCCAGACGGAGGCCATGAGGGTCCACTCGACCTGGGTGGGGAGGTAGACCCCGGGGGGATAGGGGAGGAAGCGGTGCATCAATGGGGGGAGGAGGATGTCCACCCGCTTGGCGAACACCCCCAGCACCACCAGGGTAGAGGCGATGCCCACGCCGGCCACGGTGCGGGTCTTCGGGACGATGAGGATGAGGAAGGGCACCAGGAGGCCCACCACCATGGAGAACCAGAAGACAGGGGCGTAGGCCCCGACGGTCATCACCTCCAGGGTGTGGACGTGGGCGGGCTCCTGGCCGTAGATGGTGGTGAGGAGTTCGGCGAAGGAGAAGTAGAATGCCACGGGGATGGTCCAGCCGAGGATTTTGCCGAGGCCCGTGATGGACTCGTCGGGGATGGGGAGCCGCTGGAACCGGCGGCAGAGGATGGCGACCACCAGGAGGAGGGCGATGCCGGAGATGAGGGCGGAGATGATGAAGAGGGGGGCGAGGATGGCGGTGTGCCAGTCGGGGTGGGCCTTGACGAGGCCGAGAATCCAGGCGGTCACCGAGTGGATGAGGACCGCCCCGGGGAGGGCCGCCATGGCCAGGTAGCGCAGCATCTTCTCGGCCCGCGCCGGGGAGAGCTTGCCAAGGAGGCCGCTGGCCACGTTGAAGAACGTCTTGCGGGCCATGTCCATGCCGGAGACCTGGAGCTGGGAGGCGTAGGCGATGTCGCGGCGCGCGCTCAGGAGGAGGAGGCCGCCGGCGATGAGGAGGTAGATGGTGATGACGATGAAGTCCCATATCAGGGGGCTCTGAATCTGGGGGTAGAGGAGGAGGTTCATGAACCGGTCGGGCCTCCCGAGGTCGAGCATGATGAAGACCATGGCCATGAGGAGGCAGGTGATGGAGAGAATCTCCGCGATGCGCGCGAGGGGCTTGAAGCGGGTGGCGTTCCAGACATAGACGCCGGAGGCCACGATGACCCCCCCGGCGCTGAGGCCGATGAGGAAGATGAAGTTCACCACGTAGAGCCCCCAGAGGGCGGTCTGGTTCATCCCGGTGACCCCGAGGCCCTGCCGGAACTGCTGGAGCCAGGTGGACCCCAGCACCACGACGCCGAGGAGGGCGAGGAGGCCCATGAGGGCGAGGGTCTTCGGGGTGAGCCTCCACCAGGTGGCCTCGTAGCGGTTCGGTGCCGGAGGTTGGGGTGTCTCGGTGGCCATGGGTTATCCCTCCGACAGGTAGGTGACCCGGGGGTTGGTGCCGAGGTCCTCCAGGAGCCGGAATGCCCTCCGGTCCGTGCGGAGTTTGGACACCCGGCTGTTGGGGTCGTCGAGGTCGCCGAACACGATGGCGGTGGGGGGACAGGTCTGCATGCAGGCGGTCTGCACGTCCCCATCCTTCAGCGGGCGCCCCTCGGCCTGGGCTTTCCTCTTGGCCTCCTCGATGCGCTGGATACAGAAGGTGCACTTCTCCACGATGCCCCGGACACGGGGCTGGGGGCCCCGGCCGTTGCCATCACTGTCCACCGATGCGGCGGGGCTGAGGGCCTGGGGCATAGGATACTCGGGCTCGTGCCAGTTGAAGTTGCGGACCCCGTAGGGGCAGGCCACCATGCAGTAGCGGCATCCGATGCAGCGGTCGTACCTCTGGAGGACGAGCCCCTCCTCGTTGCGGTATGTAGCCTCCACGGGGCAGACCGATACGCAGGGGGGTTTCTCGCAGTGCTGGCAGGGGCGGGGGAGGAACTCAATCTCTGGCTTCGGGTACTCTCCCTTCGCCTGGGTGAGGACCCGCATCCAGAAGATGTCGTGGTCCCGGTGGACCTCGCCCCGGGCCTTTGCCGCGTCGTCGAGGTGGCCGGAGGGGACGTTGTTCTCCTGCTTGCAGGCCACCACGCACGCCTGGCAGGCGGTGCACTTGTCGAGGTCAATGACCATCCCCCATTTAGGCATGGCTTCTCACCTCCATGGCGGGCCTCGCCGGAGGGGGCCCCTCGGCCCGGTAGACCTTCACCCGGGTGGCGGAGAAGGCCTCCAGCCCCCCGAGGCGGTCGTTCACGTTGGCCATGATTTCGTTGGGGTTCACCCCGCGCCCCTTGGCCCACCTCCCGTAGACCCGGTGGCCCAGCTCGAATGGCATGTTCACCGTGTCGGGCCGCGCCCCCTCGAAGAGGACCGCCCGGGTCTGGAGCTTGCCCACCTGGGACTCCACCCAGACGGGGTCCCCATTGGCGATGCCCAGATGGTGGGCCGTGACGGGGTTGATTTCGACCCAGGTGTCCCACTTCTCCCGCACGTGTGGCCCCAGGTTCTCTTGGAGGAAGGGGGTGTTGGCGCCGCGCCCCTCGGCGTGGGCCATCAGTTTGTAGGTGACCAAGTGGAGCGGGTACCGGGCCTCGTCCCCCGCGTAGCGGGGGGGCTCCCAGTGGGGGAGGAAGAGGGCCTCTCCCCGGGCCTGGAGTTGCAGGCCCTCCGCGATTTTCTCCAGGGCGTCGTGCTCGGAGATGTTCTCCTTCTGGGCCTTCTTCTTCGCCAGGTCCTCCAATTTGTGCTCCAGGTTCCCCGAGAGGAACTCGAAGCGGCCGGAGCCCGTGGCGAGAACTCGCTTCCACTCCCCGAAGGTGTATGGGGGGTCGGTCCAGACGCCGGTCTTGACGAACTCGCTCCAGAACTCGTCGAAGGACTTCATGTCGGCGACTTTCTTGCCGCCGAGGCCCATGATTCCCTTCTTGGAGTCGTAGATTCCCTGGTAGGTGGACTTCAGGAGGTCTTCCGCATCCTTCCAGGGGAAGGACTCCCCCACGGTCCCCCCGATGGCCTTGGCCAGGAGGATGAGGGTCTCCCAGACGTTCTTCGTGTCGAAGAGAGGCTGAACCGCAGGTTCGCGGAGCCCCTGGATGGGGAAGCCCACGCTCGGGTAGATGGTGTCGTCCTGCCACCGCTCCAGGAAGGTGTGGTCGGGCAGGATGTAGTCGGCGTAAGCCGAGGTCTCGTCCATGTAGGGGGAGAAGGTCACGATGAGGCCGGGGAGTTTCTCGTAGGCCCGGTAGAATCGCTCCGGGTCCGGGGTGGAGAAGAGGGGGTTGGTGTAGTGGTGGAAGATGGTGTCCAGCTCGTAGGGCTTCCCCTCCAGGATGCGGTCGGGGATGTCCTGGTAGACCTTTCCCGCCATGGGGTAGGTCTCGGTCCCGGCGTAGTCCACGCGGGGCTGGGCCACCCCCTTCTTGGCGATGTCGTCCTGCTTCACGGCGGGCCACGCCTTCAGCGGGGGCCCCTTCTGGACCGTGATTCCGCCGGGAGTGTCAATGCTCCCGATGAGCGCGCTGAGAGCGAGGACCGCTATGCGGGAATAGACCGCGTTGGTCTGCATGCTTACCCCCCGCTCCCCTGCGGCGACGGCGGATTTGGTGGTGGCCAGTTCCCGGGCGAGGCGCTCAATGGTCTCCACGGAGACCCCCGTAATCTTCTCGGCCCATTCCGGAGTGGCCTCCTTCAGCACCTCGTCCCACCAGAGCTGGAGAACCGTATGGGCCTTCTTTCCCTCCACGGTGTACTCGCCCATGAGGGCCGACTTTGTCGCAGGCGGGTCGTAGGCCAGGGTCTTCGTGGACCACACCGCCGTCTTCTGCGCTGCTTCATCCCACACCGTGTAGAGAGAATAGGTGGTCTTCTTGCCATCCTTCTCCTCCTCCACATTCTTCACCAGCAACTTGCCCTCCGCCACGAGGCTGGGGGCGTCGGTGTGCTCCCGGAGGAACTTCTCGTCGTAGAGTTTGTCGCGCACGATGACGTGGGCCATGGCGAGGGCCATGGCCCCATCGGTCTGGGGCTTGATGGAGACCCACTCGTCGGCCTTGGCCGCGGTGATTCCCATGCGGGCGTCCACCGACACGATTTTCGCCCGAACCGGGGTCCCCCGGCGCATGGTGCCATAGGCGCGGAGGAGGCGGGTGGTGGGCCGCCAGGCCTCCACGAAGGAGCCGCCAAAAGATATCAGGTATTTCGTGTTGTCCCAGTCGAAGCCGGAGTAGGACTTGAACCCCATGGCGGCGTAGTGTGCCTGGGGGGTGCCGTCGGCGCAGATGGAGGAGTGGCCCACGTCGTTCGGGCTCCCGTAAGCCGTGAGGAACCGGCCGTTGAGGCCACCCGACTGGCCCCGGAGGCGGCCCGACAAGATGGCCAACTTGTGGGGCTCTCCGCGCTCCCGCAGTTTCCGCAGGTGGTCCGCCACCTCGGAGATGGCCTGGTCCCAGGAGATTTGGGTCCACTTCCCCTCCCCCCGCTTCCCCGCCCGCTTCATGGGCCCCTTGATGCGGTCGGGGTCGTAGAGAATCTGGAGCCCTATCTGCCCCTTGGGACATATTTTGCCGAGGTTGTTGGGGTTCGCCGGGTTTCCCTCGATTTTGATGGCCCGCCTCACGCCGTTCTCCTCCACGGTCCTCACCAGGATTCCGCACCCCGCGGGGCACTGGATGCAGACCCCGGGGACGGTGGTCACCTTGGGGGCGCTCCCCCCGTTGGGGGTCGGGGGCTGGGCCGCGGCCCGCAGGACCGGGGGATAGCGTTTCAGGGTGAGGTAGGCGGCGGTCCCGGCGGTGGCCGCGCCGGCGACCTTGATGAAGTCCCTACGGGTGAAAGCCCACATCCAATCCGTAGCAAGGTAGAGATGTGGATAGTTCTTATCGTAGTAAATCCGGTAGCAGAACATCGCCTACCTACTTTATGTAAAACCGGGGCCGGATGGCACCCGCAGGGACCTGCGTGGGGGCGGCTTATCCGGGCCCCAGGGGGAGGCGGGAGCGCGCCGCCCGGGAGTTGAACTCCTGGTAGGAGTAGGGTTCCCCGGGGTCGCCGAAGAGGAGTTTCCGCTTCTCGTATTCGGCCTTGGCCTTCTCGTAGGAGTTCCGCATGACTGCGGTGGCCCGCCCGAGGCTGGTCCGGTGGTCCCGGAGGTGGGCCCTGCCCTCCTCCAGGCTCCGGTGGGCGCGCCGGAGGGCCGTGCGGTGGGCCATCAGGTGGAGCGGGGGATAGTGGTGGTGGCCGTTGGATTCACCGTTGAACCGGGGGTCTCGCAGGGGGGCCATCGCGTCTCCAGGAGGGCGGTGGCCCCGCCAGCGGCTAACGGTTCTCTATATCATATATGACACACTACATAGGACTATGGAGGGTCTATTCCCCTATGGCCTCTACGGTGCGCTACGTCGCGCTACAGGGGGTCTGTAGGGATACGCAGAATCTGTTCGCGGCGTTCCGCCCGGGTGGCCCGGGGCCCGGATGGGGGGCGGAGGAGGTGGAGGACCTTGGCGAGGACCTCGGAGGCCCCCGGTTCCAGTTCCAGGGTCCCCTCCTCTTCGCGGAGCCAGCCGGGTCCCGGGGCGGCGGGGCGGAGGCAGACGTGGCGGAGCCCCGCGGGGGTCTCCCGGTAGGCCTGGCGGGTCCGGAGGGAGACGAGGAAGCGGCCCCCCGGGCCGTCCACGGCCACGGTGTCGCCGAGGAGGGCCACCCCGTGGAGGCGGAGGCGGCGGAGGACACGGGCCACCTGTTCCCCCCGGGCGGGGTGGGGGACGAGGGCCCGGCGGGGGTTCATGTCGCGGAGGAGGAGGATGCCCGAGTGGCGGAGGAGGAGGTGGTCGAGGCCGGTCCGGCGGACGAGGTAGGTCCGGCCGGTCCCGATGATGGTGGCCTCGTGGTCGCTGCCCACGGGGGAGATTCGGACCCAGCGCAGCCCCGGGGACTCAATGTGTGGAGACTGCTTGTAGAGGTCGGCCAGCATGGGTGTGGAGCGGAGGATGGAGAGCCCGCGGGGGGAGCGCCCCTGGAGTGCGCCGAATCTCGCCGCGTCCCGGGCTTCTCCGGGGGAGAGGATGCGGGGCTCGAGGGCCACCAGCCCCGTCGAGGTGAGGCGGTAGCCCCCGTTTTCGCCCCGGAGGCAGTAGGCGGTGGGCCCCAGGGAGAAGGAGAGGCATCCCTCGCCCTCCAGTTGGTCCACCATCCCGCAGAGCCGGAGGGATGGCAGGGCGTTGGAGGGGCAGAAGGGGGTCCTCGGGCGGAGGTAGAGGTCCGACAGCGGGGAGGAACTCATCCGCCGGCGATGCGGGGGAGGAACAGCACGTGGCTCCCGGGCTCCACCCGCGTCCCCTCCAGGTCCTCCACCCTCTCCCCGTTGATGAACACGTGGGCCATCCCCTGG
Organism: Methanobacteriota archaeon; assembly: GCA_016207465.1. Lineage (GTDB taxonomy): Archaea > Halobacteriota > Syntropharchaeia > JACQPP01 > JACQPP01 > JACQPP01. The sequence goes on from JACQPP010000123.1 coordinate 10,921, forward strand.
GCGAGGAGGGACTGCTGGTGGGGAGTGAGGAGCTCCGAGAGAGAGGTGACCGATGGAGAGACCAGGCGCTGCATGACCAAAAACCGGGGAGAATATGTAACTTACTGACATTACGTGGAACTTAAGATTTCCGGAGGATGGAGCCGGGCCCGGGGAGACGTAGGCCACATACTTTCTGTGGAGAACCTTCATCCCCCTACATAGACAACCCAGGTTGTCAGTGGCAGCGATGAAGAAACTGGAACTGGTCTTTCCCGAGTGGCGCTGGCCCCAGTTGCAGAGGGTCCTGGAGGAGAACAAGGTCTCCCGCTACATCGTGACTCCGGTGCGGGCCCACGGGGCCCCGCGGGTCTATCAGTGGCGGGGGGACTCCTATCTCTCGCCTCTCCACGGGCGTCTCCTGCTGGGGGCGGTGGTCCCGGAGGATGAAGTCCAGCACATCGGGAGCCTCCTTCTGGGGGCGGCGGGGCCGGAGGCGGACCTGCTGGTGCTCCCGGTGGAGGCGGCGGGAGAGGCGCCCCGGGTGGCGCGGACTGTCCCCGAGTGAACCCGAAAAGAGAGGTGTAAGGAATTTATATTGAGTCTTCTCTGTCACCGGCGTGGGGTACGGGGGCAACCTTTTTCCCCGGCTCGGTTTTGTTGGGTTTGTGCCTCTCGAATCGAAGTCCCGCCTCCAGACCCTGCTGGACCTGGGGCTGACGGAGTATCAGGCGAAGGCCTATCTGGCGCTGGTGGAGACGGGCTCGGCCACCGCCGGCCAGTTGCCCGCGGAGTCGGGGGTTCCCCGCACGCGGATTTACGCGACCATGGAGCAGTTGAACGAGAAGGGGCTGGTGAAGATTCTGCCGGAGACCCCCATCCGCTACCGGCCGGTGCCGGTCCAGGAGTTCCTTCGGCGGCGGGCCGAGGAGATGCGCTCCCGGGCAGGGGAAATGGAGGCCCTCCAGGAGACCTATGGCCGGGAGTTCGCCATCCGGGACAGGGGGGCTCCGGAGCCGGGGGGTTCCTTTGAGGTCTGCAAGGGGAGGGCGGGGGTGCGGGAGAAGCTCCTCCTGATGTGGGGCGGCGCCCGGAGGTCCATCGAGTTCGTGGGCTCGGGCCACAGCCCCGCCCGTCTCCTGGGGAAGCTCTACAGCGTGGCCCGGGAGCGGAAGGAGGATGGGGTGCGGGTGCGGTTCATCTTCCCCATTGGGACCCCCCACATGGAGCGGGTCCAGAGTGCCTTCTCGGAGTTCGAGGTGCGGTTCGCCCTGGAGGTCCCCCCGGTGGACGCCTGCACGGTGGATGGCCGCGAGGGCATCCTCATCCACCACATCCCCGACGACCCCGACCCCTACAAGGGGGAGGACACCGCCATCTGGTGGGATGACCCGGCCATCCTGAAGTCCCGCGTCGTGCTCTTCGAGAATTCCTGGGAAGACTCCGCGGGGCTGGAGAGACCCACCCTGGCCCTGGTGCCGGCCGCCCTGCGGGGCTGGCTGGAGCAGCCCGGGGTCCGGCCGAAACCCCTGCTGGAGGAGATGGCCCGGGGGCTGGGGGCCCAGATGGCCGCCTCCATCCGGGGGAACACGGTCCCGGCCATCCTCCGGGAGCTGAACTCGGTCTTCACGGAGGCGGAGGTCGCCCATGTGGGCAAGGGGAAGGGGGACCGGGTCTATGTCCGCTGCCGCTACCACGAAATCACCGGGAGGTGCCCGGAGTATGACACCTTCTGCCGCACCCTTCTGAAGACGGTCCTGGAGGAGAAACTGGGGCCAGGCGCCGTGGAGGAGGTCACCCACACCCGGCCCGAGGGGTGCTCGGTGACGCTGAAATAATCCGCAGATTACGCAGATTGCGCAGATTTCCGTGCAACGAGAGACATGGGTGGTTTCGCCGGACAAGGCGAGGGTCCGGCGGGTTCTTCCGTGATGTCGAGGCTGACCTCGTAGGTTCCCGCGTAGAGGTGGGCCTCCAGGGGGAATCCCAGGTGGCGCATCACATCCATCATCATGTGGTTCTCGGCCAGCACGGCGGCCCGGAGCCGCCGGAGTCCCCGGTCCCGGGCGAGGGAGGCGAGGCGGAGCAGGAGGTGGGTGCCGAGGCCCAGGCCCGGGTATCCGTCGCGGACCACCACCGCGAAGTCGGCCTCGGGGATTCCGGGGAGGGCCTCGTAGCGGGCCACGCCGAGGATGCGCTCCCCGGTGGGGTCGAGGGCCACGATGGCCTCCCGGCAGCGGTGGTCCACCTCGGTGAACCGCCGCAGTTCGCCGGGGGAGAGGGGGCCGCGGGGGCCGAAGAACCGGAGGTAGAGGGTCTCCGGGGAGAGCGACTTGTGGTGCTCCTCCAGGAGGGGTTTGTCCTCCGGCTCCACGGGACGCAGGAGCACCGGGGAGCCTTCCGACTGCGTCGAAAAACCCCCGGCTCCGCCCTGTGCTGAACGCCGCCCCTGCGGGGGCGGCGTTGGCCAACCACGCGGACCCGGGGGTCCTCCCAGGAGGCTCACCCTCCACGGGGGGGCACCGACCGTCATTTCTTCTCTCCCCCCGCGGGTTCGAGGTGGCAGGCGAGGCCCTCCAGGAGGGAGATGAGGGACATGAACTGGGGGACCTCCCCCTCGACCTTCGCCTCCCCCGTCAGGTAGGCCTCGATGAGGGCCCCGGCGGGGTGGCGGGTCAGGGCCCGCTGGGCGGCCGCAGGCGGAAGGGCAACCTGGGCGGCCGCGAGCTCGGGGTCGGTGTGGTGGGAGAGTTTTCCCCCCCGGACCTGGACGCAGGTCAGGGGCTTGCCGTCGGGGAGGGCGAAGGCCACGTGGAGGTCGGGGGCGTGGGAGACCTCCCAGGCGAGGGGGCCCCGGGGCACAGCGAGTTCCTCCAGCGCGTTGAAGAGGAGGTAGAGGTCCCCCGGGGCGGCTTTTCCATGGCGGCGCAGGTGGCAGAGGCGGTCCAGTGCACCCGGGGACCCCGGAGCCGGGGGTCCCCCTCGGCCGGGCATCGGTCTCAGCCCCCGCGCGGGGGAGGAGGGAAGACCGGCTCCGGGCGGCTGGGGCGGAGAGGGGGGCGGAAACGCGTCGCCTCCCCGCGGGCCCCGGACTCCTGGAGAGGAGGGGATTCGGGTTGAGGGGATGGACTCCCTGTCTCCGGGGCCGGTCTTCCCTGGGAGTGTGGCTGGTCGGGTTCCATGGGACTCCCAAGGGAGATGTTGGACGGTTTCCCCCGATAAGGGGTATTCCGTCACTTAGGGGAGTGACGGCGAATCGGCCATCCGCCGGGTTTTGTATCTGTGGTACCCGCCGAGGATTGGCTCATGCGGCGCCGGGAGAGGGCCCGGGAGTCCCCCGCGGCGGGTCGAGCGGTCGGCGATTTCCCGGTAGAGGACGAGTGGGGGGAGGACCAGGAGGAGGATGGCGACCCCCAGGAGGTATGGGATGGCCCGCAGGTATCCCCGGAGGGTGGGCCGCGGGGGCGCACCATCCACCATGTCGAGCATGAACTCCGCGTAGCGGGCCATGACGCCGGTCACCCTCCGGTGGCAGCGGCGGCAGAGCATCATGGAGCCGTCGGCTCCCTCCCACCGCTGGGGGAAGGCGGTCCTCACCTGGCAGACGTCGCAGCGGGAGAGGCTCATGCCACCACCCCCCTGCGGCGGATGCTTCTCCGCGCCCGGCCCACGTCCCTATGGAGCGGGGGTCTGGCCACCGGGTAGGGGATGGGCCGGAGCCGGGGGTGGCGCTGGTACCACACCTGGGTCTCGAACGACCCCAGGCACTCGGGGCCGCAGAAGGCCCTCTCCCTCCAGAAGACGTGCTTGATTGCCTCCGTCTCGCGGATGGTTCTCTGGCACCAGGCGCAGAACCGCTTCATGCGGCCGCCTCCCGGGGAATCCCCTCTGCCCGCCGGGCCACTCGGCGCTCCCGGTATTTGAAGGGGTGGAGCCTCCTCTGCCAGCGGGTCCAGGCGAGGGTGGCGTCCATCTGGGAGGAGAACACCAGTCCCGCCATCATGGTCCACCTGCCAGGGCCGCCCCCCGGAAGCACCGGGGGCACACCCGCCCGGGGGCCAGCAGGTCCATATAGTTTGCGCGGGGGGAGAACCACCCGCAGAGGGAACACCTCCGGGGTGCGTCCCCCCTCCTCCGGGGGATAGGGGGAGGTATGAGGAGGAGGGCAGAGAGGGATAGGACATCTGCTCTCCCCCCGCGCGCCCGCCGGCCCGGGAACCGGAGCCTCTGTGCAGCCAGGCGGGCCCGCATGGGGACAAGCCCCAGCAGCAGGAACATGGCCGCCGCCGTGACCTCGATGGCGACCGGGAACATCACCAGGAGACCGCGGAGAACCGGCTTTGGCATGGATGACCTCCAAGGAAGAGGTCACCACCCCAGCGTATGGACTTTCTCAACAACTAATGTGTATATATGTAGAAGTAATATAGGAGATGTATTTAGTTGTAAATCTTGGCTTTATGCCACCGCGGGGACCACGACGGACTCCCAGCGGCACTTCTCGCAGAGGGCCACCACAGAGCAGTCATCCAGACCTAGGACGACCAGTGTAAGGGGTCCCTCGCGGCTTCCGCACCGGTCGCATCCTCGCATGGTTCTCTTCACTTCTACCACGGCACACATATATTTAAATCTTTCTAATATTTTTGATGGGATAATTAAATTTTCAGCATTTTATTAAATTTTCTTCACTTTTATTGTGAGTTAATAGTTGTCTCATTCTCATTCCGCTTTTCTCCCACCCATGAATTGAAACGCAAGTATCCACACAGGAGGACACAGAAAGGGGAAAGCACATATGGCGCCATATGTAACCAGCGCGAGTTACAAACCTATTTGTATGTATCTCACGTATTCTGCCACATGGATTCCAGAAAGATACAGAAGAGCGTCTCGGGAAGTTACATCGTGACCCTCCCGAAGGAGTGGGTGGAGAAATACGGCTTCGGCAAGGGGGAGCGGGTGGGGGTGGTGGTCAACGAGGAGGGAATCCTCTCCCTGGTCCCCAACGGCGCGGGGGCCAATCCCCCGAAGGAGTGTTTCCTGAGCTTCGAGGAGTATCCCACCTCCAGCGCCATCCAGAGGCGGGTGAAGGCCTGCTACATGGAGGGGGACGACATCATCACGGTCACATCCAAGAAGACCCTCCCCCAGGAGGTCAAGGGGGACATCAAGGCCGCCGCAGGGGAGCTCATCGGCATGGAGGTCTCGGAGGACTTCGCGAGCCGGGTGGTGCTGCGGACCCTGGTGGACCCCATGCGGTTCCCCGTGCGGGAGCTCATGAAGCGCATCTACGTGCTGGCCAGCGCCATGGAGCAGGACTCGGTCCAGGCCCTCCGGGAGAGCGACCGGGAGCTGGCGGGGGACGTGATTGCCCGGGAGAGAGAGGTGGACAAGCTGAGCCGCCTCATGCTGCGGCAGCTGATGATTGCCTCCAACCGCGTCGAGATTGCGCGGGCCCTGGGCATCAAGGACCTCCGCTCCATCGTGGTGGCCGCCATGGTGGCCCGCACCATGAACCGCATCGCGTGGTATGCAGCGGACATCGCCCGCCAGACCCTCGCCATCGGGGACCCGAAGACCTGCAAGCCCCCCGAGGACCTCTACCGCCTCTCGGAGGCGGCCCGGGAGATGCTGGAGGGCGCCATGGCCGCCTACTTCACCGAGGACTTCCAGATGGCCAACGGGGTCATCGACCGCATGGAAGAAATCCGGGAGATGGACACCCGCATCGAGGAGCAGGTCATCCGGGGCTCCCGCGACCCCGGCTCCGCCATCGCCCTCACCCGGGTGAGCCGCGACCTCCGGCGCATCGGCATCTGGGCGGCGGACGTGGCCGAGTCCACCCTCATCCGGATTGACGGAAACGAGTAGGCGCCGGGTCAGAGCCCCTCGGCCCGGGTGATGTCCTGGATGCCATCGAAGTCGCTGTCGAAGGAGAGGATGGTCCGGAGGCCCCGGTCCCTCATGGCGGCCACGGAGGCCGCGTCGGCGAAGCTCAGCCGGGGGTATCGCTCGAAGAGGTGGTAGGCGGCCTGGAAGAGAGCGGGGTCCACGTGGACGATAGTGATGTGGGGGGAGTCCAGGAGGGCGCGGGCCGCATCGAGGGAGGGCCGGGCCCCCATCTTACGGCGGAGGTAGGTCACCACCTCCCCGTAGATGTGGTCGGTGATTACGGCCCTTGCTTTTCCGGTTCCGATGGCGCGGAGGATGGGGGCGGCCGCGGGGTGGTGGCGGTCCCGGGGATTGAAGCCGCCAATCCAGACGCCGGAGTCCACAAGGCAGGACTCAGCCATGGACCACCGCGTCGAGCTCCTCGGTGGCGTCGGCCCTCCCACGCGAGGCCATTTTACCGATGAGTTCCAGGAGGGGGTCCCCGGATGTTTTCTTCCGGAACCTCACGAAGAGGTCGCCTCCCACGAGGGTCCATATGACCCGGTCCTCCGGGCCCACATTCCACTGTTTCCGGACCCGGGCGGGGAGGGCAGTCTGGAATCCCCGGGATATCCTGGTTTCAATCATCTCGGCCATGATTCAAATATATCTTCCGGATTTCACAATATTTAAGGATGTCTCATGGAACGCCTATCCCACCAGGGCCTTGAGCCCAGCCACCCCGAGCACCAGGCCGAGGACCCGCTGGAGGGAGGGGCGGGAGAGCCTCAGGGCCCCCGCGTGGGACCCGAGCCATCCCCCGGCCAGCACGACCGGCACCAGGAGGGCCACCAGCATCAGGGCCTCCGGGGAGACCCCCTGGAGGCTGCGGCTGGCGAGGCCGCTCACGCTGTTGAGGAGGATGAAACCGCCGGAGACGGCCGCCGCTTTTTTGGCGTCGGCCCACCCGAGGAAGAGGAGGAGGGGGGTGAGGTAGACCCCGCCCCCGATGCCGGTCATCCCGGCGAGCAGGCCCAGCCCGACGCCGAGCCCGGCCGCCGCATAGAAATTCGGGCCCGCGCCCACCCGGATTTTCATCCGCTTCGGCTCCCGGGCGACGATGAGGAAGCGGGTGGCCGCGGCGAGCAGGGCGGCCCCGAGGAGGAGGCTGTAGGCGGCGGGGTCCAGGGGGATGGCGGCCCCGAGGAAGGCGGCGGGGATGGAGAAGAGGGCGAAGGGGGCCAGCAGCCGGGGGTCGAAGTGGCCCGCTTGGCGGTAGTTGCGGAATGCCATCCCGGCCACCAGGAGGTTCATCATCAGGGCGGCGGGGACCGCGGCCCCCCGGTGGATTCCGGCGAGGGCAAAGAGGGCCAGGTAGGCCGAGGCCCCGCCGTGGCCCACGGTGGAGTAGAGGAGGGCGGCGAGGAGGAAGGGGACCAGCAGCAGGGGGTCGAGGGGGAGGTCGAGCATGGGGGGCCGTCTCCACCTCGATGCGGGGAATTACAGGGGTTCCGGGGGTAATCTACGGAAACTACGTAGAAAAGAATTGGCTCACACGAGGGTCCGGGGGGCGAAACTCATTCTCCGGAAATCGGCCTTGTAGGGGGACTCCCCGGTCTTCCGGATGCGCCCCTTCCCGAGCTTGAACCGGTAGCGGTTGGTGATGGGGTCGGGGACACGGTGGACAAGGCTGTTGGCGGGCGAGCCGGTCCAGAAGGAGTAGGTGAAGAGGACACCCCTCCGGACTGCGTCGGTGACGATTGCGACGGCCTCGCAGGTGCCCGACCCGACGCGGATGTGCCCGGCTTTCTGGAGCTTGGTGAAGGAGAGGTCGTCGTCCTCCACGCCGATGAAACCGCCGGTCTGGATGAGAACGTCATCGTTCTCGATGCGGACCGTGTCGCCGCTCTCGATGCCATATTTCTTCGCGTCCTCGGGATGAATCTCCACGAAGTTGTCTGGCCACCGCTGCATGATGTAGGGCCTCCGCTTGTCGTCGAAGGCGGTCTGCCAGATTTCGTTGATGCGGCCGTTGGTGACCCAGAGTTCGCCGTCCCGGGGGGTGATGCGCTCGTAGAAGTCGCTGAAGAGGTCCCAGGGGGTCTTGTGGAGGATGGCCTTGCCGCTGTGGGTGTTGAATGCAGTGAGCCACTTGGAGTGGACTGTGGCCCCCACGGGCGGCCCCAGGTCGAGGTCGGGGTCGTGGAGGCGCTTCGTCCCCACCGGTTTGCCGTCCACGAGCCGGATGGGGGTCTGGATGCCGGTGGTCCCCATCTCCCGGAGGACCTCGTGGCCCCGCTTCCCCTGCCTCTTGGCGTGGACGACGAGGGGGTGGTAGTTGAGGACGTCGCCCCGGCCGAACCGGGCCGCCTTCTCGAATACGTCGTTGGAGTCCTTCCAGTCGTAGTCCTTGAACCCCATCTTCCGGGCGAAGCGGGAGATTATCCACCAGTCGGGCTTCGCCTGGCCCGGGGGATCGCAGAACTTGGAGTAGAGCCGGAGGCGGCGCTCGCCGTTGCACCGCGAGAAGTCCTCCTCCCCCCAAGTGGCTGCGGGGAGGACGAGGTCGGCGAACTCGCCCCCGATGGGACTCTGGAGGTAGATGTCCTGGACGACGACGACCATGCCTCCGCTGTCCACCCGCTTCTTGAGGGCCGCCACCGCCGCCTCCCGGGTGGCCTCGGGAATCTGGTGGGGGCTCTCCCGGGTGAGCCGACGGAAGGTCTTTTCGAGCTCTTGGCTGGCGGCCATGGCCTGGATCCATGTGGTCCCGATGACCCAGGCGAACCGGAGCTTTCCGGCCTCGACCCAGCGGTCGAGGTCTATCTCCTTCCGGCGGCGTCCGGGATACTTCTCCGGGGAGGCTGCGATGGGATAGGGGGCCGCGCCGTACCACCCTCGCTGGTGGCCCCCGCCGCGGGAGACGACCCGGCCGGGCCGGTTCCCGGCCCCGCACAGGAGTGCCAGAGAGGCCAGGGAGGCGGAGTTAAGGTAGTTGTTGGACCAGTAGTTCCCCTTCTCCAGCATGAACGATGCCTTTGGAGCTCTCCCGTTGACAGGCTTCGCGAGCATCTCCGCCGCCCTCCGGATTTTGTCCGCGGGGACGCCCGTGATATCGGACGCTTTCGAGAGTTCAGCAAAAGGATAGGAGAGGAGCCACTTCTTGTACCCGGCGAAGTCGGTCCCCAGTTTGCCCCAGGTGGTGCGCCACTGCCACGGCGTGTTCCGGGTGCCCCGGCCCATGCCCGCGTCAATCTCCCACGGGTTGGCCACCCACTTCTCGATGAACTCCCGGTCCTCCCAGCCGTTCTCCAGGATTAGGCGGGCGATGGCGAGGTGGAGGAGGGTGTCGGTCCCCGGGATGACCTGCAGGAAAAGGCCCCCATTCTTCTCGGCCCAGGCCACGCCGGTGGTCCTGCGGGGGAGGACCGAGATGATTTTCGTCCGCCCTTTCATCATCCACTCGGTGAAGAGGACCGTTTTCGTTTCGAAGGGGTCTGTCCCGGAGACGAAGGCGACCTCGGCCAGGGACCAGTCCTCGTAGGAGGCGCCGAAGGAGTCGATGCCTGCGTCGTCGAGGCCCGCGGCGTCGTTTCCGGGTCCGGGCTTGTCGTGGGGCGCGTAGGCCGGGGTCCCGATGGACTCGAAGGCGAGTTTGGAGATGGCGTAGGTGTTCTCGAAATACTGGTAGGAGTAGGTCTTCATCCCCCAGGCAGCGGCCCCGTGCTTCTGGAGGACGTGCTTGCTCACGTCGGCCATGATGTCGAGGGCCAGGTCCCAGGAGACCGGCACCAGTTCCCCGTTGACGCGGAGAAGAGGCTCCTTCAGCCGGTCCCGGGTGGGCCCCTCGGGGTTGTAGACCTTGAGGGCGATGCAGCCCCCGCGGATGGAGTGGTTGCCCCCGCGGTTCACCACTTGTGTGTCCGCGTCGGGAACGACCGCGACGTGGTGCTTTTTCCCGTCCACCAGGCAGAGGTTGTGCTGGTTGTCGCTCACCCACTTCCCGCCGAGGACGGGCCGGGGGAAGTCGACGCCGAAGGCATTCTGGTCGGCCTTCGGTCCGCCCTCCTTTCCCTCGGGCCACACGTAGGCCTTGTAGCCGCACCCCACGATGCAGTAGTCGCAGGCGGTCGTGTAGACCTTCGCGTCGGGAGGAGGCAGGGGGGCAGAGTCGCCTGGGGCATAGTCCCCACCAACTCCGCTTTTAGGGGCGGGAGGGGGAGACCGGGCCACCTGCCCCAAGGCGGGCAGGGAGAGGGTCGCGACAGCGGCTGCGGCGGCTCCCCATCGGAGGAACTCCCGGCGCGAGAGAGACCGTTTATCGGATGTTCCGGTCATGGCCGTAGATGAGTCCCATCACCCCCGTGGCGTGGATGTCGTCCCCCTCGGCTTCCAGGACCACCTGGGGGAGATTCTCGGTGGCGTGGCCCGCCACCACCATCCCGTGGCGGGTGAGGTCGAAGGTGGTGAGGTGGAGGGGGCAGGGGCCGAGGACCTTGTGGCGGGCCTGGTAGACCCCGGCGAGGGGCCCCCCCTGGTGGGTGCAGAATGTGTTGAAGGCCACCACATCCTGGCCGGGCCCGATGCCGCCGCCCGCCCTGCGGCCCAGTTTCACCAGGTAGGACTTGTGGAGGGGGTCGTCGCCGGGATAGGAGAACTCCACCGGCGTGTCCACCTGGAGGGCCGAGAGGCTCCCGATTCGCCTCCGGGGGTAGGCGGCGAGGCGGACTGTCCTTCCGGCGTCCTGGGCCAGGACCCGGCCCACGAAGAGGTCCCCAAGCCGCACCGCCACCACGGTCCCCGCGGCGCCGGCCCCCATCTTCAGGAGGAACTGGCGCCGGGTCATGCATGGGGGCGGGTCGGGGTTCATGTGAGCACCTCCGCCGGGGCGTACTTGGGCAGGTCAGGGGTCTCGATGAGGATTTCCGGCCCGCTCAATGATTTCAGGAACTCCACCAGATTCCGCTTCTCCTCCGGGGCGAGGCCCAGAGGGCGCATCCGGGGGCTCTTCTCTCCGGGCCCCCGGTCGCCCCCGCGGTCGTAGAAGTCCACGACCTCCTCCAGGGACGGGAGGACGCCGTTGTGCATGTAGGGGGCGGTGTGGTTGATGTAGCGCAGCGGGGGGGTGCGGAACTTTCCGATGTCCTCGTCGCGCTTCGTGGTGTAGTAGAGGCCCAGGTCGGTGGTGGCGTTGCGGTAGACATCCTCGGGGACCCCGCGGATGAGATGCTGGTAGCGCAGCGAAATCTGCCGCAGGGGGTCCTTCCGGAACTCCGGGTGGTCGGGCACCCCCAGGTTGTGGTAGCTCTCGTCGGTGAACAGGGCGCCGCCGTGGCAGGAGGTGCACGCGGCCTTTCCGGCGAAGAGTTCCATGCCGCGCCTGGCGGACTCAGGGAGGGCGGAAGGGTCCCCGCGGGCGTACCTGTCGAAGGGGGTGTCCTTGGTGACCGTCTCGGCCCGCTCGAAGGAGGCGATGGCCTTCAGCACCAGGGGATAGGAGGGCCCGGTCCCGAAGGCCTCCCGGAACATCTCCACGTAGTCTGGGGCCTGGGCGAGGCGCTCCTCGACCATCGCCGGGTCGCCGTTCCCCGCCAGGTTGCCGGTGATGGCGCTGTCGGCCTGACTCTCCAGGCTGGTGGACTCGCCGGCCCAGAAGAGTTTCGCCAGGTAGGCGGAGTTGACCACCGTCTGGCTGTTCCTCCAGTGCTGGGTCCCCGGGTAGCCCCGGGAGAGGGGCTGGCCGTCGCCCCACCCCAGCCGCGGGGCGTGGCAGGAGGCGCAGGAGGTGGTGAGGTCCCCGGAGAGGCGGTTGTCGAAGAACAGCATGCGTCCCA
>JACQPP010000112.1 GCA_016207465.1 Methanobacteriota archaeon
CCCCCACCCCCTCCTCGGCCGCGAGCCCGCCCTCTACCAGCGCCGCCACCAGCCCCAGGTCACCGACCCCGACACCCACCGGGTTCTGGGCGCCAACACCCCCCTCACCATGGACTTCTTCACCGTGGCCCCCGTCCTCATGCCACCCGGCTCCGGAATCGGGGACGGCCCCTGCGCCATCGAGGCCACCGGAGAGTTCAGCGGAATACCCATCGCGGTCAGCCACTCCATCCCCAGCACCACCCTCGACATCCCGGAACTGGGCCCGGTCACCATCCCCGGCCAGACCATCCGCATCAACATCCCCCCCTCGGACTTCTGTGACCCGGAGCGGCTCCGGGAGCACCTCCGGGTCGCCGCCCGCCAGACCCTCGACAACACCCGGGCCTCCCTCCGCGAGGCCCTCCGGCAGACCGAGAGACACCTGGAGAACAAAACGGAGTCCCTGGAGATGGCACTGGAGGACTGGATGGACAACGCCACCCAGAGCCCCGACCCCGATGCCCTCCTGGCCCGGGCCAAGGAGAAGATGCCGGGCGACTGGACCCCGCAGGCGGAAGGCCAGGCGAAAAATGCCGGGCTCAACACGGGGGACATGAAGAGAGATGAAAGCAGATGAAAGCGGATGACATGCTTCTCATAGCATTTATTTTTCTTCTCCTCTTCCCCGCCGCCGGGGCCGCACCCTGGGCCGACCCCTCCCCCTACATCCAGGCGGACGCCGAGTTCCGGTGCTGCGGGGGCCCCTGGCGGAACGCGACGGCCCCCCCGGCGCGAATCACCCCAGGGGAGCCCTTCGAGGTCCGCCTCACATTCCGCATCACCAATCTCTCCTCCCCGAAGACCTGGCTCGACCCCTCCCTGCGCGTCCCCCTCGCCTCCGCCCGCCTCCACAGCCCCGGCTTCCCGTGCAACGAGCCCCAGCCCTACACAGTCCTCCGGGGCCCCCGGGTGGTGCTGGACCCGAACACCGGCCGACGCAGGGAGGCGGGATACTGCGAGACCGCCGGCGACTGGACCCTCAACCCGGGGACCCGCTACGCCGAGTCGGACCACCGCCTCGGGGACACCTGGGATTGGACCTCGACCCTCACCCCCACGGGAATCTGGAACGGGACCTCCCCGGTCAATGTGGACCTCCGCCTCTACCGCGACGGCAGCCTCGAAGAGGCGGCCGAGGAGGTGTTCACCATCGCGGTGGTGGAGAGCTGGGGCCCGCCGCGGGAGGAGCCTGCGCAACCCGCGCCCACCGCATCCCCCACGAGCCCCCGGCCCAAGCCGGCCACCCCTGGCTTCACCGCGGCCATGGCGGCCACTCTCCTCCTGCTGGCCGCAGGATGGAGGATAGGAGGACGAAGAAGAACGTGATTCAGCAGCGGGGGTCTTTTCCACCGGCCCCGCGGGCCGCGGTTTCTCCCCGGGCCACCTGCTCCACCAGTTCCACCAGCCTGCGGCTGAACTCGTTCCGACTGACCGCCATCCCCCGCCCCCCGAGGCGGGCCTGCCACTCCGGGACCATCTCGTGGGAGGTGTAGCCAAGGATGGGGACCGAGAGTTTCCCGATGGCCTCCCCGCTCTGGGGGGCATCGAGGTCCACGATGGCGAGGCGGGCCCCCGCGGGATTCGCATAGTCAACCTCCCAACCCATCCTGCGGAGAGACTCCAGTTTCGAGCGGAAGAACAGGTCGGGAACGAGTGCAAGAATTCTATCGCTCATGCACGGGCCTCCCGCTGGAGTTCCTCCAATCCGCACCTGCACCCAGCGGGCCGCAGGCTGGCGGCGAGGCGATAGAGCACCTCGGTGAGCCGGGTGGAGCCCGGGATGCGGCGCCCGATGGCCACCGTGGGGCCCCCCAGGGGGAGGAGTTCGAGGAGCCGGGGGATGGCCCGGGGCCCGCTGTAGAGCCGCCCCCCGACATCCAGGTGGAACATCCGGGGGTAGAGGTCCCCCAGCCGCGGGGCATAGCGGCGGGCGGTCTGCGGGTCCTCCAGGCGCAGGGAGGTGATGCGATGGTGGAGGTCGGCGGCCACCACGGCGTCCTTGAACAGAGTGCAGACGCGGCAGGTCCCGTCGTATAGCAAATACGCTTGGGCCATGTTATCTGCGGATTATTTCACCACCAGCACGGAGCACTTGGCCTGGGCCACCACCGCGTTGCTCACGCTCCCCAGGAGGAAGCGGGCCATGTTGGAGAGGCCCCGGTGGCCCACCACCAGGAGGTCGGCATTGGACTCCTCCGCGTATTTCACGAGTTCGGTGGCCACGTGGCCCTCCAGGAGGCGGGTGTGGACGTAGAGTTTCGCCTCCTCCGCGATTTTGGAGAGGTGGTCCAGCATCTTCTGGGCCTCCTGCCGGCGGGCCTCCTCGGCCTTCGAGTCCCGCACCGGGGGCTCGCCGGGGAACGAGGGGTTGTGGGAGAGAACGTGGACCACATCCAGGCGTCCCCCCGACTCCCGCACCATGAGGAGGGCCCGGTGGAACGCCAGCTCCCCCGCGGGGGAGCCGTCCACGCAGACCACGAGGTTCTTCATGACCATACCAAGTCTCCAGTGGATAGATGCCAGAGGGGGATAATAAAACCGGCTTTCATGGCCTCCACGAGGCGACGATGCAGACCGGGTTCAAGGCTTCGAAGCGGGTCATCCCCCGTCCTCGGCCAACGCCGCCCTCGTGGTTGGCCGCCGTCGCCCCGCCGGGCGACGGCAATACCTGGGACTGGGCGGCGTTCTCCCCTGCTACGTCCTTTCCCCGGGCGATGGAGACCTGGGTGACCTCCGCGGGCAGATGCAGTTCCCGGAGGGCCCGGAGGCACTCCGCCAGGTTCTCCACGGTGGCCAGGGTAACCACGATGCGGCCCCCGGGGCGCAGTCGCCCCGCGCAGGCCCGGAGGATATCGCCCATGTTGCCCGCCGTCCCTCCGATGAAAACGGCGTCGGGGGCCTCCAGCTTGTCGAGCCCCTCGGGGGCCGTGGCGTGGACCGCTTCCACGTTGGCGAGGGCGAAGCGCGCGATGTTCCTGCGCACGATGTCCAGGTCCTCCACGTTCTTCTCGATGGCATAGACCCGTCCCCGGGGGGCGAGGCGGGCCGCCTCGATGGAGACCGAGCCGGAGCCCGCCCCGATGTCCCACACGATGGAGTCCTGGGTGAGCTGCAGTTTGGAGAGGCAGAGGACCCGCACCTCGGTCTTGGTGATGAGCCCCGCCTTGGGCTTCCGCTGGTGGAAGAGGTCCTCGGGGACCCCGAAGCCCCGCCACTCCACCCGCGAGGGCCCTGCGGGCCCCGCCTCCGCGCGGAGCAGGAGAAGAACATTGAGGGGGGCGAACCTCTGGGCCGCGAGTTCCTCCAACGTGGACTCCACCACCCGCTCATCCGCGCCCCCCAGGTTCTCGCAGACGACACCCCGCCAGTTGTTCTCGCCCCGGGAGAGCAGCCAGCGGGCGATGGCATCCGGCGTATTCTTGTCATCGGTGAAGAGTCCCAGTTTTTTGGCCTCCAGGTGCTCCGCCAGGTTCTCCAGGGGCTTCCCGTGGATGGACACCAAGACCGCGTCCTCCCATGGCTCCCGCGCCCGCGCGAACGCCATCTGCATGCTGCTCACATTGGGGTGGATGCGGAACCACTCCCGGGGGAGCCGCTTCATCAGGGTGTGGGCGATGCCGTGGAACAGGGGGTCCCCCGAGGCCAGCACCACGATGCGCTTCTTCCCGCGGTTTTGGCGGAGGGCCTCGAAGACCGGGTCCAGTTTGCCGGTGATGGGGATGCGCTCCGCCCGGGAGCCGGGGAACATCTCCAGGTGGCGATTTCCCCCAACGAGGACCTCCGCATTTTCCACCAGTTCGCGGGCCCCCCCGTCCAGGCTGGAGGGGCCGCTGTCCCCGATGCCGATGATGTGTATCTCGGCGCTCATGGGAGTTCCCCCCTCCCCAGCACGTTCCCCTCGAAGTCCGTAAGTATGCACTCGGTGGCAATCTTCGGCCCCAGTCGTGTCCGGTTGGCCTCGCAGACCCGGCGGCAGAGGAGGTCGAAGAACCCGGGGACCCCGTGTTGCTGGACGATTTCCATGACGTGGCGGGCGGTGTTGGCCTTCTCGATTTCCTCCGCGACCCCCGGGGGGGCGCCGCACTGGCGGGCGAGGTCGGCCATGAAGCGGGTGTCCACCTCGGATTTGCGGGCGTGGGTCTGGCCGGTCCCTTTGGCCTGTTTGGAGAGTTTGCCTATCATGCCGCAGGTGGTCACCTTCCGGGCTCCGCGGGCGGCGGCCTCGGTGAGGGTGAATTCGACGAAGTCCCCCATCTGGATGAACGCCTCCTCTTCGAGGTGGGGGAGGAGTTTCATGGCGAAGGTTTCGCTCTTGCCCCCGGTGGTGATGACGATGTGGTCGCATCCGCCGGCGCGGGCGACGTCAATGCCCTGGGTGATGCTGGCCTTGAATGCCGCCGTGCTGTATGGGTAGACGATGCCGGTGGTTCCGAGGATGGAGATGCCGCCGAGGATGCCGAGGCGGTCGTTGAGGGTGCGCTTGGCGAGTTCGGCCCCCCGGGGGACGATGATGGTGACCCGGACCCCCCTCCCGTTGGTTGCCTTTGCCACATGCTCCGTAATCATCTTGCGGGGGACGGGGTTGATGGCGGGGCCCTCCACTTCGAGGCCGAGCCCGGGCTTGGTGACGCGTCCGACCCCGGTTCCGCCTTCGAGGTGGACGCCGGGGCGGGGGTCCCATTGGACCTCGGCCCCGATTTCAGCCTGGTGGGTGCAGTCGGGGTCGTCTCCGCCGTCCTTGATGGTGGCGCAGTAGACCCTGCCGGGGGACACCTCGCATCTGGACATCTCGAAGGTGGCCTTCTCCCCGCGGGGGAGGGTGATTTCCACCTGGGGGACGGGTTTCTGGTCGCGGAGGGCCCGGGTGGCGGCGAGGGCGGCGGCGGTGGCGCAGGCGCCGGTGGTGTAGCCGGTGCGGAGGGGGCGGTCCGGAACGGGGTCGAGGCCCCCCTCGGTATCGCTTCCCATATTTTTTCCTCGCTCTTTCATTGTAGCGACAGGCGGGCGAGGGCGTTGAGGATGGCGACGGCCACGGTGGAGCCCCCTTTGCGGCCGCGGGCCACGATGTAGGGGACGCCGGATTGGATGGCGGCCTCTTTGGCCTCGGCGGCGTTGACGAAGCCGACGGGGACCCCGATGATGAGGGCGGGGGTCGCCTCCCCCTTGTGGATGAGGTCGCAGAGTTCGAGGAGGGCGGTGGGGGCGTTGCCGATGGCGTAGATGCAGTTGAGGGCGTCCATGCCGGTGGTGAATGTGCGGGCCGCCTTGCGCATGGAGGCCTGGGCGCGGGTGTGGTTCTTGGATTTGGCTTCCTCGACCACGTCGGGGTCGGTCATGTAGCAGTGGAGTCCCATCCCCCACTTGTCCGTGAGGATGGACTTGTTGACCCCGGCCTTAATCATCTCCACGTCGCTGATGAGGGGACCCCCCGCGTGGATGGCCTCCATGGCGGCGTCGATGCCCCGCGTGTGGAATGCCATGGTCTTGTTGAAGTCGAAGTCGGCGGTGGCGTGGATGACCCGGCGCACCACCTCGTATTCGGTGGGGGTCCATTCGTGGGGGCCTATCTCCTTGTCGATGATTTCGAAGGATTTCCTCTCGATGTCATCGGGCTTGGTCCACCCCGGTGTTCCCTGTCCGTAGTATCCTTGTGTGCTCATAGGCCTACCCACCCCCAGATGCGCTCCATATCTAAATGGTGTTCCATGGCATTCCCGAGGCGCTGGAGTCCCCGCTGGCG
>JACQPP010000109.1 GCA_016207465.1 Methanobacteriota archaeon
GTCTCCGGGGGTGTGGCGGGCGGCAATGGGGGAGAGGGGGTCGGGGTCGGGCGCAGGAGGAGGGAGACGGCGATGGCCGTCGCCAGGACAAAGAGAATGGAGAGCGCCCCGGTCCCGGCCCATCGGTGCATTTCCCTACTCCTCGCCCCATTTCGTGGCCCATGTCCCGAGGAGGAGCAGGAGGAGGGCGAAGGCCACCCACGCCGGATTCCACTCGAGTTCTCCGCCGAAGATGGCGGCGCGCATCCCTTGGGCCAGGGGGGCGAGGGGGAGCCAGTGGGCGGCCTGTTCGAGGGGCGGGGGCATGGCCTCGATGGGCCAGAAGGTCCCGGAGAGGAACATGAGGGGGAGGGCGATGGCGTTGCCCGCGGAGGAGGCGGCCTCCACGTCGCGGAGCCTCCCGGCGATGGCCATGCCCATCCCGGAGAACAGGATGGAGCCCAGGAGGACCCAGAGGGGGAGGTCGGGGCGCACCTGGAGGGGAGCCTGGAAGAGGAGGGAGGCCAGCAGGAGCAGCACCAGGGTGAGAGCCAGGTTGAGAACGGCCTGGGTGAGGATGTGGGCGGCCACCCACTCGATGGGCTGGAGGGGGGTGGTGGAGAGGCGGGTGAGGATTCGCCTGCGGCGGGCCTCCCCGGCCACCAGGGGGAGGCCGATGGTGCCGTTGGCGAGTAGGAAGGCGGCGAGGAGGGCGGGGAGGTAGTAGGGGATGCCCCGGGAGGAGGTCCCCGGGGGCCCGCGGTCCAGGATGGCCGTTGTCCCCTGGGTTTGCCGGCGGGCCAGGACCCCGGCGGCGAGGTTCAGCAGGAGGGGCCCCCGGGGGTCCCCTTCGGCCGCCTGGACCTGGATGGGCAGGGGCTTCTCTCTCTGGGAGTCCTGGAATCCGGCGGGGATGACCACCGTCAGGGGCTTGCCGGAGCCCGAGGACACCGGGCGGAGGTCAACCCCTGCGGTCCGCAGTTCGTTGAGGACCTGCAGGGAGAGGGGGGTGGCCGCCCCATCGGGGCCCACATCCAGGTTCTCCACATGGACCACCAGGGTCGGGCTGCCGCCGAACACGCCACCGAAGACCGCGAAGAGCACCACCGGCAGCAGGAGGCTGAACAGGAGGCCGGAGCGGCTGCGGGTCCAGTTCTTCAGCAGGGCCGAGGCGAGGGCCAGCACCCGCCTCATTGTCCCCTCCGTCCGGAGGAGGGAGGGGAAAGACGACGAAGTCGGCTCGGTCCCCTCCGCCGCCTTCGCCCCTCTCCGGCCTCCGGGACAGGGGGCTCCGGCGGTGTCCCGGTGAGGTTCAGGAAGACCTCCTCGAGGGTGGGGTTGCGGAGCTCTGCTGTGGAGCCCCCTGCAGGGGGGTCCTCGAGCGAACGGAGTTCGCGAGTGGAGCCGTCCCCTGGCAGGGCCTCCATGGCCCGCCGGAGGGCCTCGGGGCTCTCCACGGGGATGCGCTTCTCCGTCCCCCGGGGGTCGCGGAGGATGAGGAGGCGGGGCCCCCCGTGGCGGGCCACCAGCTCGCGGGGGCTCCCCTGGGCCACCGGCTTCCCGCGGACCAGGAGGGCCACCCGTCCGGCGAGGGCCTCGGCCTCGGCCATGCTGTTGGTGGTGAGGAGGATGGTGCGCCCCCGCCCCTGGAGGGCGCGGAGGTGGTCCCAGAGTTCGCGGCGGGCCCGGGGGTCGAGATTGGCGGTGGGCTCGTCCAGGAACAGCAGCTCGGGGTCGTGGACCATGGCGGCGGCCAATCCGACCCTCCGCTTGAGCCCCCCGGAGAGACCCCCATATCTCCTCTCCCGGTGCTCCTCCAGCCCCAGGGTCGCCCAGAGGCCGGGCTCCGGACCGGGGAGGCCATACATGCGGGCGAAGAGGCGGAGGTTCTCCTCCACGGTGAGCCGGTCGAAGGCATTGAAGTCCTGGGGGAGGACCCCGATGCGCCGCCGCAGAGGACGGGGCAGAGGCCCCGACACGGGATGGCCGAGGACCCTCATCTCCCCGGAGGTGGCCCGCCTCAGCCCCAAGAGCAACTCCACGGTGGTGGTCTTCCCCGCGCCGTTGGGGCCCACCAGGGCGAAGATTTCGCCCGGGGACACCCGAAGGCTCAAGTGGTCCACCGCGGCCTGTCCCCGGTAGGTTTTCACCAGGTCACGGGCCTCCGCAGGGGGTCCGGCGGCTTCGGGGGACATCGCCTACGAGAAGATGGGCTGAGCCAGCGGCAGGACGACGAGGAGCATCAGAAGGCAGGTGAGGTAGAGGATGGAGGCCCGGAAGACCCGGTGTCCCCGCTCCGCATCGCGGAGGAGGCCGATGTTCTCCAGGGCGAAGTAGGCCCCCAGGGCCGCCACGGGGAGACCGTAGAGGGGACCATAGGTGGGGACCAGCAGGAGGGCCGCGGGGACCATCAGGAAGTTGGAGAGGGCGGTGTAGCGGGCGGCCCGGGCGGCCCCCACCCGGACGGGGAGCATGGGGATGGACGCCCGCTCGTAGTCCTCCCGGTAGCGGATGGCGAGCCCCCAGAAGTGGCCGGGGGTCCAGAGGAATATGAGGAGCCCCAGGATGGCCGCCGGAGCCCCCGCCTGGCCGGTGGCCGCGCTCCACCCCGCCAGGGGGGCGAAGGAGCCCGCCGCCCCCCCGATGACGATGTTCCAGGGGGTGCGCCGCTTCAGCCAGAGGGTATAGACCCCCAGGTAGGTGGATGCTCCGGCCGCCACGAAGAGCAGGGTGAGGGGGTTCAGGGCCAGGGCCGCGAGGTGTCCCCCCGCCAGCAGAATGATGCTCCAGAGGAGGGCGCTGCGGGGCGAGACCCTCCCCGCGGGGACAGCCCGGCTGGCGGTGCGCTCCATCCGGCGGTCCGACTCCCGCTCCAGGTAGCCGTTGAGGGCCCCGCATCCCCCGACGGCCAGGTATCCGGCGAGGGCCAGCAACCCCAGGCGCAAGGGGTCCGAGCGGGGGCCGGTGGCCATGA
>JACQPP010000114.1 GCA_016207465.1 Methanobacteriota archaeon
CCCTGGGCCCCCACCCCCGGGCACAGCAGGGGGAGGCCGGAGGCGCGGGAGAGGAGCCGGATTCGAGGGGGGCGGGTGGCCGGGGCCACCAGCCCGTGGGCCCCCTCGCGACGGGCCATGCGGGCGATGGCCTCGGCGGCCGGGGCGGTGAACCGCTTGCCCCCCGGGTGGCTCATCTCCGCCACCACATAGACCTCCCCCCGGTGGCGGCGGGCGGCCCCCACGCAGGCCCGGAGGCTGTCGGGGCCGCAGAAGCCGTGGACAATCAGCCCCTGGGCCCCTGCCCGGAAGATGTGCTCGGCGGTGGCCCGGTTGGTGTGGGGGACATCGGCCACCTTCATGTCCGCCAGCACATACCCGTGGCGCCGCAGCCGCCGGAGGACGCCGGTGCCCGCCTCCAGGAGCAGGGGGACCCCCACCTTGAGGCCGTCGCAGAGGCCACGGGTCTCCCGGGCCACCCGGAGGGCCCGGGCCTCCGTCTCCACGTCCAGGGCTACCACAAGCCCTGTGTTCCGCTTCAACGCCGCCCCCCCTTTTCGGCCATCCCTCTCTTTCCGACTTCGCCGAAAGAGGGGGATTTGCGGCGAAGCCGCAAGGTCCTCTCCTCCAGGGCCGCCGCCAGGAGGGGGAGGGCCAGTGTGACCTCGCTGTGGACCACCACCGTCTGGGCCCCGGGGCGCACCTTGCCCCAGGAGATGGCCTCCACCGGGGGGGCCCCGCTGAGGCCCCCGGTCTCGGGGGTGTCGAGGCTCACCTGGATGACGGTGTCGAACCCCTCCCGGGGGGTCACCATCATGGCCTGGAGGATGAAGTTCTTGGGGACCCCCCCGCCGAGGACCAGGAGCCCCGCCCGCTCCGCCCCGTAGCAGATGTCAATGAGGTCCCGCATGTCCCCGAAGGCGTCCACCTCCAGGGGGGCGCGCTGCTTGTAGAGCCACGCCTGGAGGCCGATGGCCGAGTCGGCGAGGGCGGGGCAGAAGAGGGGGACCCCCATGTCGTGGGCGGAGCGCAGGATGGAGCGGGGGTCCCGGAGGCTCCCCCCGATGGCGTGGGTGAGCTGCCGCAGGGTGAGGCGCCGGCCATCGAGGCCCGCGAGGAGCCCCTGGAAGAATTTCTCCAGTCGCTCGAAGTCCCGGTTGTGGAGGTAGACATCGTAGATGCGGTTGATGCCCTGCTCCCGCAGCACCGCGTCGTCCGCCTCCTCGCTCCCCCGGTAGTGGCGGCCCCCGAGGGCCTCCACCGTGTCGTGGACCAGGGTGGCCCCGTTGGTCACCACCACATCCACCCACCCCCGGCGAATCATCCCGGAGATGACGTGGCGCATCCCCGCGGGGACGATGGCGCCGCTCACCGCCAGGAACTTCACCGTGGGCCGCCGCAGCATCCCCTCGTAGAGGTCCACCGCCCGCGCCAGCCGCCCCGCCGAAAACCCGCAGCCCCCCATCCCCCGCACCAGGGCATCCACCGTCATCCCCGCCTCCACCTCCAGCTGTCCCACGGGCGGGAGTCGCCCGGCGCGGCGCCGCTTGCCTTTCGACTGGGGTTTCATGGCCTCGCTCCCACCGGAGAAACGGCATGCGTGGATATAAGGCCGAGGCCCATCGGGCCCTCCCCTGGCCGCGAATATTTATGAGGGGCGCATATATGGATAGACGCCATGGTGAAGAAGGAATACGTGCTGGTCACCTGGGACCACGTCTACCGTCTCGCCCTCGGAGTCGCCCGCCAGGTGAAGAAATCCGACTACCGCCCCGACGCGGTCATCGGCATCGCCCGCGGGGGATGGTTCCACGCCCGCGTCCTCTGCGACGTCCTCCTCCTGAAGAACCTCTACAACCTCAAGGTGGAGCACTGGGGGCTCACCGCCAGCATCACCGGGGAGGCCAAGGTGGTCCACCCCCTCGACGCCAGCCTCACGGGCATGCGGGTGCTGGTGGTGGACGACATCGCCGACACCGGGGAGAGTCTCCGCCTCGCCCAGCGCCACGCCCGCGAGCGGGGGGCCCAGGAGGTCCGCACCGCCACCCTCCAGTACATCACCACCTCCACCCACCGCCCCGACTACTTCGAGGAGACCCTGGAGCAGTGGAAGTGGGTCATCTTCCCCTGGAACTTCCACGAGGACATGAGCAACGTCATCGCCAAGCTGCTGGCGGAGAAGGGACCGCAGACCCGCGAGGACCTGGAGCGCCACCTCCGCGCCGACATCGGGCTCAACCTGGGCCACCGCTTCGACGAGGTCATGGAGAACATGGAATACCACCGCAAGGCGCGGCGGCAAGGCGAAAGGTGGGCCGCCGCATAAAAATTTGCGCTTCGCGCAAATTTTTATAAAAACGGGCTCTACCGAGCCCCACCACCCAGAACAACCTTTATCTTTTTTCCTCCCGAGCGTAGCGAGGGAGGAAAAAAGAATGGCAGTGAAGGTGGGCATCATCGGGGGCTCCGGCCTCTACGACCCGGGCTTCCTGGAGGGCCCCCGGGCCGCCAAGGTGAACACCCCCTGGGGGTTCCCCTCCGACAAAATCACCGTGGGCCGCCTGGGAGACCGCGAGGTGGCCTTCCTCCCCCGCCACGGGGCGGGCCACAAGATACCCCCCCACAGGTTGAACAGCCGGGCCAACATCTACGCCCTCAAGCGGCTGGGGGCCACCCACGTCATCTCGGCCTCCGCCGTGGGCAGCCTCCAGGAGGACCTCCGCCCCCTGGATGTGGTCATCCCCGACCAGCTCTACGACCGCACCCGGGGGAGGGACTCCACCTTCTTCGACGAGATGACCGCCCACGTGAAGTTCTCCGCCCCCTTCTGCCCCCATCTCTCCGGCATCCTGGCGGGGGTGGCCCGGGAGAAGGGATACCGCCACCACCCCCGGGGGACCTACGTGTGCATCCAGGGACCCCAGTTCTCCACCCGCGCCGAGTCCCAGGAGTATCGCCGCGCCGGGTTCGACGTCATCGGCATGACCGCCCTCCCCGAGGCCCGCCTCGCCCGCGAGGCCGAGCTGTGCTACGCCACCCTGGCCACCGTCACCGACTACGACGTGTGGAAGGAGGAGGAGGTGGACGTGGCCCGAATCCTCGACAACCTGAAGAAGAACGTGGCCGCCGTCCGGGACATCCTGGCCAACGCCATCCCCCGCATCCCCGAGGCCCGCGACTGCGAGTGTGCCCGGGCCCTGGAGGGGGCCATCGTCACCGACCCCAAGCGCATCGGCCCCGGCCTCCGCAAAGACCTCGACCTCCTCATCGGCAAATACCTGAAATAGAGACCCCGCCATGTCCTCCGAGCCCCCCCTCGACCTCCGCCTCGAGGAGGCGGTCCTCGACGGCGAGGCCTTCGCCGTCACCCTCGGCCGGGGCCGCGTCCACCTCTGGCTGGGACGCAAGACCCCCCCCGGCGCCCTCGAGGCCATCCTCCAGGGGGTCGCCGCCCTCGACCCCCGCGCCGAGACCGAAATCGCCGTCGAGTGCCCGGTGGCCGACCTCCCCCGCTACGAGGCCCAGGGGCTCGAACTGGTGAGCTACGCCACCCACCCCGGGAAAGTGAAGGCCCGCTTCCAGGTCCCCTTCCACCGCCCCGAGGCCGTGGCCTGCCTCGGCGCACACCTCGCCCACCGCCTCGACAATGGCCCCCTGGAGCACCTCATCCTCTGGGAGGGAACCGAGGCCCGCGTCCAGGAGTTCCTCCGCCACCTCCAGAGGGTCCCCGGGTGGAGCCTCCGCCGGAAGAAGCGCAAGAAGGACTATCCCCCCAAGCGCAGAACTACGGGATGAAAAGCTCCAGCCGCCGGAACGCCGCCTTCTCCCCCGGGCCCCCGCACCTCTCCACCACCCGGCGGCTCCTCTCAATGGTCTCCCGCTTCTCCCGGTCGTGGAAAATCACGTATCGGGTGGCCGCAATGGCGGCCTCCAGCACCGCCGCGCGCCCCCGGTTGGGGGCCTCCACACCGGGCCGCCGCACCCCCCCGCGGAGGGGCTCCAGGGCCGCGCGCACCTTCACCGAATCCCCCCGCCCCGGCCTCGCATGGCAGAGAAGCCAACTGCGGGCCTCCCGCAACACCGGCTCCCCCCCGATGCGGACGAACTCCCCCGGGGCCAAATCCGAAAAAGCGGCGCGCACGAAGAGCAGGGGGTCCGAGACCACGTTGACCACCAGCCGCCCCCGGGCCACCACATTGGGGAAGGTCCGGGAATCCCGGTAGAGATAGACCCAGAGCCCCTCGCCGCGGCGGTGGATGCCCATGGGACCCGCATTGGGCCTCCCTCGGGGGGAGAGGGTGGTCACCAGGGTCTCCGAGATGCCGCGTCCCAATCCCAGGCGGTCCAAGCTGATGACCATGGAGGAAGAATGGTCGGGGGAATAGAAATGCTATGGCCGATACCCCCGGAGCAGGGCCGCGAACAGCCCCCCCGCGAGCAGGTCGGCGGTGGTCCCCGGGTTCATCCCCGCCGCGAGGAGCCTCCGGTCCCAGCGGTGGAGTTCCTCCAGGGGGGCGTCCAGGCGCCGCCGGGCCTCCCCCTGGAGCCTCTCGGCCCACGCCCGGCCCCTCTTGATGGCCACCAGGGTGTCCGGGGCCTCCGCCATGAGTTCCATGTAGACCCTCACCGCCGCCTCGCGGGGCCCCCAGCGCTCCATCAGGGGCGCCAGGCGGCGGGCCGCCCGGAAGGTGGCCGGAAATCCATGGAGCCACTCCCCGGCGATTCGGTCCCCCCCCGGCACCGAGAGCCGCAGGATGTCCCGCAGGGTGAGCCCCCGCCGCCGGACCTCGCGGATGGAATGGGGGTCATAGACATCGAGGTCCTCCACCGGCCTCAGCCGCACATGGACCTTCTCGAAGCACCGGTAGAACTCCACCGCGTCCTCCACCGTGGTCGTGGCCGCCACCCGCCGGGCCCGGGCCTGCACCTCCCCGGGGGAGCGGGCCGCCCCCGCCGCCACCGCCAGGGGGGTGAGGAGGAGGAGGGTGCCGAAGTGGGTGTTGCCCCCCTGCTGCCAGGCGCGGCTCGCCTCCACCCCCCGCCGCAGCCACCGCCCCACATGGCCCCGGGAGGCCGCCGCGGCCCGGAACACCGGATAGACCCCCACCGCCGACGCGAGGAAATGCTCGTAGCGGGTCCCCGCATAGTCGTGCTCCCGGTCCACATTCCCCGGCTTCGGGTCCCCCGAGACCTCCAGGAGCATCGCCAGGCTGGCGCACCCCGCCACCGTGTCCGCGTCCATCAGGTTCTCCCCTGGCCTCGCTCAGAGAGGGGACACATAAAGGTTGTTCAGGTCCCCCGGGGGAGATGGCAGAGGGTGTTGGCCACCTCCGCCAGCTGCGCGGGGCCGAGTTCCTCCGGCCTCCGCTCCAGGTGGGGGACCCCCCGGGTGGGATATCCGTGGTTGCGGAGGCTGCTCCGCAGGGTCTTGCGGCGCTGGCCGAAGAGGTCCCTCACCAGCCGCTCGAAGAGCCCGGGGTCCTCCACGGTATAGGGGGGCTCCCGGGGCTGGAGGTGGACGATGGCCGAGTGGACCCTCGGGGGGGGTGTGAATGCCTCCGGGGGCAGGGTCTCCATCCACCGGACTCGGGCGTGGTGCTGGGCCATCACGCTCAGGCGGCTGTAGCCGGGGGTCCGGGGGGTGGCCACCATCCGCTCCGCGAATTCCTTCTGGACGGTGAGCACCGCCGCCCGGAAGGGGCTCCGGAGGATGCGGAAGAGGAGGGGACTGGTGGCCGAGTAGGGGAGGTTGGAGACCACCCTCTGGAAGGGGGGCCAGGGGACCCGCCGCGCATCCCCTCCGATGACCTCCACGTTGGGGGGCGCGTGGTCGCGGAGATGGCCGGCCAGCCGGGGGTCGCGCTCGATGGCCACCACCCGGGCCGCCCGCCGGGCCAGCCGGAGGGTGAGGCGGCCGTCCCCCGCCCCAATCTCCAGCACGGTGTCCCCGGGTTCAATCTCCGCGTAGTCCACCATCCGCCCCAGGGCCCGGGGGTCGGCCATGAACCTCTGGTCCCCCGCCCGGGGGAAGGGCCCGGGATGCTCGCGGGGGCTCCTCCGGCGGGGGGCCCTCCGACTTCGTCGGAAGCCCCCCGGCTTCTGCGGAACCCGGGGGGCCATCCCTACCTCCCTTTTCGCCGGTGTCCCCGGGGCTCCATGAGCGCCTGCACGGCCCCGCGGGCCTCCTCGGCGACGCGGTGGAGGTTCTCCTCGTCCACCGGCCCCCCCCACCGGCGGGGCTTCCCGATGCGGATTTCAGCGCTGCGGAAGACCACGCGGGTGTTGTAGGTCCGCAGGTGGTCGGGGAACCCCCAGAGCTCCCGGAGCCACCCGGGGATGGGGACCGCCTCCTCGGCCTCCTCCAGGCCGATGATGGCCGCCGGGATGACGGGGGCCCGGTGGGGGAGGGCGATGCGGGCGAATCCGGTGTGGAACTTGTGGAGGTTCCGGGGGTCCCGGTCGGCGATGGCCCCCCAGCCCTCGGGGAAGATGCCCACCAGCTCCCCCTCCTCCAGCACCTCCCCCCCGCGCCGCAGGGCCTCCTCCAGCACCTCGGGCTTCCGGGAGATGGGGATGGCCCCCACCCCCTGGAAGAACTCCCGGACCAGGGGGATGTTGAAGAGATAGCGGGCCGCCATCCAATGGATGGGCCGCTCCAGATGGAGAGAGAGCAGGAAGGGGTCGTTGTCGCTCCGGTGGTTGCAGATGAGCACCCCCGGCCCCCTCACCGGGATGTTCTCCTTCCCCACCACCCGCACCTTCACCGCCTTCTCCAGCGCCGGGCGCAGGGCCCCCTGGACCAGATGGTAGAAGGCGCGCTGGAGGGGCTCCATCACCCGCCTCCATCGCAGAGCCGCGAGAAGTTCCCCAGGACCCGCAGCCCCAGGGGGCCGGACTTCTCCGGGTGGAACTGGACCCCCCGCACCCCCCCGCGCTGGACGGCGGCGCAGAGCCCCCAGCCGTAGTCCACCTCTGCGAGGCGGTCCCCCCTCCGGCGGGGGACGCAGTGGTAGGAGTGGGCGAAGTAGAACCGGCTCCCCCGGGGGACCCCCTGGAAGAGGGTGTCCCTCCGCACCGGCGCCACAACGTTCCACCCCATCTGGGGGACACGCACCTTTCCCCGGATGCGACGGACCTCCCCGGGGAGCACCCCGAGCCCCCGGGCCCCGGGGGACTCCTCGCTGGAGTCGAAGAGCATCTGCATCCCCAGGCAGATTCCCAGCAGAGGCCTCCCCCCATCGAGGGCCCGCCGGAGGGCGGGCCTCCAGGGGCGCAGGTTCCTCATGCCGTCCCCGAAGGCCCCCACCCCCGGCAGGACTACCCCCCGGGCCCCCCGCAGGGCCCCCGGCGAGCGGGCGATGCGGGCGTCGGGGGCCACCCGCCGGAGGGCGTTGGCGAGGCTGTAGAGGTTCCCCATTCCGTAGTCCACGATGGCGAGCATGATGTGTCTGCCGCGCGCCTTCGGCGCGCGGGTGGGTTTTCCGCGCTCACTACGTTCGCGCGGAAAACCCATTAAGGTTGTTCGTGGGGGGACCCCCGGAATTCCTCTTTTGCAGAATTTCCGCGAAGCCCATAAGTTCCCTGGGGCCCACCTTATCCCCGTCCTATGTCCATCGAGGTCCCCCGAGGGCGACGAGTGCTCTGGGTTGTGGCCCTCGTGGGCCTGATGCTCGCGGGGATGGGGACAGCACAGGTAGAGCGGACCCCAGGTGAACACAACAGTTCTGACCCCTCAATCGTGGAAGTTCTCGCAATCGCAATACCTGCCCTGATAGGCTCCTCCTATTTGCTCTACCGTTGGGCCAAAAAATACACGCGATATGTCCGCGAATACTATGGTTTTCAGCAGTTAACCCGTAAAGACCTTACACCGCGCACTCTGATACTGTTAGCTCTTATTTTTGCCTCGGTTTTGTTTCTTGGTTGGTTCCTTCCATTAATCTTTTCGGTGTTGTTTTGGGTTGCTCTATATCTGAAAGGAATGTGGCATCGTAAAAAGCGGGGAGAGAACAAAAACCAAGTAGAAAAGAAAATATGACAACTCGCCAGGGTGGGCCTCTTCTACCTGCGACGGCGAGATCCAATTTGGTCCCAAACGCCCTACCCCACGGGGCTACGGGGAGATTGCGGAACCGCCCCTCTTCCTTCCCGCCTTCGTCTTCTTCGCCCGGATTCTCTTGACCAGTTCCTCCAGCGTGACTCCCTCCCGCATCCTGCGAATCTCTTGCACACTGTCCCCCTCTCCGCCCATGGCGGCGATGAACTGGGCGGCCCCGTCGGGACCGAGGCGCTGGATAAGGGCCTCCACGCCCTCCCGCAGCAGTTGCGGTTTCACATCCTCTCAATCACGGTCGCAATCCCCATTCCGCCGCCCATGCAGAGGCTGATGATGGCGTGGTCTTTCTTGGTGCGCTGGAGTTCGTGGACTGCCTTGGTCAGGAGGATGGCGCCGCTGGCCCCGATGGGGTGGCCGATGGCGACGGCCCCTCCGTTGGGGTTGAGGCGCGGGTCGGTCTGCTCGATGCCGAGTTCTTTGCAGGCGGCGAGGACGGCGCTGGTGAAGGCCTCGTTGATTTCGATGACGTCCATGTCGTCCATGGTGAGGCCGGCGCGCTTGAGGGCCTTTTTCATGCTGGGGGCGATGCCCAGGAGCATGATGATGGGCTCGCTGCCGATGACCGCCATGGATTTCACGGTGGCTTTGGGCTTGGCCCCCATCTCCTTGGCCTTTTTCTCGCTGGCGAGCATCACCGCCGCGGCCGCATCCGTGATTTGGCTGGAGTTGGCGGCGGTGTGGACCCCCTTCTTGGTGTCGAACCGCAGGGGGAGCTTGCCCATCTTGGCCAGGGATTCCTCGGGCTTGTCGAGGCAGTCGGGGCGGATGCCCTCGTCCTGGGTGAACCACTCCACCTCTCCTGTCTTCGCCGCCCCGCTGGCCGGGGGTGTGGAGGAGGTGCCGAAGAGGGCCCCCGTGGGCCCCATCGGCGGGGGGGTCTGGGCCGGGGCGCCGTCCGCCTTCTTCGGGACGGGCACGGGGACAATCTGGGACTCGTAGCGTCCCTCCCGCCAGGCCCGCACTGCGCGCTGCTGGCTCTGGAGGGCGTAGCGGTCGGTCTGTTCCCGGGTGAACCCGTAGCGCTGGGCAATCATGTCGGCGGCGTTCCCCATCATGACGAGCCCCTTCTTCATGACCTTCCGGGGCATGGAGTAGCTGATGCCCATCTCCTTGAGGTGCTTGGCCCCGGCGCTCACATCGCTTCCCATGGGGTAGTGGGACATGGACTCGGCCCCGCCGGCCACCACCAGGTCCCCGCATCCGGAGAGGATGGACATGGCGGCGAAGTTGCACGCCTGCAGTCCGGAGCCGCAGTAGCGGTTGACCACCGTGCCGCAGACCTCGTCGGGGAGGTCCGCCGTGAAGCAGGTCATGCGTCCGAAGTTGCCCCCCTGCTCCCCGATCTGGGAGAGGACCCCCATGATGACGTCCTCGATTTCCCCCGGAGGAGCCTTCGTGCGCTTGACGACCTCCGAGACCACCAGGCCCGACAGGTCCAGGGGGTTCATCCGGCTCAGCCTGCCCCCCTTTTCCATTCCCTTCCAGCCGGACTTCCCGATGGGAGTCCGCACCGCATCCAGAATCACCGCTTTTTCCGACATGGGGACCTCCCGTATTTGAGGGAGGGTTGGGCGATGATATATAAAAAGGCTTGGTAACCCGGGGGAAAGGGCCCGGCCAACGCCGGAATCCCCCCGGGGAGGCAAAGCCTTTTGGCCTTCTTTTTCTTTCTTTTGGGGTGTCGAGAGACCTTTTCTTTCTTTTTGCGAGCCACCGGCGAGCAAAAAGAAAGAAAAGGGATTTCGGGCGCCGATGGTCTAGTGGTATGACTTGGGCTTCCCAAGCCCAAAGTCCGGGTTCAATTCCCGGTCGGCGCATATGCCGGTGATCCTGGTGGGCACGGCCCATGTCTCCGAGAAGAGTGTGGCCCTGGTGCGGGAGACCCTGGAGCGCGAGAGGCCGGAGGTGGTGGCCCTGGAGCTGGATGCGGCGCGCTTCGAGGCCCTGCGGGGGGAGCCGCGGCCGGTGGCCTTCCGGGAGGCCCTCCGCGGGGGGAAGCTGTATTTCCTTCTGGCCCAGTGGCTGATGGCCTACGTGCAGAAGCGGGCCGGGGCCGAGGTGGGGGTGGAGCCGGGGGCGGAGATGAAGGCCGCCGCGGAGGCCGCGGAGAAGATGGGGCTCGGGGTGGCCCTGGTGGACCGGGAGATTGGAATCACCCTGGGGCGGTTCTGGGGGGAGATGGGGTTCCGGGAGAAGCTTCGGATGTTCCGCGCCATCCTGGGGGCGGTGGCGGGCCGCGGGGAGGAGGTGGACCTGGAGCGCATCACCGAGAAGGAGGTGGTCTCCTCCATCCTGGAGGAACTCCGCCGGTTCTCCCCGACGGCGGCCCGGGTGCTTATTGACGAGAGGGACGCCTACATCGCGGGGAAACTGCGGGAGCTGGAGGCCGGGGGCCGGCGGGTGGTGGCGGTGGTGGGGGCCGGCCACGTGGAGGGCATCCAGAGGCTCCTGGACAACCCCGGGCGGATTCCCCCCCTGGAGGGCCTGCGCACCATCCCCCGCCGGCGGGTGAGCATCTCCCGGGTCGTCGGCATCGGCCTCCTGGCCCTCATCTTCCTCTTCTTCGCCGCCATCCTCACCGCCCTCCCCCTGGAGACCTTCCTGGCCGCCTTCGGGGTGTGGGCGGTGGCCACCGGGGCCTCGGCGGCCCTCGGCGCCGCCGCGGCGGGGGGACACCCCCTCTCGGTGCTCACCGCATTCGCCCTCGCCTGGTTCGGTGTCCTCCACCCCCTCTTGGCCACCGGCTGGTTCTCCGGGCTGGTGGAGGCCAAACTCCGCACCCCCCAGGTCCAGGACTTCCGCCGCCTCATGGACGTGAACGACCTCGGCGGCCTCCTGGGGAACAAGGTCTTCCGCATCCTCCTGGTGGCGGCCCTCACCAACCTGGGAGCCATGCTCGGCGGCTGGATTGTGGGGCCCGCGGTGGTCCTCCGGGTCACCGGGGTGGACATCATCGCCACATTCCGCCGGGCCATCTTCGGGGGATAACAATGGTCAAAACCCACCCCCACCGGGAGCACCATCGCCTCTACCCGGAGCGGAGCCTCCGGGTTGCGGTCCTCACCATCAGCAGCAGCAAGACCCCCCGCGCCGATGTCTCCGGGGCCCTGCTCCGCCGCCTCCTGGAGGCGCGGGGACACCATGTGGCGGACTACCATATCGTCCCCGACCGGGTCCCCGCCATCCGCCGGGCCCTCCTCTCCGGCCTGCGGGGGGCCGACGTGGTCATCCTCACCGGGGGCACGGGGCTCACCCCCGACGACGTGACCGTGGAGGCCGTCCGCCCTCTTCTCACCCGGGAAATCGAGGGCTTCGGGGAACTCTTCCGGATGCTCAGCCACCGGCAGGTGGGCTCCTCCGCCTGGCTCTCTCGGGCCCTCGCGGGCC
This sequence comes from Methanobacteriota archaeon, assembly GCA_016207465.1. GTDB lineage: Archaea > Halobacteriota > Syntropharchaeia > JACQPP01 > JACQPP01 > JACQPP01. The sequence goes on from JACQPP010000114.1 coordinate 11,483, forward strand.
TCCGCGGGGACCGGGCCATCTTCTGCCTCCCCGGCTCCCCCGAGGCGGTCCGGCTCGCCATGGAGAAACTCATCCTCCCCGAACTGGGCCACCTCCTCGGCCTCGCCCG
>JACQPP010000115.1 GCA_016207465.1 Methanobacteriota archaeon
AAGAGGAGCGGGGATAAATACTTCCCTCCCGAGAGCGATTTCAGGCCAAGGAAGACCCGTAGAAAAATGGGCGGTGAGAAGCATGACGGACACAGAACCCCCTCAACTTGCGGAACTACTGTACTTATACGCTTACCTCTCCTCGTGGATTGGGCAGGCTTTGATGACAAAGGACCAATATGGCTCTGCAATCAAGCACTTGGAACCCCACCATATTGAGGGCGTTCCGGTTCCGCTGCTGTCCGACCAAGAACAGAAAGAGGTTCATGACGAGATTCTACGCGCCTACGAATTGCTCGATGAGGCGAATATCTTACTGGACAAAGCAGACGAGTTGTTCCACGAGGAATTGGGGCTCCCACGCTTTGACGAGTCGCTTGTGCCCTATCTGGAGCCACCACAGGAGCCGCATCCAATGTGTCAACGCCCAGGAATACCGCATCCGAAGGCCTTCACACTCAAAGTTTCAGAACTTAACCAACGAATGGATGCTTCTTACCATGTGCCAGTAGTGCGGTCAGCTGTCGCATTGATACGAAAACTCAGATATCCACCCGCGAGATTAAAGCAACTGGTAACCGATGTAGTAGTATCTCCACGCTTCAAGCGCATCTATGTCTCAAAAGAATACGGTGTCCCGTTTCTTCAGGGTTCGCATCTGCCTGAAATCCGACCCCATGACCTAAAATATCTCTCTAAAAATCGCCAAAGCGGAATTGAACGCTGGATAATCCATCGGGGTTGGGTTTTGGTGACTTGCTCGGGAACAATCGGGCGTATCGGAGTAGTGTCATCACGCCGGGAGGGGTGGGCCGCATCGCAGCATATACTTCGGATAGTTCCAGACCCCGCCAAAGGACATCCTGGCTACATTGCCGCTTTTCTAATGACTCCCTATGGACAACACCAATTGATGGCGAAAACTTATGGAGGTGTCGTGGATGAGATATCTGAAGACGACATGAAGGAACTGTGGATACCTGAGGCGTCAAAAGACATTCAAGCCACCATCGGAGAATTGGTTTTGAACGCATTTGAGATGAAGGACGAAGCGTGTATCATCGAGGATGCGGCAATTCGGCAAGTGGAAGAAGCCCTCCAAAGGTCGCCCAAGCGTTGATTTGTAATGATTCCTGACCTCTACTCGTCCTCCGCCGCCACGCAACACCCCCATTTATCCGCCGCTAACGCAACAGCCCCCGGCGACGAAACCTTTATATAGTCCAGACTCGACAGTTCGAAACTGAACAGTTCGGTTCCGAACTATGGTCGAGCCCTCTGCCCTCCCCCCCGCCCGCATCCCGCTGAGCCGGGAGCACCCCCTGCTGCGGGTGGTGGTCATGAAGATGCTCCAGGAGAGGCCCCGGACGGGCTACGACCTGCTGAAGGAGTTCGCCCGGAGGACCGATGAGGAGTGGATTCCCAGCAAGGGCACCATCTATCCCCTCCTGGCCCGGATGGAGGGGGAGGGATTCGTCCGGTCGAGCCCCGGGGGCGCGCGCTCCCGCCGGGTCTACCGCACCACGGCCAAGGCCAACCAGCTCCTCGCCGCCACCCCCCTGGCCGGGGGCAACTTCATCAAGCGGAACCAGAAGGTGATGCGGGTCTTCTTCAGCCTCCTCCAGAGCGAGGAGGAGCGCCGCATCATGGAGCAGGCCTTCCGCATCGCGGAGCTATCCTACGACCTGGTGGGGCGCCACCGGCGGGAGGTGATGCAGAACCTGGAGGCCTGCATCCGCACCCTGGAGTCCCTCCAGGTGAAGCGCCCCGAGAGGAGCGGTCCGGCGGCGGAGGAGGTCAAGGCATGAGGCCCCGGCCCTGGCTCGCACTGGGCCTGCTGGTGCTGCTGGCGGCTCCGGGCCTCGCCCAGGCGGTCTTGGCCCCGGCGGTCCAGGTGGCCTCCTACCAACTGTCGCCGGAGGTGGTCCGGCCGGGCTCCACGGGGAGCCTCACGGTGACCCTCTACAATGGGGGAAACGCGACGGCGGTCATGGACCAGGCGCTCCTCTACGCCCCCGGGTTCGAGGTGCTGACCCCCACCTACCACAACATCGGGAGCCTCGGTCCCCTCCAGAAGGCCAACCTCACTTTCGTCTTCCGGTCCCCCTATACGGAGGGGATTTATCCCACGGAGGTCCAGGTGAGCCTCCAGACAGGAACCCAGACCCGCTATCCGGTCCCCATCCGGGTCTTCACCGCCTCGAGCCTCTATATCAAGAACACCAGTTTCACCACCATCGCCGTGGGCCAGACCAAGACCCTCACGGTGACCCTGGCCTCCCACGGGCCCCTGAGCCTCCGGGGGCTCGAGGTGGAATTGGACCCCGGGGACGCCTCCCCGGTGGACCCCCTGGGGCCCGCGCGGCAGCTGGTGGGGGACTTCATCGGGGTCCCCGAGGTCCAGTTCTCCTTCCCGGTGGCTGTGAAGGGGAACGCCGTGGAGAACGTCTACTCGGTTCCCCTGGTCCTCAAGTGGACCGGTCCCTCCTCGGAGTCCACCCAGGAGGCCACCCTCAAGGTGGGGATGCGGGTGGCAGGGGTGAGCGCCCCCTCCCTGCGGGTGGAGAAGCGGGTCCCCGAGTCCATCCCGGCGGGGAAGGTGTTCCCCATTGACCTCAACATCAGCAACACCGGGGGGGACCGGGCCACCTCCATCACGGTGAACCTGAACACCTCGGGGCCCATCTCCGTGGTGGGGCCCAACAACATCGTCATCGACCGAATCGAATCCGGGGAGAGCCGCCAGGTCTCCTTCAGCCTCCTGGCGGCCCGGGGGACCTCCACCACCAGCCTCTACACCGTCCCCCTCACCCTCTCCTACACCGCCAGCAGCGTGAACCGGCTCCAGTCGGAGGCCATCACCCTCCGGGGGGTCTCGGAGCTCTCGGTGGCCGCCATCTCCACGGAGCCCACCCGCCTCACCGAGGGAGACTTCGCCACCCTCCAGGTGAAGGTGGAGAACATCGGGAATGCCGAGGCCAAGTCGGTGGTGGCCCGAGCGGACCTCCCGTTCGAGGGGAACCGGGAGGCGGCCCTCGGGAAGATCGAGGCGGGGGACGACGCCCCGGCGGTCTTCATCTTCCGCACCAACCAGGCGGGGGCCATCCCCTACCGGCTCACCCTGGAATACCAGGACGACTTCGGGAGCCACAACCTCACCCAGCCGGCCCAGCTGGTGGTCTACAGCCGCGGGGCCCCTCCCATCCTGACTGTGGCGGCCGTGGTCGCCATCGCCGCCGGCGGATTCCTCTTCCTCCGGAGGAGACGGCGGCGCAAGGACCATGGGCTTTGAACAGGCCAACCAGCGTGTCGAGCGCACCGCCCAGAACGTGAGCGACGGGCTGGTGCGGTTCCGGGGCTCCACCCGCACCGCCCTCCTCCTGGCCACCCGGGACATCGTCAAGGACAAGAAGGTCACCGCCCTCGTCATCTGCGTCTTCGCCTTCAGCTTCCTCAACGTCATCTTCTTCACCTCCTTCAACAACGGCCTGGAGAACACCTTCCACGACAACCTGGTGAACACCTTCACCTCCCACGTCATCATCGAGCCCAAGGACGCCGCGCGCAAGTACATCACCGGGGTGGAGTCCATCGAGCGGAAGGTGACCCTCCTCCCCGGCGTGGTCGCCGTGGTCCCCCACCTCGACCAGGGCATCACCCTCTCCTTCAGGGACAAGACCATCGGGGGCCACATGATGGCCACCGTCCCCAGCAAGGAGAAGCGGGTCACCCTCATCCCCTCCAAGACCACCCTGGGGGAGTTCCTCAGCGACTCGGACCGGGACCAAGTGGTGCTGGGGAAGTTCCTCTCCGGGGACGAGAAGAGGGGAGAGAGCTTCGGGTTCGAGGGCCTGGGGGCGGAGGTGGGAGACCGCATCCGCATCGACTTCGGAAACGGGGTCACCCGGGAATACCGGGTCAAGGGCATCCTGGAGGCCGGAGGATTCAACGCTGACTTCAACGCTTACCTCACCATCAAGGAGGCCGAGTCCGTCTTCGGCTTCGAGAACCGGGCCACCGAGATACTGGTCCGCCTGGGAAACCGCAACGCAGCCTTCGACTACAAGCGCCAGATTCTCCAGCAGGGAATCCAGGACCAGGTGAAGACCTGGGAGGACAAGGCGGGGTTCATCAAGGAAATCACCTCCGGCCTCTCCTCGGTGACCGCCATCACCGGCTTCGTGGGGGTCATCACGGTGGCGGTCACCATGGCCATCGTCATCTACATCAACACCACCTACAAGAAGCGCCTCATCGGGGTCCTCAAGGCCATCGGGGCCAGCGACGGCACCGTCCTCCGGGTCTTCCTCTACGAGGCCCTCCTCTTCAGCATCCTCGGCATCCTGGCGGGGGTCGGCCTCAGCATGCTCATCGGGGAATACTTCACCGCCAACCCCATCCCCCTGCCCCCGGGCCCCGTGGTCCCCGACATCCGCCCCGAACTCCTAATGACCACCTCCATCTCCATCCTGGGCTCCGCCGTCTTCGCCGCCCTCTACCCCTCCTGGAAGGCGGCCCGCCAGTCCATCATCAAATCCATCTGGTCATGAGCGAAGCCATCCGCACCGAGGACCTGAAGAAAATCTACCTCATGGGAAAGGTGGAGGTCCCCGCCCTCAACGGGGTGAGCGTCTCCATCGACAACGGGGAGTTCGTGGCCCTCATGGGCCCCTCGGGCTCCGGCAAATCCACCATGCTCAACCAGGTGGGCATCCTCGACAGCCCCACCAGCGGCCGGGTGCTCATCGACGGGGTGGACACCTCCCGCATGGACGGGGAGCGGCGGGCCCACCTCCGCCTCGAGAAGCTCGGCTTCATCTTCCAGTTCTTCTCCCTCTTCACCGAGCTCACCGCCATCGAGAACGTGATGCTCCCCATGATGCTCACCGGGGCCACCCCGGCGGCCTGCCGCGGGAGGGCCAAGGAATACCTGGAGATGGTGGGCCTCGGAGGCCGGGTGGACCACAAGCCCGCCGAGCTCTCCGGGGGCCAGCAGCAGCGGGTGGCCATCGCCCGCGCCCTCATGAACCGCCCCAAGGTCCTGCTGGCCGACGAGCCCACCGCCAACCTCGACTCCAAGACCAGCCTCGAAATCATCCAGCTCTTCCGCAGCCTCAACGAGGACACCGGGGTCACCGTCTTCATGGTCACCCACGAGCCCGACCTCGGCGAACTCGCCGACCGCGTCATCATGCTCCGCGACGGAATCCTCGAGAGCGACGGCCGGGCCAAGGAGAAGCCCCGGGGAAAGAAGCCCTCCTGAAACCGGGTCAGGTTTAAATTCCCCCGGCCCCATCCTTCCACCGGATGCTCCTCGAAGTCACCATCCGGCTGAAGAAAGGGGTCGCGGACCCCGAGGGGGCCAACACCCTCAAGACCCTCCGCCTCCTCGGCTTCTCCACCCTCCAAGAGGTGAAGTCCCTGAAGACCTGGCGCATCGAGGTGGACACCCGGGACCCCGGGGAGGCGCGGCGGCAGGCGGAGGAGATGTGCCGTCGCCTCCTCGCCAACCCGGTCATCCAGGACTACGAAATCCGGACCCTGGACGGAGGCTGAAGGGCCATGGCGGAGGGAGTCTCTCCCATCCCCCTGGATGGGCTCACCGGGCCCCAACTGGAGGACCTCGGCCGCCGACTTGGCCTCGGCCTCAGCGCCGAGGAGATGGCCCGGGCCCGAGACCACTTCGCCCGCCGGGGGCACCCCCCCACCGACATCGAACTCCAGTCCATCGCCCAGGCGTGGTCCGAGCACTGCTGCTACAAGAGCAGCAAGGCGCTCCTCCGGGAGTTCGTCGTAGGCATCCCGGCGCCCCAAGTATTAATCACCGGGGAGGACGCCGGGGTGGTGGCCTTCGACCGGGACCACGCCTACGTGGTGAAGATGGAGTCCCACAACCACCCCAGCGCCATCGAGCCCTACGGGGGGGCCTCCACCGGCGTGGGGGGCATCCTCCGGGACATCGCCTGCATGGGTGCCCAGCCCATCGCCCTCGTGGACCCCCTCTTCTTCGCCCCCCTCGACCTCGAGGCCCCCCCGGGGGTCCACCACCCCCGCTACATCCTCGGGGGGGTGGTGGCGGGCATCCGGGACTACGGCAACCGAATGGGCATCCCCACCGTCGCCGGACAGGTCACCTTCCACCCCGGCTACCTCCGCAACCCCCTCGTCAACGCGGGGTGCGTGGGCATCGCCCGCCGACGCGAAATCATCCACAGCCGCGCCCGACGCGCCGGCGAACTCCTGGTACTGGCGGGGGGCCGCACGGGACGCGACGGCATCCACGGGGTCACCTTCGCCTCGCGCGACCTCGCCCAAATGGAGGAGGACCGGGGGGCCGTCCAGCTGGGGGACCCCATCACCCAGGAGCCCACCCTCCACGCCCTCCGCGAGTGCGTCCAGCGGGGCCTCCTCTCCGGCCTCAAAGACCTGGGGGGCGGGGGGCTCTCCTGCGTCGTCGGAGAACTCGCCCTCGCCGGCCGCCTCGGGGCCCGCGTCGAACTGGAGAAGGTCCCCCTCAAGGAGGAGGGAATGGCCCCCTGGGAAATCTGGGTCTCCGAGTCCCAGGAGAGATTCATGCTCACCGTGGACCCACGGAAACTGGAGCCGGTCCTCGAGGTCTTCCGGGCCTGGGACGTGGAGGCCACCGTCGTCGGCCAAATCGTCCCAGGCCGCGACCTGCACATCACCTGGCACGGAGAGCCCATCTTCGACCTCGACCTCGAATTCCTCACCGGGGGCCCGGAATACTGCCGCCCCTGGAGCCCCCGCCGCCGGGAGAACCCCCCGATGGCCCTCCAGGAGCCCCGGGACTACGGCCGGGCCCTCCGGGACCTCCTCGCCTCCCCGGACATCTGCTCCCGGGAGACCATCGTGCGCGTCTACGACCACGAGGTCCGCGGGGCCACCGTCATCAAGCCCCTCCCCGGCCCCCCCGGCCGCACGGGCCACGGCGACGCCGCCGTCCTCAAGCCCCTCGACTCCACCTGGAGGGGACTCGCGGTGGCCGTCGGGGGCAGCCCCCACCTCTGCGAGGCCGACCCCTACCGCGGGGCCCGCCTCGCCGTGGACGAAGTGGCCCGCAACCTCGCCTCCGTCGGAGGCACCCCCCACAGCCTCGTGGACTGCCTCAACCTCGGCAACCCCGAGAGGCCCGAGGTCCTCGGGGACCTCCGGGAGGTCTGCCGGGGCCTCGGAAGCATGGCCCGCGAACTCGGCCTCCCCTACGTGGGGGGCAACGTGAGCCTCTACAACGAATCCGCCGGGACCGCCATCCCCCCCACCCCCAGCCTCCTCGGAGTGGGCATCGTCCCCGACATCCGCCGCTGCGTCACCAGCGACCTCAAGCAGAGGGCCAACCCCCTCTACCTCGTCGGGGAGACCCGCCCCCGCCTGGGGGCCAGCGCCTACGCCCGCCTCCAGGACCGCCCCGGCGGAGAGGTGGACGACCCCCCGGGCCCCCTCCTCAAGAGGACCCTCGGGGCCCTCCTCCGCGCCCAGAGACAGGGAACGGTGGCCTCCTGCCACGACATCTCCGAGGGGGGAACCGCCTGCGCCCTCGCCGAAATGTGCATCGGCGGAGACCTCGGCGCCACACTCCACGTCCCCGACACCATGAGGAGCGACCTCTGGCTCTTCTCCGAGTCCGGCAGCCGCTGGCTCGTAGAGGCCCACCGCACCCGCAAATCCCAGTTCACCCGGACCATGAAGGAGGTCCCCCTCACCCCGGTGGGCACCAGCGGGGGCCGCCTCCTCCGCATCCGCCGCGGAACACGCACCCTCGCCTCCGAGAAGGTAGAGGACCTCCGCGGGGCCTGGGCCACCGCCCTCCCCCAATGGACCTCCGGAAACGGGAGAAAGAGATGAAGCGTGGGGACATTCGGGTGGCCATCGTGCGCATGGAGGGAACCAACTGCGAGGAGGAGATGCACCGCGCATTCCAGAAATCGGGGGCCCGCCCCGAGATGGTCCACCTCAAAGAGCTGGCCTCGGGCCGCAAACACCTGGAGGACTACCAGTGCCTCATGTTCCCCGGGGGCTTCTCCGCCGGGGACTACGTGCGCTCGGGGGCCATCTTCGCCAGCCGCCTCAAGAGCACCATGGGCGGGGACCTCACCCGATACGTCGAGAGGGGATACCCCGTGGGGGGCGTCTGCAATGGATTCCAGGTCCTCGTGGAACTCGGCCTCCTCCCCGCCCTCCAGGGGACCCTCGCCGAGGCCCCCGAGGCCGCCCTCGCCACCAACGACAGCGGCCGCTTCGAGTGCCGCCCCACCTACATCCGCCACGCCTCCCCCTGCGCCTTCACACACCGCATCCCCCGCGGACAGGTCCGACAGATGCCGGTGGCCCACGGCGAGGGAAAACTCTCCTTCCCCCCCGAGCGCCAACCCAGAATCCTCGACCAACTGGAGGAAAACGGCCAGATTGTCTTCCGCTACACGGACCCCCGGGGACACCCGGCGGGCTACCCCTGGAACCCCAGCGGCACCCCGGGGGGAATCACCGGCATCTGCAACCCCCAGGGCAACGTCTTCGGCATGATGCCCCACCCCGAACGGGTCTACGACCCCTGGACCCACCAAGACTGGACCCGGGTCCCCCGCCGGGAGGGCGACGGGAGAGCGGTCTTCGAGTCCGTCCTCACCTACATCGAGAAGAAATTCTGAGGAGACCGTGCTGCTCACCGACATCCTCGACCGGAATGCCCGTCTCTACCCCCGGGAGCAAGCGGTGGTCTTCGAGGGACAGAGGGCGACCCACGCCGAGTTCCAGTCCCAGGTCCACCGGCTGGCCCACGGCCTCCGGGGCCTCGGCCTCCAGCGGGGGGACCGGGCCGCCATCCTCTCCAAGAACTGCCCCGAGTTCCTCCAGTTCTACTTCGCCTGCGCCGCCCTCGGCGCCGTGGCCGTGCCCCTCAACTACCGCCTCACCCCCGGGGAGATGGAATACATCCTCCAGGACTCCAAGGCGAGACTCCTCCTCGCCGGAGAGGGATACCTCCCCGCCGCCAAGGAACTCCGCAGGCGGGCCCCCCAAATCGAGAAAATCATCTCCCTGGAGCGCGATGCCGAGACAGCCGCCTACGGCGAACTCCTCGCCTCGGCCCCGGAAACCCCGCCCGACGCCGACACCGACGAGAACCGGGTCATCTGGATGATGTACACCAGCGGGACCACCGGCCGCCCCAAGGGGGCCCTGGTCACCCACCGCACCATCCTCTCCACCCTCGCCGCCACCCTCCTCGACCTCCGGGTGGACCCCGGGGACCGCATGCTCGTCACCGCCCCCCAGTTCCACGTCGCCGCCGTCATCGCCTCGCTGCGGGCCACCGCCCGCGGGGCCACCCTCCACCTCCACCGCGAGTTCGACCCCCGCCGCGTGATTGACACCATCGAGAGGGAGCGCATCACCCACACCCTCCTCGTCCCCGCCATGCTCCAGATGGTCCTCCAAGTCCCCAACGTGGAAAAGCGCGACTTCTCCAGCCTCAAACTCATCTCCTACGGCGCCGCCCCCATGCCCGTCGAGGTCCTCAAAAAAGGGCTCCGCCTCATCGGGCCCAAGTTCGCCCAGGGATACGGACAGACCGAGGCCCCCGTCCTCACCAGCCTCCGCCCCGAAGAACACACCCTCGAGGGGGCCGGGGCGAAGCGCCTCGCCTCTTGCGGCCGCGAAATCTTCGGGGTCACCATCCGCATCGCCCGCGAGAACGGCGAGGAGGCCCCCCCGGGGGAGGTCGGGGAAATCCGGGCCCGCGGAGACGGAGTCATGAAAGGATACTGGAACCTCCCCGACGCCACCCAGAAAACACTGGATGGGGGATGGCTCCACACCGGAGACATGGCCTACCGCGACCCCGAGGGATACATCTACATCGTGGACCGGCTCAAGGACATGGTCATCAGCGGAGGCGAAAACATCTACCCCCGCGAAATCGAGGAGGCCCTCTTCGCCCACCCCGCCATCGCCGACGCGGCGGCCATTGGGGTGCCCCACGAGAAATGGGGGGAGGCCGTCCACGCATTCGTCGTGCTGCAGAAGGGGACCCGGGCGACAGAGCAGGAACTGCTGGAACACTGCCGCAAGAGCCTGGCGAAATACAAGTGCCCCCAGAGAATCGAGTTCATCCCGGAACTCCCCCGCAACCCCAGCGGGAAGGTCCTCAAGCGGGTGCTCCGGGAGCCCTACTGGAAGGGGATGGAGAGGAGGGTGTGAGACGTCTAAACTTTCAAGGGGATGAGAGAATTATTCCAGAAATTCCAGCAGGTCCTGACTGTACCCAAATTTTTCGAGAAGTGATTTGGCACCGTTGATACAGCCAGCCGTGCTATGGTTAGCATCCATATAAAGTCCATTGGACAGTTTCTTTGGCGCTCGGAAGTCGCCGCCTGTTCTGTGTTTTGGTACGGTGTTTACCAAGTCCCGAGTAGGGCCGTACGGGATGGGACAATGTTCTCTACGCAATTCTCCTTTATGGATCAGCCACTCGACAGTGTGAAGGAGAATATCGTATGAATGTCGTATCTGATACATTTCAGACCCGATTTTCATACTTCGGAAACGATTACCCGAAGCCATGGGTGCCGTCTTTACATCAACTTGTGTCTGAGAACGAGCCGGCACACCCAGTTGCCGGCCAACAAATTCACCAATCAGAGCCTGCGGCACCTCAGGAAGCCGCTCTTGAAGATTAAGGATAAACCACCCTGGTAACGAGATTTGGAGTTTCTCGTATTCCGTTTTTAATTGGGCAAGATTCTTTTCACGTATCTTCTTCTCTTCCACCGCACACTTTTTACGTTCCGACTCATCGTGACGGAAACCCTCAAGTGAGCCCTTCGCCACCTCGGCGCGCACAAGGTACCGTAACCTACTATCGAATTGAGCCACACCCTCCTCAAGTGAGCACGAGAACAAGCGCCTTGAGTCTCCACGTGCTCTCGAATCTAACAGTTCCAGACTTTCTCCATTAAACAGAACACCAAATCGTATGTCTTCTCCAATACAGTAGAACAGAACCTGCTTTCGATGCTTATCAAGTTTTTCTTTTGCTTTTTTCGCATCTAAAAGAAGTTTCACCTTCCCATCAATGGAGAGGGCATAGTCGACTCGTTCTCCACCTTCGACAGAATGTTCACGACTTATATCTCCTAGAGTCCATCCTAGAATTCTAAGCAGGGGGTCTATGCACTTATGGCAAACCTCAGCTTCATTCAAAGTTGGATTCTTCGACAGAAGTGACCTGATGGCATCCCTGTAAGTCGCCAACTCTTCCCGAATAGATGAATACTCGTCAGTCATCAACAGGCCCTTTGAGCCTTCCCTTTGTAGGTTTATAAAATCTACGCCCCCGCCAGCTCCACTTCGTACGCATTCCGTATCGGCTGCAACTGCACCCGCCCCCTCTCCACCCGGTTCTCCACATCCTCCAGCGCCCGTGCGGTCTTGAGGTCATAGTAGATTTCGTCACACTGGACGCAGACGTATGCGGGGACCCCCTTCACGACGAGGAACTTGTTGTTCACCCGGGTGGGCAGGTCCACTTTCCGTCGCCGGGTCGTGGCTCCGCAGATGCTGCATTTGTCCATGGTTCTATGTTCTCCGGGTTCGGAAGTCCACCCACCGGCTTGCATCGGGCTCGTAGACCGTGACCACGACCACCTTGCCCCGGGGGAGGGTGCAGGCGGCGTGGAGTGGTCGGCCCCCCACCTTGTGGTAGAGGAGGCAACCCGGGTAGGGCTTGCGGCGGGGATAGACTTCGATGACCTCTCCGTGGAGGAGTATATCGAGGATGTCATTTATATAGATTCCGCGGTCCCGCATCTTGATACGAGCGTGGTGGCGAAAGACCACGCGGCCCTCGGATGCCAGTTTCCGGATTCGTTGCGTGAGACGGTTGCGAGTCTCCCGGGAGATTCGGGACATATGGACGGCCCCCGAGTGTGAAAAGGACGAGGGTATCTTCAGGCTTCCTTCCCCCTTTCCCCTCGCCGCCACAGCAGGAGCGCCACCCCCACCGCCGCCACCGCCCCTGCTCCGGTGAGCCCCGGTTGCCGCGGTGTGGGGC
>JACQPP010000108.1 GCA_016207465.1 Methanobacteriota archaeon
ACCACCGCGGCAACCGCCGCCCCCGACCCCCGCCGCGACCCCACGAACACCCTGGCAGCGCGGCGGCGTGGCAATCCCGGGACGGTATGCGGATGCGGAAATCGTGGACCTCGGAAACGGCAACCACCGGATGTACTACTCCGTCGAGCCCGAGGTCCCCGGGAACAGGCTCGAAATACTCTCCTCCACATCCAAAGATGGGATACGGTGGGACACCGAGCAGGGAGTCAGAAAAGAATTCGCGACATTTCCGGATGTGGTCAAGTTGCCCGACGGAAAATTCCGCATGTATTTCCAGAATGCCGGCGTCATCAAAAGCGCGATTTCCCCGGACGGTTTGACCTGGACCGATGAGCCGGGCGTGAGAATCGGCAAATCGGAGGCCGGGTTCGACGTGGAGAACGTGGGTGCGCAGACTACGATAAGGATGGACGATGGAACGCACGTGATGGTCTATCGGGCGTCAATGAACCAACGATACTCGCCGGAGGTCCCCAACAGCGTCACCACCCTGTTTTTTTACGCCCTATCGAAAAACGGACTCGATTTCCAGAAACAAGGCATCGCACTGGACAGCAGGAAGCCCGAGTTCCAGGGGTGGCTCGACGGCCCGGAGTGGACGAGATGGGACGATGGAGAACTCCGGATTTACTTCTGGTCCTACCGGGGAATATACCGCATTACCTACAAGGACGGAGGCTTCTCGAAACATGCCGCTTTCGACTACACAACAAATGATGACCCTTTCAAGCGGTTTCCGGAAAACCCCCCCGGCGACCCGACACTGGCAAAAATAGGCGGCCAATGGTTCATGTATTACGGGCAGCATGGCAAAGGCATTGACTACGCCACCTTTCGGGAATAACCCCGAGAGAACGTGAACTACCCCGGCCTTCAGGCCGGGGTGATTCACGCCATTGTATGCGGAGGGTCGGATTTGAACCGGCGAACCTCTGCAGGACGGGACCCTGAATCCCGCGCCTTTGACCAGGCTTGGCTACCTCCGCGAAATCCCTTTTCTTTCTTTTCGCTTTGCAAAAAGAAAGAAAAGGTCTTTCGAAACCCCAAAAGAAAGAAAAGGTTCAAAAACCTTTCGAATCGGAGTCCGCTATAGGTTTATATCCGCTTCGGATACACACGGGACAGGATGGCGCGCAAGGCAGTGAAGAAGGGGAAGAAGGCCTCGGCGGGGCCCCGGTCCTCGACGCGGAAGGGGAGGCGCCGGGGCCCCTTCGAGCCGGACCCCCGCGGGGGCAAGCCGAAGTTCTACATCACGGTGGCCTACCCCTATCCCTCGGGGGCCATGCATGTGGGCCACGGGCGCACCTACACGGTCCCCGATGTGATTGCGCGGTTCCACCGGATGCGGGGGGAGAACGTGCTCTATCCCATGGGGTTCCACTGCACGGGGACTCCGGTGGTGGGCATCTCGGAGCGTATCGCCCGGGGGGACCCGAAGGCCCTGTGGCTCTACGGGGACCTCTACCGGGTCCCCCGGAAGACCCTGGAGGAGTTCGTGAAGCCGGAGACCATCGTGGACTACTTCTCCCGCGAGTACCGGCGGAACATGACGGACCTGCTCCTGGGCATCGACTGGCGGAGGACCTTCAAGACCATTGACCCCCACTACAAGAGGTTCATCGAGTGGCAGTACCGGAACCTCATGGCCCGGGAGAGGGTCTACCGGGGGGAGCACCCGGTGAAGTGGTGCCCCAACGACCGGAACGCGGTGGGGGACCACGACCTGCTCCAGGGGGACCGGGCCCAGGTGACCGAGTACACCCTCCTCAAGTTCCGCATGGAGGACGGCACGGTGCTCCCGGCGGCCACCCTGCGCCCCGAGACCCTCTTCGGGTGCACCAATTTCTGGGTGCGGGCCGACGCCACCTACCGCAAGGTCAAGGTGAACGGGGAGACGTGGCTGGTGAGCGGGCCGGGGCGGGAGAAACTGGAGAACCAGCAGAAGCAGGTGGAGGACCTCGGGGAGGTCCCCGGGGGGAGCCTAGTGGGCAAGATGGTGAAGACCCCCCACACGGGGAAGCCCGTGCCCATCCTCCCCGCCCCCCTGGTGGACCCCAAGGTGGGAACGGGGCTCGTGTTCTCGGTTCCCGCCCACGCCCCCTACGACTACATGGGCCTCATGGACCTGAAGAAGGCCGGGGACCCGGCGGCCGCCGGCATGGAGCCCATTCCCCTCATCGCGGTGGAGGGCTACGGGCGGGTCCCCGCGGAGGAAATCTGCCGCCAGCTCAACGTGGGCTCCCAGACCGACCCGAAACTGGAGGAGGCCACCGAGACCCTCTACCACGACGAGTTCACCCGGGGGACGGTCAACCCCGGCATCCCCGCCTACGGGGGCATGAAGGTCGCCCAGGCCCGGGAGAAGGTGAAGGCCGACCTCCGGGCCCGGGGGGAGGCCGACATCCTCTACGACTTCTCCATGTTCCCCGTGGTCTGCCGGTGCAACACCGAGTGCATCGTGAAGATTCTCCCCGACCAGTGGTTCCTCAAATACTCGGACCCCCCCTGGAAGCAGAGGGTGAAAGAGGCCATGGGGGCCATGCGCCTCGTGCCCCCGGAGGTCGCCAGCCAGTTCCTGCACACCGTGGACTGGCTCGATGACTGGGCCTGCACCCGCCGCGTGGGACTCGGGACCACCTTCCAGTGGGACCCTGCCCAGATTGTGGAGCCCCTCTCCGACTCGGTCATCTACATGGCCTACTACACCATCGCCCACCACATGCGCACCATCCCTCTCGAAAAAGTGGGGGACTCCCTCTTCGACTACGTGCTTTTGGGAAAGGGGACCCCGGAGAAGACCGGGGTAGGGGCCCCCCTCGCGCGCCGGATGCGGGGGGAGTTCCGATACTGGTATCCCTACGACTGGAGGTTCTCCGCCAAGGACCTCGTCTCCAACCACCTCACCTTCCAGGTGTTCCACCACACCGCCATCTTCCCCGCCAAGTTCTGGCCCCGGGGAATCGTTGTCTTCGGCATCGGCCTCCTGGAGGGGGCCAAGATGTCCTCCTCCAAGGGCAACGTGGTCCTCCTCGACGACGCCCTCAAGCAGTATGGCCCCGACGTGGTGCGCCTCTTCCTGGTGTCGGCCGCGGAGCCCTGGCAGGACTTCGACTGGCGCCAGAGCGCCGTGGAGGCCACCCGCGAGGCCCTCCGGAGATTCGAGAAGACGGTGACGGGGATTCTGCACGCCAAGCCCGCCCCCGCCAGGCCCGGAGACCTGGAGGCGGTGGACCGCTGGCTCCTCAGCCGCCTTCAGAGCCGCATCCGCCTCGCCGGGGACACCCTGGACTCATTCCAGACCCGGCAGGCGGTCCAGCAGGCCTTCTACGGCATGGAGGCCGACCTCCGCTGGTACCGCAGGCGCACCGACACCCGCCGACCCGGGGCCCGATTCGTGCTGCGGGAGGCCGCCCGCGCCTGGATTCTCCTGATGGCCCCCTTCACCCCTCGGGCCTGCGCCAGGCTGTGGAAGCGCATCAGCGCGGCGCCCCTTGAAACGGCCCCCTACCCCCGGGCCGACAGGCGGCGGGTGGACCCCCGGGCCGAGGCCGCCGAGGAACTCATCGAGCGCACCACCCAGGACATCCAGGAAATCCTCCGCGTCACCGGCAAGACCCCCAGGTCCCTGGTGCTCTACACGGCCCCCGAGTGGAAACACCGGCTCCTCCGCCTCGTCTCCCAAAAGGGGCCGGACATCAAGGCGGTGATGGCCGAGGCCCAGAAGACCCCCGGCCTTCGGGAGCGCCTCGGGGAGGTGGCCCCCGCCGCCAAGAAGATGGCCGCCCTGCTCCACGACCTCGGGGAGGAGCGGGTGGGCCGCGCCCGCGGGCTCCGCGAGCCCGAGGTCCTCCGGGGGGCCGCCCTCTTCCTCTCCCGGGAGTTCCACTGCCCCGTGGAGGTCCATCCCGCCGACGAGAGCCCCCAGGATGCGCGCGCCCGCGAGAGCCTCCCCCTCCGCCCCGCCGTCACCATATTCTAGCCATGCAGCTCACCGCGGCCGCCGCCCCCCTCCTCATGATGGCCGGGGGACTCTTCTTCTTCGTCCTCCTCCCCTTCAGCGTCTTCCGCATCCAGCACATCCTCGGGGGGCGCTCCATCCTTGTCTTCACCTTCGCCGTCGGCCTCTGGTTCGTCTCCCTCTTCCTCTTCACCCTCGGCAGCCTCTTCAACGTCCCCGACCTCCAGAGCGAACTCTTCATCACCATCTCCGCCGCCGCCATGGGCATCGCCGTGATGGAAGTCTACTGGAAATACCTCCAATCCGCCTGACCTATCTCCCCATCTCCAGTCGGCCCGCCAGGAACTCGGGCAACCCCGCTCTGCGGATTTTCTCCTGAGCCCCCGCGATGTCATACTCTACCCGCTTCACGTGGAACGTATCGCCCTCCAGGATACCATAGGAGGCCCGGGGGTTCCCGTCCCGGGGCTGGCCCACCGAGCCCGGGTTCAGAAGAACCCGGTCGCGGAGGGGATGGACCCCCCCTTCGGGGTAGAGACCCCACTCCAGCCGGTCCTCCCGGAACGTGTAGGCCACGGCACGGTGGGTGTGGCCCACCAGGAGCGCCTCCTGGGGCGCCGCCTCGAAGCAGGCGCGCGCCGTGGAGAGCCCCACCACATACTCGTAGAGGGGGTCGCGGAAACTCCCGTGGACCGCCCCGATGGTGCGCTCCCCCAGGCGCCCCTCCCATCGCAGGGGGAGACCCTCCAGATGGGCGCGGCTCTCCGGGGTGAGCACGGTGCGAGTCCACCGGATGGCCTCCGCCGCCCACTCGTTGAACCACCCGGTCTCCCCGGTGAGGACCCCCTCCTCGTGGTTCCCCCGCAGCACCACGGCCCCCCGCTCCCGGAGGAGCCGGATGACCTCGTTGGGCTGGGCCCCGTATCCCACCACGTCCCCGAGGCAGAGGAGGAGGTCCACCGGCCCCATGTCCCCCAGGACCGCCCGGAGGGCCTCCAGGTTGCCGTGGACATCCGAGATGACCCCCATTCTTTCCGGCATATCCGTTCTGAACACATCAAGGACAAAGAAAGAAAAAAGGGATTTGAAATCGAGTGCGGTAGGCCCATCTCCTAGACCAAGTATTTATACGATAATATAAAACATCTCCCCCATACAGGGTTTCCCTTCTCCCCTGCGGAGGGTGAGGGGTTCCACCTGGGGGATGGATAGGCGTGTATATCAAAGAAATCGAGTTCCGGAACTTCAAGACCTTCCAGAGGGAGAAGATTCCCCTCTTCCCGGAGTTCATCGCGGTGACGGGCCCCAACGGGAGCGGCAAGTCCAACATCATCGACGGCATCATGTTCACCCTGGGGCTCACCTCGAGCCGGAAGGCCCTGCGGGCGGAGGACCTCACCAGCTTCATCCACAAGGGGAAGGGGAGCCGCCCCGACACCGCCGAGGTGACGCTGACCTTCGACAACCGGGACCGCCGGGTGGACATTGACCGGGACGAGTTCACCGTGTCCCGCCGGGTGAAAATCAACCCCAAGGGGGAGGCCCACTCCACCTACTACCTGGACGGCCACCCCGCCAGCAAGGAGGAAATCCTGGGGAAACTGTCGAAGGCCAACATCTCCCCCGAGGGCCACAATGTGGTCCTCCAGGGGGACATCAACAAGATTGTCCAGATGACCACCGGGGAACTGCGGCTGCTCATTGACGAGGTGGCCGGGGTGGCCGAGTTCGACGAGCGGAGGGAACGAGCCAAGGAGGAGCTCAACCTGGTGCGGGAGCGGGTGCGGGAGGCCGACATCCGGCTGGGGGAGCAGGACGAGGCCCTCCGCCAGCTGGAGGCGCAGAGGAACGTGGCCCTGGAGTACGAGAAGGTCCTCCAGGAGAAGACCCGCCTCGAAGGCCATGTGCGGGTGGCCCGCCTGCGGAATCTGGAGAGCGAGGAGGCCAAACAGGAGAAGGGACTCCAGGGGCTCGGGGAGCGCGAGGAGAAACTCCGGGCCCTCCAGGAGGAGGCCCAGGGGCGGGTGGATGGACTGGAGAGGAACCTGGAGGCCGTGGAGATGGAGATTGCCGCCACCGAGGGGGAGGAGGCCCTCAAAATCCGCCGACAGGTTGAGGAGGTGAAGGAGGGAACGGGGCGCTGCGGGTCCGCCGCCGAGGCCCTGGGGGAGCGGCTCCGCGCCGTCGAGGAGGAGGCCCAGAGGCTGGCGGTGCGCCGCGAGGAGAAGACCGAGGCCCTCCGCCAACGAGAGGGGACCCTCCGGGAGCAGTCCGACGCCCGGGAAATCCACGCCAAGGAACTCGACGGGGTCCAGAGGCAAATCGAGAAGCACACCGGGGGACGCGGGGGGGAGGACGCCGAGGCCCGCCGCCTCCACCTCGACGAGGCCCGCCGCCTGCTGGCCGACCGGGCGGCCGAGAGGGAGCGCCTCCAGCGGGAGATGGACGACCGCCTCCTGGCGGCCCGACGGCGCTCCGGCGACCTGGAGGGGGCCCGCCGGCAGCAGGAGGACCTCCAGTCCCAGCTCCAGCACCTGGAGGAGCAGCAGCGGGAGCGGGTCCGAGGGGAGGAGGCCGCCCGCCTGGAGGAGGCCCGCCTCGAGCGGGAGACCGGGGAACTGGAGCAGAGGCGCAGCCGGACCGACGTGGCCCGCGCCGCGGCCCAGTCGCGGCTCATCGAACTCCAGAGGGAACTCACCAAGCGGGAGTCCATGGCCAGCGGCCTCCAGATGGGCCGCTACAGCCAGGGGGTCACCGCCCTCCTGGAGGCCATCCGCCGCCAGGAACTCCCAGGCGTCCACGGGGCCATCGGGGAACTCGCCGCCTTCCCCCCGCGATACGCGGCCGCACTGGAGGCCGCGGCGGGCTCCCGGGTGGAGTGGCTGGTGGCCGCCACCGTGGACGACGTCCAGCACGCCCGGGACTACTTCCGCAAGCGGGGGCTCCCCGGCCGGGTCACCTTCCTCCCCCTGGACAAACTCCCCAAGAAGGTCCTCGGCCCCTTGAAATCGGGCGCGGGAATCGTGGACTACGCCCTCAACCTGGTGGACTACGACCCCCGCTTCGAGGCCGCCTTCTGGATTGCCTTCGGCGACACCGTGGTGGTGGAGGACTTCGAGGCCGCCAAGAGCCACATGGGGCGCTTCCGCATGTCCACCCTCGAGGGGGAGCTCTTCGAGAAAATCGGGGCCATCACCGTGGGCCAGCCCCCCAGCCGGGCCAAGGTGGCCAAGACCACCGAGCGGGAGGTGGAGAAACTCCGGGAGGAGGTGGCCGAGGCCGAGGCCGCCCTCCGGGAGCGCCAGCAGGAGCTCGCCGGCATTGACGAGGCCATGGCCAACCTCAAGCGGCGACGCGCCGACCTCCAGGTGGAGCTCGCCCAGGCGGAGCGCGACCTCCAGAGCCTCCAGACCAGCATGGCCAGCCTCCGCTCCGAGGTGGAGCGGCGCGCCGCCACCCTCCAGGAGATGGAGGGACAGAGCGCCACGGCCACCGGCTCCATCGCCGAGCTGGAGGCCCGCCGCGACGGCCTCACCCGGGAAATCGAGCGCCTCGATGCCGACAAGGCCGAGATGGAGAAGACCGTGGCCGCCGCCCCCGACCGCCTCCAGCAGCTCCGGGAGGCCGAGGAGACCCGCGGCCGCCTCGCCGCCACCCTCCAGGAAATCGACACCCAGCTCCGTGTCCTCGAGAGCCAGCGGGAGGCCATCGCCCGCGAACTCCAGGAGACCGAGGAGGCCCTCCGCTCCCGCGAGGGGGAGGCCCAGGAGGCCCGCGGCCGCCTCCGCGACCTGGAGAAGGAGGCCCGGGACCTGGAGAGGAGCATGGCCCAACTGCGCCGCCAGGAGGAGGAACTCAGCCAGGCCAGCCGCACCCTCCGGGACCGCCGGGAGGCCCTCGTCGCCGACATGGGGAAGGCCCGCGAGAAGCTCCACGACCTCCAGCGGGACCAAGAGGAACTCCAGCGGGAGCGGGAGCAGAGGGACACCGCCCGCCAGGTCATCCAGGCCGAGCTCTCCCGGCTCCAAGAAGAGACCCGGGGGCTGGAGGCCCCGGAGAGGCTGCCCCCCGCCGAGGAGATGGAGGCCGAAATCCGGGTCCGCGAGGCCGAGCTGGCCCGCTTCGGCCCCGTGAACCAGCGGGCCATCCAGGACTACGAGGCCACCGCGGGCCGCCGCCGGGAACTCTCCGAGCGCCGCAACAAGCTCATGGAGGAGCGGGGGGAAATCCTGGAGCGCATCGAGAAGTGCGAGAAGATGAAACGCGACGCCTTCTTCGAGGCCTTCGACGCCATCAACGAGAACTTCCAGAAACTCTTCGCCGAGCTCTCCGACGGCCGCGGGGAACTCATCCTCGAGAACAAGCAGGAGCCCTTCGAGGGAGGCATGAGCATCAAGGCCCAGCCCAAGGGCAAGACCATGATGGGCCTCATGGCCCGCAGCGGCGGCGAGAAGAGCCTCATCGCCCTCAGCCTCCTCCTCGCCATCCAGCAGCACAAGCCCGCCCCCTTCTACGCCTTCGACGAGGTGGACATGCACCTCGACGGCCTCAACGTGGAGCGGGTGGCCCGCCTCCTCCAGCGCTGCTCCGGCCAGGCCCAGTTCATCGTGGTCTCCCTCCGGGAGCCCATGATCCAGGCCGCCACCCGCACCCTCGGGGTCTCCATGCAGCAGAACGACATCTCCACCATCACCGGCATCCTGCTGCACCCGCCGACCGACGGCGAGACCCAGGCGGAGGCGGGGGCATAGACCATGCTCAACATCGACAAACCCAATATCGGGGCCCTGCTGGCCAGCGACATGGCCACCGAGGACATCATCGAGCGGCTGGCCCAGATGGCCGAGAAGGGACAGGTGGACCCCTGGGACATCGACATCATCCAGGTCTACGACTCCTTCACCGAGAGCCTCCGCCGACGCCAGCACTTCAACCTCCGCACCGGCGGCCGCAGCCTCTACTACGCCGCCCTCCTCCTCCGCCTCAAGGCCGACGCCCTCGAGGCCTGGTGGCTCGAGCCCCAGCCCGAGGAGGACGGCGTCATCCCCGGCTTCTTCGCCCCCATCATCCCCGACAGCGACGTGAGGCCCCGCATCCGCCGCCAGACCCAGCGCCGCCCCGTCACTCTCCAGGAGCTCATCGAGGCCCTCCGGGCCGCCGAGAAGGTCTTCCAGCACAAGGTGGCCCGCGAGGCCCCCGGCCTCAGCGCCGAGGACATCCTCAAGATCCCCCACGAGGAGAACGCGGAGGACCGCCTCCAGAGCGTCCATGACCTCCTCCAGAAGATGTTCCAGGATGGACCGGTGGTGCCCCTCAGCGACCTCCTCTCCACCCTCGGGCGGGACACCCCCACGCGGGTCCTCACCTACCTGGCCCTCCTCTTCCTCGCCTCCCCCCCGCGCCAGGCCATCACCCTCGCCCAAGAGGAGTTCTTCGGAGAACTCTTCATCTACCCCCGCAAGGCCCCCAGTCCCGATGAAGAGGCCCGGGTGGAGGTGCACGTCGATGGCGAGTGAGACCCCCAGCTCGGAGATGGCCGCCAACAGCCCCCCGAGGCCACCCCAGGCCCCCCGGCCCCCGCTGAAGGCCATCCTGGAGGC
>JACQPP010000120.1 GCA_016207465.1 Methanobacteriota archaeon
CAAGATATGCCTCCGCCTTTCGACTTCGTCGAAAATCGGCGCCTCCCCGGGGAGGCACACGACCCTTCGGGCGGGCAACGATTTTTGATTTGCGCTCGCTGGTGCTCGCGCAAGTTTTCCCGGAGAAGGACTCTGCCGAGTCCCGCGCACTGAACAACCTTTATGTTTTTTCCACGCGAGCGTAGCGAGCGTGGAAAAAACAATGCGCGTCGGCATTGTGGCCCTCCAGGGAGACGTCTCCGAACACCTCGAGTCCTTCCAGAAGGCCCTCCGGGACCTGGCGCGCCCGGGGGAGGCCGTTCCCATCCGCCGCCGCGAGGAGGTGGCGGGCTGCGGGGCCATCGCCATCCCCGGGGGCGAATCCACCACCATCAGCCGCCTCATGAAATCCAGGGGAATCACAGAGGAAATCCAGGCGGCCCACCGCCGGGGGACCCCCATCCTGGGGACATGCGCAGGGCTCATCCTCCTCGCCCGGACCATCACCGATGAACTGGGAAGGCCCAAGAAACAGGGCATGACCAGCGAAGTGTATCCGCTGGGCCTGATGGACATCGAGGTGGACAGAAACGCCTTCGGGCGCCAGCGGGAATCCTTCGAGGCCCCCCTCCAAATCCACGGGCTCCCGGGGGAGCCATTCCCCGCCGTCTTCATCCGCGCCCCCGCCATCCAGAGGACCGGACCCGGGGTCGCGGTCCTGGGCCGCCACGAGAACCGCATCGTGGCCGCCCGCCAGGGCAATCTGCTGGGGCTTGCCTTCCACCCCGAACTCACCGGGGACCACCGGCTCCACCGCTACTTCCTGGAGATGACCCGCTCCGCGGCGAAAAGATGATATGGGGAGGCCCCCCAATACTCCCTGGGGCGGGTGGCAGGTCGAGTTTTCCCATAGGGGACGGGGGGCTTCGGGCGGATTCCCCCAGGACACCGTGGACCCCGAGGCGTTGAGGGAGCGTCAGAAAGAACTCCGCGCCCAGTTGCGGGACCTCGAGTCCCGCCTGATGCGAGGGGAGGGCGACGAGAGCGACTACCGGAGGGCCCGCGACGCCCTGCGGGCCGAACTGGGAGAGGTGGAGGGGGCCCTCGAATTCTTCGACCTGGAGGCGATGGGGGCCAGGCTCCGGATGGCCCTCGGGATCGCCATGCTGGCCCTTGGAGCCATCGGGCTCGTGGTCCTCGCCGCGCCAATAATCACAGGACTCTGGAGCCCGCCGCCCCCTGCGAACACGACTTTCTCCTCCTTCGCCGATGCCGGGTTGGCCTCCGGCCCCGCGACGGAAGGGGAGAGTGGGAAGGAAAAGAGGAGCTCGAATGGTTCCCGCCCCCTCCGCGCCTATGTCCTGCCACCCCTCAACGGGGGCCCGCCCTCCGCGGATGGACCCTCCCCCGCCGGGCTCATCACGGCCATCCTTCAATACGTCCTCCCCAACTTCACCCCCGCCGGGGCGGTGGTGGTGGCACGGGAACTGAAGCGGCGCCGGAGCGCCCTGGAGATGCCCCCGAGGACCTGGAGGGTCGAGGTTGCCAGGGAGGAGGCCCACCGGAGGCTCAAGGAGAGCCTGGCATCCCTCGGAGCCCGCAGAGTCCGCCCGGGGCCCCCCCTGGAGGCCGCCTTCGGCCTCGGCCCCGCCCGGCTGCGGCTGGAGGTCACATTCCGCCCCCTCACCCGGGCCACCGAGGTCCGCCTGCGCGCCTGGGGGAGACCGGGGAATTGGGAGAGGTGGAAGACGGAGATGAGCGCGGCCAGGAGGATGGTGGAATATGGGCTGCCGTGGGAAGGAGACTCCACCTCCCGACTCCGTCGAGAGTCCCCCGGCTCCGCCCACACCTGAACGCCACCCCCGCTGGGGTGGCGTTGGCCGACCACGGGGACCCGGGAGACCTCCCCCCCACACCCTCTCCCTATTCGTATCGGAGGGCTTCGACGGGCTTGAGCCGGGCGGCCTGCCGTGCGGGGAAGACGCCGGAGAGGGCGCCGATGAGCATGGCGAAGCCCATGGCGAGGGGGAGGAGCATGGGGGGGATGACCACCGCCCCGCCTCCTCCGCCGGGGCCGGGGAATATGCGGAGGCCCACGGTCCCCATGACGATGGCGGCGATGGCCCCCATGGCGGCGCCGATGGTGCCCCCGACGAGGCCGAAGAGGGCGGACTCGGCGACGAAGAGGCGGAGGACCTCGCCGTTGGTGGCGCCGAGGGCCTTGAGGAGGCCGATTTCGCGGGTGCGCTCGAGGACGCTCATGTACATGGTGTTGGAGATGCCCACGGCCCCGACGAGGAGGGAGACGGCGGCGATGCCAGCGAGGAAGAGGGTGATGGTGCCGGTGATCTGCTGGGCCACGGCCGCGGTGGCGGCGGGGCTGGTGACGGTGAAGTCCTGGGTGCGCTCGCTCACGTGGCGGGTGACCATGAGGCGGCTCTGGATGTCGGCGGCGAGGGCCTCCACGTCCTGGCCGGGGGTGGCCTTGGCGGTGATGGTGTTGTATTCGGTGGAGCCGAGGCCCGGGGTGTGGGTGCGGGCCTGGGGGAGGGGGAGGATGATGGAGTTGTCGTCGCGGCCGAAGTCGGTGGCCTGGAGGACGCCCACCACGCGGTAGGTCTGGTTGTCGATGGTGACCTGGCGGTTGACGGCGAGGGGCTGCTTGAACACCCGCTGGGCCACCCGGCTCCCGAGGAGGGCCGTGTGGGTGTCTCCGGGGGCCAGCATGCGGCCCGACTCCACCTGGGTGGTGGTGAGGAGGCGCCACACCGCGGGGTCCACCCCCTGGAGGGAGAGGGAGACGTTCTGTCCGAGGTAGTAGACCCTGGCCCGGCCCGAGATGGCGCCGGCGGCCGCCTGGACGCCGGGGGTGGAGCGGGTGATGGCGAGGTCTGTGTCGGTGAGGGTGGCGCTGGTGGCGCTCCCCCCCATGAACCCGGGGGGGCCGCGCATCATGCCGGTGGCCTGGGTGAATCC
Source organism: Methanobacteriota archaeon (assembly GCA_016207465.1). Classification (GTDB taxonomy): domain Archaea; phylum Halobacteriota; class Syntropharchaeia; order JACQPP01; family JACQPP01; genus JACQPP01. Next base: position 2,956 of record JACQPP010000120.1, read on the forward strand.
GGGGGTGATGGAGATGACGTCGCCGCCGAGGCGCTGGAGGCGCTCGGTGACGGAGACCCGGAGGCCCTCTCCGATGGAGACGATGGAGACCACCGCCGCGACGCCGATGACGATGCCGAGGATGGTGAGCCAGGAGCGGAGGCCCCGCTGGCGGAGGTGGCGGAGGGTGAGGCGGAGGCTGTCCCGCAGGTTCATGGGGGGGTCTTGGGGCGGCGGAGGCGGGTGGTGATGGCGCGGCGCTTCCAGAGGAGGAGGCCCCCGGTGATGGCGAGGGCCGTGAGGAGGTAGAGGGGGGGGATGGGGGGTTCTTGGCCGGCTCGGCCCCGGAATCCGGAGGCGGGTCCGGCGAGGGCGGCGGGGGAGATGGCCATTTCCCTCTGGAG
>JACQPP010000142.1 GCA_016207465.1 Methanobacteriota archaeon
AGAGACAGCCCCGGGAGTCCCCCCCGCCCGACCCCCGCCTCGACTCCCTGGCGAAGGACCTCGCCGACCTGAGCACCCAGCTGGTCCAGCGGGAGGAGGCCATCCTGCCTCTCCTCGCGGCCGACCTCCCCGGCCGCCTCGCCGGGCTGGAGACCCGGCTGGCGGGCCTCTCGGAGGCCCCGGGGAACCGCGCCACCGCGGCCCTCCAGGAGTCCCTCGACTCCCTCCGGGCCCTCCAGGAGGAGACCCGGCGCCGCCTGCAGCCCCTGGAGCAGGGTCTGGCGGAGCTCCAGAAGGACCCCCGCCTCGACGCCATCCTGCGGGAGGCGGGAGACCTGGAGGAGCGCCTCGGCCGCCTGGAGCAGAGGGAGGGCCCCGCCCCCCGGCCGGGGGGAGAGGCGGCCGTCCCCCCTCCCCCTCCGTCCCCCCCGGGCCCCGGGGGGCTGGAGGAGGAACTCCGAAAGGCCCTGGAGAGCGCCAAGCTGGGCCGTCTGCAGGGTCTCCTCACCGAGGAGGAGTACGAGGCCACCCGCCAGGCCATCGAGGAGCAGATGCGGAGCCTCCGCGAGGCCCCCTGATTCAACTCGGTGGATTCTATTTGCCCTGCGGGTGTTTCGCCTCAATCTGCTTCTTCATGTGCTGGTAGGCCGTCTCGGAGAGGAGGCCCTTCTTGTAGAGCCTCTCGATGGGGGCCAAGGTCGCCTCCAGCCCTGGGGTGGTCGCGGGGGGCCCCGGCGCGCGGATTTCCGGCTCCCGCCGGGGGGCCTCTTCATCCCGGGCCGCAGGGGGCTCCGGGGAGACCCGGATGAGGGCCTCTGGCTCGGGCCTCCGCTCGGCCCGGCCCTCTTCCCGCCTTGCCTCCGGGGCCCGCCGGTGGGTCGCGGGATACTCGATGCGGACCTCCGGCTCCCGGGGCAGGGGGGCCCTGCGGACTTCGTCCGCAAGCACCCCTCCCCCCTCGAGGGGCAGGGGTGCCTCCCGCGGCTTGGGCGCCGGAGGAATGGAGACCTGGCGGAGCTTCCGGTCAATGGCGGCCCGCTGGCGGAACCAGAAGAGGTTCCGCAGCCGGTCCCCAAACTCCGCCGAGTATGGGACCCCCAGGAGGAGGGACGCCAGGCGGCGGAACTCCACCGCCGCGGGGGAACGGGGGGCGACCTGGGTCAGAGGGATGCCCGCGGCGATGCTCCGCCGCACCTCGCGCCGCTCGGGGACCACGCCGACCACGGGGGTCTCGCAGACATACTGGATGTCGGAGGGGGTCAGCTCCCCCTTCTCGCGGCGGACCCGGTTGACCTCCACCCCCTTGACCACCACATGGCTCTGCGCGGCCATCTCGATGGTCCGCTTCGCGTCAATCACCGCGGGATAGTCGGGGCTCGTCACCACGATGACCTCGTCGCTCACCTCCAGGACCGGGAACATCTCCCGCTCCACCCCCGGCCCCGTGTCCACCAGGATGACGTCATACTGGCCCAGCCCCCGGAGAACCCTCTCCAGGTGGACCGCCGCCGCCCGCACGCTCAGGGGGGTGAGCACCGCGGGGAGGACATGGACCCCGCTGGGGTGGACCTGGATGGCCTCCTCCACATTGCACTCCCGCATCAGGACATCCGACAGGGTGCGGGTATAGTGGTAGATGCCGAAGTGGAACCCCAGGTTGGGGGCCACCAGGTTCCCGTCCACCACCAGCACCCGCTTGTTGAACTCCTGGGCCATGGAGATGCCCAGGTTGGTCACCGTGGTGGTCTTGCCCACCCCACCCTTCCCGGAGACCACGCCGATGATTCTCAAGTCCGCCTCATGGACAAGGTAAACCGAGTGCATGCATATATATACGTAATGGTGTTATGCCAACATGTTGGCTTGATTCACTTTACGATGGTCTCCAGGTATCTCTCGATTCCCTTCTCGTAGAGGACGTTTCCCACGACGATGGTGTGGGCCCATCGGGCCATCTGCTGGGCCTTCTCCCGGGTGTCTATGCCGCCGCCGTAGAACAGGGTGGCCCGGGTGAGCTTCTCCCGGATGGCCTGGACGGCGCGGGGGTCGCCGAGGGCGCCGCTGCATTCCATGTAGACGATGGGGAATTGGAAGTAGCGTTCGGCGACGCGGGCGTATCCCGCGCAGGTCTCGGGGTCGAGGGGCCGGGCGCGGGTGAGGCGGCCTACGGCGGAGTCGGGGTTGAGGACGATGTAGGCCTCGGGGACCACCCGCTCCCAGAGGATGTCGGGGGAGCGCCCGGCCCAGGCGGCGTGTTTCCCGGCGATGTAGGTGGGGTCTCCGCTGTTGAGGACGGTGGGGACGAAGACCCGGTCGAATCCCTCGAACTCCACGAGGCGGGCGTCGCTGGGCTCCAGCACCACGGGGATGTCCACGGGGCCAATCATCTCGCGGAGGCGGGCCACCTTCTTTCGGGTGACTCCGAGGGTCCCCGAGACCATGATGGCATCGGTGCCCCCCTCCACCACCCGCCGCACCGTTTCGGGGGTGATGGGGCGGTCGGGGTCGAGTTTGGTGACGTGGCGCCAGGAGCGCCAGGGCCCGCCATCCCGGCCCTCCGCCGCCGTGGGGTTCGCCATGGGCTGTGGTCAGAGAAGGGGCGGGGGGAGTGAAATAGGTATGGGCCGGGGCCCCGGGCGGGGGTCTATTTTCCCTTGGTGAGGGCCTTCTTGAAGTCGTTGCACTGGGAGACGATTTTGTTGGCGGCCCCGGAGAGGACTGTGATGGGGTCTTCTTTGGTCTTGAGTCGCAGGACCCCCTGCTGGCCGGTGATCATGTCCACGCGGTAGGTGACGCTCTGGGTGCGGCGGTCCTCGAGGAGGGCCGATTTGAGGAGGGTGAGGAAGGTGTATCCCTCGCCGCGGACGGTGAGTTCGGCCTCGTTCTGGGTCTTGCGGATGTCGAGTTCCATCAGAGGGCCCCCTCCCCGTAGTCCTCGGAGAGCTTGCGGGTCTCGACCCGGCGGCACTGGGGGCACTCCACGTCGGTGGGGTTCTTCTTGGTCATGACCACCTTGCAGGCGGGGCAGAGGGTGCGGATGACACCCAGGTTGCGGTCTATGGTGGAGAGGCGGAGGGTCTTGCCGTCCACCACCTGGGCCTTCACCAGATCCAGGTAGCCGAACTCGTCCTCGAGGGCCCGCACGTAGGAGTTCTTGACGCTGGAGATATGGATGGCCCCCTCCTCGGTGACCGCGGCGGGGCGGTTCCCCTTGCCCTGGATGAGGGCGATTTCCACGAAGCACATGGAGTTCTTGATGTCGCTGATGCGCCCCACCACGATGTCCCCGGTGCGGGGTATCGGGGGCGCGTTGATGGTGGGCCGCACCTTGAGCAGCCGCTCCCGGGGGTCCACCTCCACCACTCCCACGGTGGCCGCGTAGAGGTTGCCATTCTGCTCATAAGTGCCCGGGCCGGGGAGGTATTCCTCCGAGGCGCCCAAGCGGTCCCCGGGGACCACGATTTTCGGTTCTTCGCTCATTGTGTTCTCCTCGGGGGCTCCGGCCCCCGGCGCTCGAGCCGGTAGAGCTCGACGGTCCGCTCCAGAAGCTCCCTCCGATGAAACGAGAAGGTTCTCCTCATCGGATAGGAGACGCGGACGACGCCTGTTATCCTGTGGGGGGATATGAACCTTTCCACAAAATCGCGGCTCCCCTCGTTGGCCAGCGTGTAGGCCACGGGGGCCACCGATAGTGCTTTCCGGAGGAAGGGGCGGTCGGCCCCCCGCCGCTGGGCCCCGAATGGGGGGTTCATCACCACGCAGTCGGCCCGCCCCCGCACATCCGCGATGTCGGCCCGCCGGAATGAGACGCGGACCCCGGCCATGCGTGCGTTGGCCCGCGCCACCCCCAGGGCCACAGGGTCCCCGTCGAAGCCCGCCACCCGGGGGGCCCCCAGGAGGGCCGCTCCAATGGCCAGCACACCGGTGCCGCACCCCAAATCAAACACCGCGCCATCGAGGTCCCCCTGCATGGCGGCCATGTGGAGCATCTCCGCGGCCACCACCGCCGGGGTCGCATACTGCTCCCGCTCCGGCTCGGGACTGGGGAACCCGGCGAGGGACTCCAGGGCAATCTCCAGTTGGCGGCGGCGCATCATGGTCCGTGAATCTTTATCTGCCCACTCCGGGATGGTAAATCCATATGGCCGACCTCCCCCCATGGCCCGCCCCGCGGGTGGAGGCCCGCCTGCGCCGGGCCAAGAGGCGGGACACCCCCTACGGGCGCATCCTGGGCTCCATGTGCACCCCCCCGCACCCCATCGCCCGCCGCGCCCACGGGATGTTCCTCGAGACCAACCTGGGGGACCACACCCTCTTCCCCGGGTGCCGCTCCATCGAGGAGGAGCTCATCGGGATGCTCGGCGCCCTGGCCCACCACCCCCATGCCGCCGGATACCACACCTCCGGGGGCACGGAGTCCAACGTGCAGGCCCTCCGCATCCTCCGCAACCTCCACCGCCGCACCGCCCATCCGAACATCGTGGCCCCCCGGAGCGCCCACTTCTCCTTCGAGAAGGCCGCCGACCTCCTCCGCATCGAGTTCCGCCGGGCCCCCCTCGGCGCCGACCAGCGGGCCGACCCCGCCGCCATGGAGAGATTGATGGACAGGAACACGGTGGGCCTCGTGGCCGTGGCGGGGACCACCGAGTTCGGGCAGGTGGACCCCATCCCGGAAATCGGGGCCCTCGCCCGCGACCACCATGTGGGCCTCCATGTGGACGGGGCCTTCGGGGCCCTCGTCATCCCCTTCCTCCCCCGCCCCCCCCGCTTTGATTTCCGGGTCCCCGAGGTGGCCACCCTCTCCATTGACCCCCACAAGATGGGGATGGCCACCATCCCCAGCGGCGTCCTCCTCGCCCGCACCCAAAAGTTGCTGGACACCCTCACTGTCCAGACCCGCTACCTCCCCACCAAGGAGCAGGTCACCCTGGCGGGGACCCGGAGCGGGGCCGCCGCCGCCGCCACCTACGCCGTCCTCCGCCACCTCGGCACCTCGGGGATGAAGCGGGTGGTCGCCCGGTGCATGGAGAACACCCGATACCTCGCCCGCCGCCTCACTGAACTCGGCACCCCCCCCTTGCTGGAGCCCCCTATGAACCTCGTCGCATTCCAAGTGCCCAATGTCGAGGGGGCCATGAGGCTCCTCGCCCGGCGCGGCTGGAGGGTCTCCCGCACCCACCGGCCCCCGGCCCTCCGCATCGTCGTCATGCCCCACGTGACCCGAATGGCCCTCGACCGATTCCTCCAGGACTATCAAAAGGTGCTCCGGCAGTTATAGAAACATACTTACAGGGCCCCGCCAAACCCCCCCACCACACCCATGATTGACCAGCGCAAACTCCAGCAGTTGATGCGCCAGGTGAAGACCGAGGAAATCAAGGCCACCCGGGTCATCTTCGAGACCCCCGAGGGCAACCTCGTATTCGACAAGCCCACCATCACCAGCATGAGCATCCCGGGGGCGCCGAAGACCTACCAGATTATCGGGACCCCCCGGCAGGAGAAGCCCCCGGCCTACAAGCCCGAGGACATCGCCCTGGTCAGGGAGCAGACCGGCGCGGATGAGGCCAAGGCGAAGAAGGCCCTGGAGGAGACCGGGGGGGACATCGCCGCGGCCATCCTGAAACTGCAGGAGAAGGGATAGCGGTCCCGGTCCTCACTTCCGCATCTTCGCCACGGTCTCGGGCATCTCTTCCCCCACGGCCCGGAGGAAGAAGACGGCGGTGTGTCCCCCGAGGAAGGCGAACCGGTCTCTCACGGCCCTGACGAGGGCCTCCTCGCCCCCGCGGCCTGTCTGCCGGATGAACCGGTGGAAGGAGCCATGTTCCTTCTGGACCGCGAGGAACTCCCGGGCGTTCTCGATGGTGGCCTCGATTTTGCGGCGGTTGCGAACGATGGAAGTGTCCTCCATGAGCCGCTCGATGTCGCGGGGTCCAAACCTTGCCACCCTGCCGGGGTCGAAACCGGAGAATGCCTCCCGGAACCCGGGCCATTTCTTCTCGATGACCTCGTGGTTGAGGCCGGAGCGGAAGATGACCTTGCTCATCTGCTCGAAGTAGCCGTCATCGCCCCGGGGCCGAGACCCCACACGACAGTAGGCCATGTCCTTCGTCAGTGACACATCACGATTTTGAGCCATCCCGCGGCCCCACTACACCTTCTCCGCCCAAATAACTTCGCACTCGGGTGGTCCGAGGGAACACCCGAGTTTCGACGACCGAGCCGCCTCAAAGGCGGGGGGGACTCGACGAAGTAGAATCGAGTCGGAACCTTCTCCTGAAAGTCATATCCCCTCCGCCCGCCCCCTCCGGGGGTGGACTCCCGAGGCCATCTCCCCGTGCACCAGCACGAAGTCGTATTTCACCGGGTCCCCGGGCTCGATGGCGCGGAACCGGCGGGTGACCTCCTCCACGGTTTTTCCGTCCGCTGCCCTCCGGCGGGTGAAGCGGAGCCGGCGGCAGACCCGGTGCATATGGACGTCGAGGGGGACCATGAGCTGGGAGGGGGAGACCTCTCTCCAGAGTCCCAGGTCGGGGGGGTCGCGGCGGGCCATCCAGCGGAGGAAGAGGTGGAGGCGCTTGCAGGCCGAGCCCCCCTGGGGGCTGGGGAGGAGGCTCCAGAATATCTGGTCCCGGCGGGAGGGGGGACAGGTGTCGAGAGAGCGGAGTCCGGCGACGAAGCGGGTGAGGGGGGGCCGGGTGGTCTCGTCGGAGGGGCGGATTCCCTCCAGGAACAGGTCGCGGAGGGAGCCGTGGCGGTCGAGGGCGGCCTGGAGGAGGTGGGCGAGGCGGCGGATGTCCTCGGGGCGGTACCAGCGGTGCTGGAAGCCCGCGAAGGCCAGGCCCTCCGGGTTGAATCCCCGGATGAACCGGGCGGGGTGGGGGCCGACCTCCGCCATGACCATCTCCACCTTGTCGGTGAGGCTGCGGAGGCGGCCGAGGGCGAGGGAGGAGGCGAGGAATGCGGCCACCTCCCGGTCCCGGGGGTCCGTGTATCGGAGGGGGAAGCGGATGGGGTCCCGGGCGATGGCGGCGGGGAAATCAAAGCCCCGGTGGAGGGACTCCAAGTAGTCCCGAGTGGTCGCCATGGCTATGGTCGGCCGAGGACGCGGCGGGCGATGCGCCAGAACTCGGCCTCGGGGACTCCGGCCACCAGGGCCTCCGTGTCGGCCTTGGCCCTCCGGAAGCGCCCCGGGTCCCGCCGGGCCTGGGCGTGGTGGCGGCGGACCCGCAGGGCAATCTCCCGCGCCTGGGCCTCGGTGGCCGGGATGCGCCGCTGGCGGAGGAGGTGGGCCACGTGGCGGGTGCCGGTGGACTTGCCGAGGAGGAGGGTGGTCTCCTGTCCGGCCCTCTCCGGGGGGTAGGGCTGGAAGGAGAGGGGGCTCTGGAGGTGGCCGTGGACGTGGATGCCCGACTCGTGGGCGAAGGAGTGGAGTCCCACCACCGGCTTGTGGACGGGGAGGGGGAGGCGGAAGAGGCGCTCGGCGGCCCGGGAGAGGGCGGTGAGGCGCTCGGTCCTGATGCCGGTGCGGACCCCGTGGAGGACCTCGAGGGCCATCACCACCTCTTCGAGGGGGGCGTTGCCGGAGCGCTCCCCGTATCCGTTGATGCACACATGGGGGAGGGTGACCCCGGCCTCTATGGCGGCGAGGGTGTTGGCCGTGGCGAGCCCCAGGTCGTTGTGGCAGTGGATGGCGTTCGCGGCGGGCGTGGAGCGCACCAGCCGCCGGGTGGCCCGGGGGGTGAGGATGCCCACGGTGTCGGCGATGCAGAGGCTCTCCGCCCCGGCCCCCCGGGCCGCCTGGAGCGCCCGCCGGAGGAAGGGGCCCGAGCGGGAGCCGTCCACCGCCACGAAATGTGGGGTGGCGCCGTGGTCCCGCACGTAGGAGACGGATTCGGCCACCCGCTCCACCACCTCGCGGGGGGTCATGCGGAGGACCTGCCTCATGTGGAGGGGGCTCACCCCGATGAACAGCGAGACATCCCCGGCCCCCGCGTCCAGGCAGGCATCAATGTCGGGGCGCAGCGCCCGGGCCACCGCCACCACCCGGGCGTCCAGCCGCTCCCGCATGAGGCGGCGGACCACCCGCTTCTCCTCCGGGTCGGTGGCGGGGAATCCCGCGGCGATATAGGAGACCCCCACGCCGTCGAGCATCCGGGCCAGTTCCATCTTCTGCCGGAGGCCGAGGAAGACCCCGGGCATCTGGGCCCCGTCGCGGAGGGTCTCGTCCCAGATGCGGATTTTTCTCCGAAACATCAGGGGGGAGGAGGGCCCCGCCGGGGATTATTCTTTTCTTGCTTTCGCCACCAGCCAGCTCTCGGTCACCGGCCCCCCGCCCCTCTGGATGTATCTCTCCATCTTCTCCCATCGCCCAGTCTTCTGCCATCTCTCGACCCCGTGGGGCCCGAGGAAGCGGCGCGCCTGGGCGAGGGTCCGGAGGGGGTGGGTCTCGCGGTGGACGCTGAGGTGCTCCAGCCGGAGGCCCGCCTGGCGGAGCCAGCGGTGTATCTCGTCCTCGTGATAGGAGAAGCGTTGGGGGACGACGTGCAGCTCGCGGTATCGGTCGCTGTGGAGGCAGGCGAAGACCAGGGTGTGGCCCGGGGGGAGAGCCCGGCCCGCCCTCTGGATGATGCCGCGGCTCATGCAGAAGTTGGCCACCACCATCCCGGGATGCCAGCGGGTGTAGGCGATGGTCTCGGCATCTGCCTCGACGAAGCGCACGTTGGCCCGGCGCATCTTTCGGGCCCGGGCGCGGGCCAGGGCGAGGGCCCGGGGGTCGGCGTCGATTCCTACCACCCGGCGGGCATGGGGTGCGAGGGAGAGGGCGAGGTTGCCGGAGCCGGTGCCGATGTCGAGGATGGCGAGCTTGCGGGTGGGCTCCTGGAGGATGAGCCCGCGGAGGAGGGGGGAGACGGTGTGGGGGGAGAAGGCGAGCCGGCCTCTCGAATGGAGGTGGAGGGAGGTCATCGGGAGGCTGGGGCTGCGGTCTCCTCCAGATGGAAGTTGTGGCGCTGGAGGTCGCGGATTTGTTCCATCTCCTTCCGGGTGAGCCCCCGCAGGCGGGTGACCGCGGTGAATTCCTCCAGTTGCTCCTCCCCGTAGATGTTGGGAAGCACCGATGCCACGGTGGGCTCGGCGAGGATGTATTGGAGGGCGGCCTGGGCGATGGTCATGTCGTGGGTGAGGAACTCCTCCAGCCGCTCGACTTTGCGGCGCATCTGTTCCCACATCTGCTGGCGGGCGGGGTCGCTCATGCGGTGGTATCGGTGGTCGCCCTTGGCGAATGGCTCTTTGCCGGTGATTCTGCCTTCGAGCATGCCGCTGGCGTGGGGGACCCGCACGAGGAACCGGGTCCGGCTGGTGGAGGCGCGGGGGCAGAGGGCGTCGCCGAGCATGGGCTCCAGCATGTTGTAGATGATTTGGACCGCGGGGAATTCTGCCTCGATGGCCCGGAGTCCCTCCTCGATTTGGCGTTCCTGGATGGCGGGGCCGAGGGCGGCCCCGGTGGCCCGGATTTTTCCCTCCTCCCGGAGAGTGTCGAGGACTTCGAGGAGGGCGGGGTCGCGGAGGGCCTCGATGCGGGGGTTGTGCATCTGGTAGAGGTCCACGTGGTCGGTTCCCAGGCGTTCGAGGCTTTTTTCGAGGGCCATGCGGACGAAGGCTGGGCTCCAGTTCTGGGGGAGTTCCTGCTGTCCGGTGCGGGGGCCGGGGTGGTTGTAGAAGTCGTATCCGAACTTGGTGCCGATGGCAATCTCGCCGCGGCGGTCCCCGAGGGCCCGGCCGAGGAGGGTCTCGCCGCGGCCGTTGCCGTAGGTGTCGCCGGTGTCGTAGAAGGTGATGCCCAAATCGAGGGCCCGCCGCATGAGGGCGATGGCCTGGTCGTCGGTGTATTGTCCCCACCAGCCGGTGGAGACGGTCCAGACCCCGAATCCCACCTCGGAGAGGCGGAGAGGGGTCCCGGGGAGGGGGCGCTGGCGCATTGGGGGGCTCCGCGGGATAGTGGGCGGGGGCGCTCTTAAGGATTCTCTCCGGGCTCGCCTTCGGCTCGCCGATGAAATCCTGGCTCGCTGCGCTCGCCAGGATTTCACATAAGAAGGCACAACCGAGCCCCATTCTTGGACAACCTTTATGTTTTTTCCCTGCGAGCCGAAAGGCGAGCGGGGAAAAAACACCCCGCGAGCGAAGCGAGCTGGAAAAACCATGTTCCGGAAGCGCCATCTGATTTCGATTCGGGATTTCACGCGGGAGGAGATGGAGGCGGTGCTTCGGCGGGCGGAGGAATTGGAGCGCCACGCCCGGCCGGACCTGATGCGGGGGCGCATCCTGGCGAACCTGTTCTTCGAGCCCTCGACGCGGACTCGGCTCTCCTTTGAGACCGCCATGAAGCGGCTGGGGGGCGAGGTCCTCAATCTGGATTCGGAGGAGGCGAGCAGCATGGCGAAGGGGGAGACCCTGTCGGACACCGTCCGGGTCATCGGGGGCTATGCGGACGCGATTGTGCTTCGGCACTCGCGGGAGGGGGCGGCGCGGATGGCCGCGGAGGTCTCGGGGGTGCCGGTCATCAACGCGGGGGACGGGGCGGGGCAGCATCCCACCCAGACCCTCCTGGACCTCTACACCATCCGGCGGGAGAGCCACCTGGAGGGCCTGCGGATTGCCATGGTGGGGGACCTGAAGTATGGGCGCACCGTCCACTCCCTGGCCTATGCCCTCGCCTTGTATGGGGCGCGCATCTACCCGGTGGCCCCGGAGGGGCTGGCGCTCCCCGCGGACCTCCAGGAGGACCTGCGCCATTCGGGGGCGCGGCTCCAGCCGGTGAAGTCGCTCCAGGAGGCCCTGCGGAAGGCGGATGTGCTCTATGTGACCCGCATCCAGAAGGAGCGGTTCCCGGACCCCCAGGAGTACCGGCGGGTGGCGGGCTCCTACCGCATCACCCTGGACCTGCTCCGCCGGGCCCCCAAGGGGCTGGTCATCCTCCACCCGCTGCCGCGGGTGGATGAGATTGACCCCCGGGTGGACGGGACCCCCTATGCCCGCTATTTCCGCCAGGCCTACTATGGGGTCCCCGTGCGGATGGCGGTCCTCAGCCTGCTGTTGCCCCGGCGGGGGAAGGGGGAGGCATGAAGGGCGCGGGGAACAAGAAGGAGCTGCGGGTCCTGCCCATCCGGAAGGGGACGGTCATTGACCACATCCCCGGGGGGCGGGCCCTGCGGGTGCTGCGGATTCTGGGCATCACGGACGCGAGCCGGGAGACGGTGTCGGTGGCCATGAACGTGCCCAGCCGGCAGATGGGGCGCAAGGACATCGTGAAGGTGGAGAACCGGGAGCTGGTCCCCGGGGAGGTGCAGAAGATTGCCCTCATCGCCCCGCGGGCCACCATCAACATCATTGACGACATGGAGGTGCGCCGCAAGATGAAGGTCTCCCTCCCCCGCGAAATCGAGGGGGTCCTGCGCTGCTCGAACCCGAACTGCATCTCCAACACCCCGGAGCCCGCGGTGGCCCGCTTCCGGGTGGAGAACGGGGGGCTCCGCTGCTTCTACTGCGAGCGGATGTTCAGCGGCGAACTCACCGACCATATATGAACGCATGACAGAGGCACTGGTTCCTTTCAAGCCGCGGAACCCGAAGGGCCGCCTCTCGCCGGTGCTCACCCTGGGGGAGCGGGAGGACCTGGCGTGGGCCATGCTGCGGGATGCGGTGGGGGCCTGCCGGGGGGCGGGGCTGCGGCCGGTGACGGTTCTCCTCTCCCATCCCTCCCCGCGGGCCCGGGGAGTCGAGGGGAGGGGGGTGCGGGTGGTGGTGGAGCCGGGGGCCTTGAACCCGGTGGTCAATCGGCGGCTGCGGGGGGCCCGGGGTCCCGTGGTGGTGGTGATGCCCGATCTCCCCCTGCTCACTCCGGGTCTGCTGCGGGACCTGGCGGGGAGCCGGGAGGAGGTGGCGCTGGCCCCGGGGCGGCGGGGGGGAACCTCCCTCCTGTTGGTGCGGAGGCCCGGGGGTTTCCGGGCGGACTACTATCGGGGCTCTTTCCGGAAGCACCTCGGGCAGGCGCAAAGGCGGGGGCTCTCCACCCGTGTCATGGATTCCTTTTATGCCTCGGTGGATGTGGATGAGCCGGAGGACCTGCTGGAGGTGCTTCTCCATGGAGGGGGGGAGTCGCGGCGGGTCCTGGAGGGGATGGGCTTTCGGGTGGGGGTGCGGGGCCACCATCCCTTTGTGTCTCGGGCCCACCGCGCCCGATAGGCAACTTTTATTGCCCCCTCTGGGAACAGTGGGTTGGTCATGGAGTCCATCCCCCTGGGCCTCACCTTCGACGATGTCCTGCTGGTGCCCCGCAGGGCGGTGGTGCGCTCGCGGAAGGACATCTCGACTCGGAGCCCCCTCTCCCGGCACATTGCCCTGAATGTGCCTCTGGCGAGCGCGAACATGGACACGGTGACGGAGTCGGCCATGGCCATCACCCTGGCCCGGGAGGGGGGCATCGGCATCATCCACCGGTTCATGAGCATCGAGCAGGAGGTGGCGGAGGTCCTGCGGGTGAAGCGGGCGGAGTCCTACGTGGTGGACCAGCCCTACACCATGACCCCGGACCACACCCTGCGGGACGCCCGGGAGTTCATGTCCCTCCACCGCATCACGGGGCTGCTGGTGGTGGAGGATGGGGGCAGGCTCATCGGCATCCTCACGGGGCGGGACATCCGGTTCGAGAGCGACCCGGACAAGAAAATCTCGAAGCTGATGACCCCGCGGGAGGAATTGGTCACCGCCCCGCCGGGGACCAGCCTGGAGGAGGCCAAGAAGATTCTGCAGAAGCACAAGATTGAGAAGCTGCCCCTGGTGGACAAGGAGGGGGTGGTGCGGGGGCTCATCACCGGCAAGGACATCCTGAAGATCACCCAGTTCCCCCAGGCCACCAAGGACCCGCGGGGGCGCCTGCGGGTGGGGGCGGCCATCGGGGTGAAGGGGGACTACATCGAGCGGGCCGGGGCCCTTAAGAAGGCGGGGTGCGACGTGCTGGTGCTGGACATCGCCCACGGCCACAGCGACTTCGCCCTCTCCGCCGTCAAGGATATCCGGGAGCGCCTGGGGGACGTGGAGCTCATCGCGGGCAACGTGGCCACCGCGGAGGGGACGCGGGACCTCATCAACTCGGGGGTGGACGCCGTGAAGGTGGGGGTGGGGCCGGGTTCCACCTGCACCACCCGCATCGTCACCGGGGCGGGGGTCCCCCAGCTCACGGCGGTGATGGAGTGCGCCCGGGAGGCCGAGAAGAAGGGGGTCCCGGTCATCGCCGACGGGGGCATCCGCACCAGCGGGGACATCACCAAGGCGCTGGCCGCGGGGGCCTCCACGGCCATGCTGGGCAACCTCTTCGCCGGCACCGAGGAGAGCCCGGGGGTCACCATCATGCGCAACGGGGCCCGCTACAAGCTCAACCGGGGGATGGCGAGCATGGGGGCCACCATCAGCCGCTACCAGGCGGAGATGCCCCAGATGCTGGAGGACGACCTCACCGACGTGGTCCCCGAGGGGGTGGAGGCCATGGTGCCCTTCCGGGGGAGCGCCGTGGAGATTGCCCACCAGCTCGTCGGGGGCCTCCGCTCGGGCATCTCCTACCTGGGGGCCCGGGACATCGAGGGGCTCCGGAAGAACGCGAAGTTCGTCCGCATCACCGAGGCGGGCATGAAGGAGAGCCGGCCCCACGACGTGGACGTGATTTAGAGAAAACCAAGAAAGTATATCAACCGGCGAAGAGAGGCAGACATCGATGAGTATGGCCTCCCGCCACCGCTTCCCGGGACTCCTCCTCCTGGTCCTCCTGCTCTCCCTCGCTCCCCTGGCGGGGGCCCAGAACGCCACGGTGGGGGCCCAGGGGGTCCGCTGGGACCCCGCGGAGCAGTCAGTCTACGGGCAGGGCGAGCGGATTGGCATCGAGTTCACCCTCCAGGGGAA
>JACQPP010000117.1 GCA_016207465.1 Methanobacteriota archaeon
ACCCCCGCCCCGACCCCCGCCCAAAAACAGCCATCCTTCGAGGCCACCATCGCCCTCGGGACCATCGCCCTGGCATTCATCGCCCTCTACCGCAAGACGAAGTAATCCGCAGATGACGCAGATATCGCAGATGGTTTTTTTATCTGCGTTCATCTGCGTAATCTGCGGATAAACTTTTCAGGCCACCAGCAGATACCTCAGCCCAGCCTTGTCCCGCAGCAGGACCCCCTTCATCTCCACGGCCAGCGCCCCCAGGACGGGCCGGGGGTCCCCCTGGACCCCGAGGGCCGCCAGGTCCCCCATCCACGTCTTCTCCTGCCGGTAGGCGTGGAGTTTCACCGCCCCCGAGGCCATCCCGGTGGCGTCCCCCCGGTGGGCCTCCAGCCACTCCCGGGCCCTCTCCAATCCCTCGGGCGGCTCCCGGGGGGCACGGGGCTCCTCTGCGGTCGCCGGGAGGTCCCCGTAGGTCCTCTGCCACACCTTGAGGGCCTGTCCCCGATTCATATTTCCGAGCCCTGAAACGGGGGCATATATACTTTGTGGGTCTGCCGCTGTCGGAATTATTTTATCCGCCGGTGAGGGAGCTTCTCCTGGGATGGACAGTTCAGCGGCCCGCGGGGCGACGGCCCAGGACCTCGCCCGGAAGCAGAGGGAGATTTCGGTGGCCGAGTTCTTCGAGAAGAACCGGCAGATTCTGGGTTTTGATTCCCCCCAGCGGAGCCTCGCCACCTGCGTCAAGGAGGCGGTGGACAACAGCCTCGACGCCTGCGAGGAGGCCGGCCTCCTCCCCGACATCTATGTCGAGATTCGCCGCGCCCCCGGGGACGCGGCGAATCTCTTCCGGGTCATCGTGGAGGACAACGGGCCGGGCATCGTGGCCGAGCAGGTCCCCCGGGTCTTCGGGAAGCTCCTCTACGGCTCCCACTTCCACGTCATCCGCCAGTCCCGGGGCCAGCAGGGAATCGGCATCAGCGCCTGCGTCCTCTACGCCCAGCTGACCACCGGCCGCCCCGCCCTGGTCCTCACCAAGACCGCCCCGGACCGGCCCGCCTCGCGGGTGGAGCTCACCCTGGACACCCGGCGCAACGAGGCCCGGGTGCTCCGCCGGGAGGAGGCGTCCTGGGACCGGCCCCGGGGGACCCGCGTCGAATTGGAGGTGCGAGGGGCCTACTTCACCGGCCGCCGCTCCGTCCCGGAGTATCTCCGCGCCTGCGCCATCGTCAACCCCCACGCCCGCATCACATTCCTCGACCCCGAGGGGATGGAGGCCCGCTTCGACCGCTCCAGCGACCACCTCCCCCGCCTCCCCGGCGAGTCCAAGCCCCACCCGGGGGGCACCGAGATGGGGACCCTCCTCAAGATGGTCGAGCATTATGCCGGGGCCCTGGGGGAATTCCTCCAGGGGGAGTTCGCCCGGGTGGGCCCCAAGACTGCCCGGGAGATTGCGGACGCGGCCCAGATGGACCCCCAGATGAGGGTGGGGGACCTCACCCGGGGGCAGGCCCAGCGGCTCGTCGAGTCCTTCCGCCGGGTGAAGCTCCTCCCGCCGTCGGCGGACTCCCTCTCCCCCATCGGGGAGGACCTCATGTTCCGCGGCCTCCAGAAGGGGGTCACGGCCGACTTCATCAGCGTGGTCACCCGCCCCCCGGGGAGCCACGGGGGACACCCATTCATCGTGGAAGTGGCATTGGCCTACGGGGGAGCGGCACCCCGAGAAGAAAAAGTGGAGGTGCTGCGGTTCGCCAACCGGGTCCCCCTCCTCTACCAGCCTGGGGCCTGCGCCCTCACCCACGCCGTGGAGCGGGTCCACTGGCGCCCCTACGGCCTCGACCAGAGCGGGGAGTCCCTCCCCCAGGGCCCTGCCCTCCTCCTCGTCCACCTCGCCTCCACCCACGTCCCCTTCGTCTCCGAGTCCAAGGACGCCGTGGCCGACATCCCCGAGGTCCTCGCCGAGCTCGACCTCGCCCTCAAGCAGGTGGGCCGCGACCTCAAGGGGTTCCTCTCCAAGCGCAAGGGCATCGAGAAGCGCCGGGAGAAGGAGGACCTCATCCAGCGCATCCTCCCCAAGCTGGCCGAGAAGGTGGGAGGGGTCCTCCAGCGGCCCCCGCCGGACACCGCCCCCGTGGTGGCCCGCATCATGGGCAACCTCCTCCTCCAGCGGGACGGGGCCCGCCTCCACGCGGCCAACCACGGCGAGGCCCCCCGCCGCTTCCACCTCGCCGCCCGCTCCCACCAGGTCCGGAAGGAGTGGGACCTCTCTCTGGAGCCCGGCGCCCGCCGGACCCTCGATTTCCCCGCCGACCATGTCCACGTCGAGGGCCTCCCCGCGGAGATGGTCACCCTCGGCCGCGGCCTCGCCCCCCTCGACGACGGAAAGAGCCCCCGGGGCCCCGTGACCCGCGTCCACAACCCCGGCCGTCGCGAGGCCCCCGCGGGGCCGACTTCGTCTTCCCTCGCCCCCCTCCCTCGGACGGGGGCGACGGGGAAGCGGGAGACCTCCCCCACGACCCTCGCCGCCTTCTCCGCCGAGCCCGAGAAACCCGAGGAGGCCACCCGCCCATGAGCCCCCCCAAGACCCCCAGGAAACCGGCATCGGGCAATGGCAACGGGAAGGCGAAGAAACTGGTGGGGCTGGTGGAGCTCCTCTACTCCCAGATGGAGAAGGGGGAGATTCCCAGCCTCGACGTGGCCACCCGCACCAAGCAGAACATCGAGTACTCGGAGTCCAGCGGGGTCTGGGTCTACGGGGACGCCACCTCCAGCCGGAGCGCCAAGACCGCCCGGGGGGCCCTCCAATTGCTGAAGACCACCAGCGTGGTGGAGTTCCTCAAGCACCAGCTGGAGGTGGACAAGTCCTCCACCCTCCGTGAGCTCTACTACATCTCCGAGAACTGGGAGGACGCCAAGTTCCCCGACCAGAACGAGAGCGACCGCCTCATCGAGGACCTCGAAATCCTGGTGGAACTCCAGCGGGAGCAGTTCCACATCCGCAGCGAGGAGAGCGGGGCATCCATCCTCGGCCCCCTGGAAATCCGGGAGCGGACCCGCCGGGGCCCCAAGAAAATCCACTGCGAGGACGACGTGGGGGAGTCGGGCTACACCATCCCCACCCAGGTGGACAACATCGAGTTCCTCAGACACGACGCCCGCATGGTGGTGGCCATCGAGACCGGGGGCATGTACGACCGCCTGGTGGAGAACGGCTTCCACGACGACAACGACGCCATCCTGGTCCACCTCAAGGGACAGCCCAGCCGGGGCACCAAGCGGCTCCTCAAGCGCCTCCACGGCGAACTGAATCTCCCCATCCTGGTCTTCACCGACGGGGACCCCTGGTCCTACCGCATCTTCGCCAGCGTGGCCTACGGCTCCATCAAGGGGGCCCACCTCTCCGAGTACCTCGCCACACCGGGGGCGAAATTCATCGGCATCCAGCCCAGCGACATCGTGGCCTACAAACTGCCCAGCGACAAGCTCACCGACCAGGACATCCAGGCCCTGAAGGCCGAACTCACCGACCCCCGGTTCGACACCCCCTACTGGAAGAAGGAGATACAGCTCCAGATGGACCTGGGGCGCAAATCCGAGCAGCAGAGCCTCGCCAAATACGGCCTCGACTACGTCACCGACACCTACCTCCCCGAGCGCCTCCAAGCCCTCGGAGCCCTGAAAAAATAAATCTGTGCAATCTGGCGGCTACGTCGTCTGGTTGCCGCCGGACGCCTGCTCCCCCTTCCGGGAGAGGTCCTTCAGTTTCTCCACCGTCTGCCCGGAGACAATCCCCCGGCGGGCCTGCTCCTGGGCGACGCTCACCAGCCCCTTGCGGCTGGCGATGAGCCGGGCCCGCAGGTCCTCGGCCATCATCGCCTCCCTCGGCCCGCCACCACAATCCGGGGGGCCCCGTAGATTTCGTCGAGCCGGTGGTTCAGGTGGTCCCGGGCGAACCGGTAGGCGTCCCTCAGCAGGTGTAGGACCTGCTCCCGCAGGGCCCCGGGGAGCCGCACCAGCTCGGGCTCCTCCCCCATCATCTCCAGCAGGGTGTCCACATACTTGTATTGCGTCCCCAGCAGCAGCTCGATGCCCCGGCGGTTCGGGTAGCAGTTCCGGATGAGCTCTTCATAGGAGGAGCCATCGGAGCGCAGGAGGTTGTAGAGGAAGGTCACCCGGCTCGTGTAGATGTCCTCCAGCACCCGGCGCACCCGGGGGGCCTTCGGATGGCGGGGGTTCACCCGCAGGTAGAGCTCGTCCGCCTCCAGGTAGTCAGCGAGGCGCTGCTTCACCACCCGCTCCAGCTTCTCCTCCGGCGACCGGGCCACCTCGAAGAGAACCTGGACCTGGGCGTGGAGCCGGCGCTGGACGGCCCGCTGCTCCACATGGTTGAAGAAAAACCCGGAGAGGGGATTCAGCAGGCTCCCCAGGGGCCCCTGGAACATGTGGCCCGCCCGGGCCCTCACGTAGTCCACACCCGTGGAGAGGTCCCGGAGGAACTCCCGGTGGACCACCTTCTCCTTGTCCCGAGGGCTGAGGCTCCCCCCCATTACCCATAGTTCTGGCGCCGGGGCCATATCCATCTTTCTACGAACAAATTCGTAAGTCTCCCTCCGGGGCCCCCTCCGGCCCCTGTCGCCGCCTTGCGGTTTCTCGGTGGATCCCCGGGACCGGGAGCCTCCCCCCCCCGGATTTCCGGGCGCAATTCTTAAAGCCCGACCCGCCCTCTACCCATCTGGGGGGGACCTGTGGATATCGCGCGGATTCAAGTCAAGCTCCCGGAGGGCATATGGCACGCCCAGGTGAACCGGGAGTATCCCGATTTGCATCTGGAGGTCATCTCCTACCACATCCTGGAGGACGCCTCGGTCCTCCACATGGTCCGCCTGGAGGGGCCCCAGGCCGCGGAGGCGATGAGGTTCCCCCGGAGCCACCCGATGTCCACCGATTTCCATGTCCTCCACCAGGTTCCCACCGAGGTCATCTTCTCCCTGCGGACCCGGGGGATACCCATGGTGCGGGCCTTCCAGAAGTCCGAGGTCATTCTCCAGACCCCCCTCATCTTCCGGCGCGGATACGGAACCTACACTGTGCTGGGCTCCCGGCAGCGCATCCACGCCCTCCTCCGGACGTTCGACGAGATGGAGATTTCCTACCGCCTGGAGTCCATCCGCTCCGCCCAGGAGCGCCGGTCGAAGGGCCTCCTCACCCCCCACCAGGAGCGGGTCATCCGCTATGCCCTGCGCCGGGGCTACTACGATGTGCCCCGCCGGGCCGACCTGGAGGACCTCTCCGGGCGGCTGGGGCTCTCCCGCTCGGGCCTCTCCGAACTTCTCCGGCGGGGGGAGCGGCGGCTCATCCAGGACCACTGCGAGTCCCACGCGCCGGGCCTGGAGGTCACCGGGTCGAAAGGGAGAGGGCGGCCAGCCCCAGGGCGCCGGTGGCGCACCCGAGAACACCCAGGTTGAGCAGCATCGAGACCCCGTGGGCCCGCAGGAACCGCGAATCCCCCATCTCCTTGAGGCGGCGCACCCGGGGACCTATCCCCAGTCCCAGGAGCAGGGCCAGCAGGAATGCGGCGGCCAGCAGGACAATCCGGGGGCCGGGCGCTCCCCCCATGGCGAGGGCGGTGGCCAAGGAGAGTCCCCCGGCCAGGTAGTTGGCCTGATAGTAGCCGGGGAACAGGAGCCCCACCACCCGCCCCGCCTCCTCCCGGGGGAAGGCCCGGAAGAGGGCCGGGGTCGCGGAGAAGGAGAAATGGAGGATGGCCCCAATCCAGGCCCCGAGGGAGAGCAGGTGGAGGAAGAGGAGTGTCGGGTCCGCCATGTCGCACCGTTGTTTTATCCGCAGATGACACAGATGGGCGCAGATATGGTCTCTTTTTAAATCTGTGTCATCTGCGTAATCTGCGGATTTTTTTATGCCTCAATCACTTCCATCTCCCTCTCCAGGAGGGCCACCTGGCGCTCCTCGAGGGTCCGGGGGTCCAGGGGGACCACCACCCGCCCCGGGGTGAGGGCCACGCTCTCCGAGAGGTCGTGGACGAACTTCAGGACAGAGGTGAACTCGGACCTCCCGATGAGGTATTCGAGGCCGTCCAGCAGGATGACCGACTCCCCCGGCTGGTGGGAGAACTCCCGCACCGCCCGGAGGATTTCGTCGAGGCGCCGGATTCTCCCCTCCCCCTCCCCCTCCTGGTGGCAGAGCCAGAAGTAGGCCGAGTCCACATCGAGGCGCTCCCGGGCCCGGTCGGGGGGCAGGCGGGTGATGG
The DNA here is from genome assembly GCA_016207465.1 of Methanobacteriota archaeon. Lineage (GTDB taxonomy): Archaea > Halobacteriota > Syntropharchaeia > JACQPP01 > JACQPP01 > JACQPP01. The sequence continues at coordinate 6,260 of JACQPP010000117.1, forward strand.
CCATCCCCCGGGCCCCCCCTCGGACGTGGCCCCGGTAGACATCGAGGGCCATGTGGGGCTTGGGCTCCTTCACCAGGCAGCAGGTCCCCGGCGGGAGCAGGACCACCCGGGGGATGCGGGGGCGCTCCTCGGCCACGAGTTCCCGGCGGAGCTCATTCTCCTTGACTGCCATGTAGTGGCCCAGGGCCTCCTCCAGTGGGACCGCATAAAACAGCGAGGGCTGGCCGGGCCACACCTCCGCGAACCCCCGCTTCTGGAGGCCCTCCACGAGGTGGTAGACCCGCTCCCGGGGGACCCGCGAGGCCTCCGCCACCTGGGGCGCGGTGAGCCCCCCGGCGTTCTCCGCCAGGGCCGAATAGACCAGGATTTCGTCCACGGTGAACCCGAGGCGGCGCAGGACGGAGAGGGCCTTCTCGATGGCCATACCAGGGGGGCTTTTCGCTATCGGTGATATACTTTCTCCCATACCTTTTTCTTTTTTCCACGCGAGCGAAGCAAGCGTGGAAAAAACAAAGGTCATCCGGGACCCCCTCTACGGCTACATCGAGTGCGACCCCCTGGCCCTCTCCCTCCTGGACACCCCGGAGGTGCAGCGGCTCCGGCGGGTGCGCCAGCTGGGCTTCGCCTTCCTGGTCTACCCGGGGGCCAACCACAGCCGCTTCGAGCACAGCTTGGGGGTCTACCACCTGGCGGGGAGGCTGCCGGTGGAGGAGCCCGAATTCCGGGCCGCGGCCCTCCTCCACGATGTGGGCCACAGCCCCTACAGCCACGCCTCCGAGGCCCTCTTCCACCGGGTCACCCGCACCACCCACGAGGAGAGGCCCCTCGGCCCCCGTGTGGTGGAGGCCCTGGAGTCCCACGGCCTGCGGGTCTCCCGGGTGGCGCGCCACATCCGGGGGGAGACCCCCGAGGGGAGGCTCCTGGCGGGGGAGTTGGATGTGGACCGCATGGACTACCTGGTGCGGGACGCCTACTACACCGGGGTGGCATTCGGCCGCGCCGACGTGGTGCGGCTCATCGAGGAGATGGGCTACCGCCGGGGGCGCGTGTATGTGCGGGCCCAGGGGCTCCAGGCCGCCGAGTCCCTCCTGGTGGCCCGTGCCCTCATGTATCCCACCGTCTACCTCCACCACGTGTGCCGCATCGCCGAGGCCATGTTCAGCGGGGCCCTGGAGGCCGCGGTGCAGGATGGGGCCGACCCCGGGGCCCTCCGGGCCATGGACGACTACGAGGCCAACATCGCCCTCCGCCGCATGGGGGGCGTGGCCGCCGGGATGGTGGAGCGCATCAACTCCCGCCGCCTCTACAAGCGGGCCCTCTACGAGCCCGCCGGGGACCGGCGGGCCCATCTCGCCCGCACCGGGGCCCCCCGGCTCCGGGAGGCCATCGCCCGCCGGGCCCGCGTCCCCCCGGAGCGGGTCCTGGTGGACCTGCCCCCCATGGAGCCCCCATTGGGGAGGGTGGACGTGGAGATGGACGGGGGATACCGGGATTTGCGCCGGGTGAGCCCCCTGGTCTCCATCCTCGACCGGGCCCACCGGGACGCCGCCCGCGTGGGAGTCTACACCGAGCCCAGGAACCGGGCCGCGGTGGCCCGGGCGGCCCGGCGTGTGCTGGAATTGTGAGTTTTTTCCGCGCAACGCGCGGAAAAAACTCAGAACAGGTGATCCGGGGAGGGCGCGACTCCGGGGCCGGGCCCGGAGGAGAATATCTCCACCTCTCCCACGGCGAGGCGCACCCGCTCCTCCACCCGCTCGGCCCACTCTCGGGGGACGAGGAGGTGGGGGTTGGGCCCCGCGTCCAATGTCATGTAGACCGGGATGGACTCCTCGCGCCACCGGGCCACCTCCCTCCAGAGGAGGACGGTCTCCGGCTCCCAGTAGAGGAGGGGCGGGCTGCTGGTGAGCATCACCGCGTGCATGGCCAGGGCGTCGTGTTCCGCCCACTTCCCCAGGAGGCGGATGTCCCGGCGGAGGATGGCCCCCCGCACCTCCGCGAGGCTCCGGCGGGTCCCCTCCACCCGGGCCCGGTGGAGTTCGCTGGTGGAGGCCAGCCTGTGGCCCCTCTCCGAGGAGACCGCCTTCTCCCGCTGGGACACGATGACCGAGAGGTCCACCAGGTCCCACCACTCGGGGGGCGCCAGGGGGAATGCGTAGGAGTCCCCGTGGGCCGCGCCGGGGAGCCACTCCACGAATCCCCCGAAGACGCTGCGGGAGGCGGAGCCCGAGCCCAGCCGCGCCAGCGTGGAGAGCGCCCGGCGGGTGGGGCGCTTCCCGGCGGCCCAGAGGGCGGCGGCGGTGAGGGCGGCGAATCCGGAGGCCGAGGAGGCGAGGCCGCTGGAGGCGGGGAAGGTGTTCCGGGAGACCACCCGCGCCCGGGAGCGCAGCCCGGCGAATCTCCGGAGGCGCTCCAGGTGGGCGCCTACCCGCTCCCGCGCGGCCCCCTCCGGGACCCGCCCGTCCACCGTCACCCGGTGCCGGGGCCAGCCTCCCCACTCCACCGTGGTGGCGGTCCGCAGGCCCCCCAGGGTCATGGAGATGGAGCCGTTCGCGGGGAGACGCAGGGCATCGTCCCGGTTCCCCCAGTACTTGATGAGGGCGATGTTGGGGCAGGCCACCGCCGTCGCTTTCCTCATGGGATAACGCTATTTACTCCCGGGAGATAGCGTTATCGCTATGGCCGACCTGTGCGAGGCATGCGGCAAGACCGTGAACCTCTTCTTCATGAGGCGGATGAAGGAGGAGGGGAACGACTGCTCCATCTACCAGTGCCCCGAGTGCCGCGCCTTCTCGGTCCGGGGCTCCATGACCGAGAGGGCCATGCGGGCCTTCACCGCCCGCATCGACGTCCCCTGGCACGTGGACGAGGAGAAGAACCGGTTCGTCTGCGAATACTCCAACCTCCACCTTGTCTTCCCCATGAACCGCTCCTGGTCCTGCGACAAGTGCTTCCGCTCGTGCGTCTACGACCCCAAGCTCACCCAGGGGGCCCTCACCTTCAACCGGAGGCCCATGTAGCCATGCCCGAGCTGTGCGAGGCCTGCGGGAAGGAGTCCAACATCGTCTTCGTCAAGCGCATCAAGGAGGCCAAGAGCGACAGCGCCGTCTACCAGTGCTCCGAGTGCAGGGCCTTCACCGCCCGGGGCTCCATCAACGAGAAGAACATGCGCCTCCTCACCATCCCCGAGGGCCTCCTCTGGCACCTCGACGAGGAGCGCGGCCAGTTCATCTGCGAATACAACAACCTCCACCTCGTCTTCCCCGCCGACAAGCCCTGGTCCTGCGACAAATGCGAGCGGGGGTGCGTCCACCGGCCCCACCTGGGAAAGGCCACCCTCACATTCCGCCGCAGGCGGACACAAGATAGGCCTCCCGCCCTTCGGGCGGGCAACGAGGTTTGATAGGACCTGAAACCGGCTATACTTTCCTGTGACAATGAAGACCGCCATGACCGGGGTGGACATCGCCGCCTCGGTCCTCGAACTCCAGCGCCTGGTGGGGACATCGGTGGACAAAATCCACCAGCAGTCCCCCATGGAGTTCCGCCTCCGCATCGGCCGCGAGGACCTCCTCATCGAGGCGGGGCGCCGCATCCACCTCACCCGCTACCGGAGGCCCGCCGGGGGGACCCACAATTTCCCCATGCTCCTCCGCAAGCACCTCACCGGGGGAAGGCTCATCCGGGTGCGCCAGGCGGGCCTCGACCGCATCGTGGAACTCCAGGTGGCCCGCGGGGAGGCGGGGGCGACGGTGGTGGTGGAGATGCTCACCCCCCCCAACCTCCTGCTCCTCGACGGCGAGAACCACATCCTCCGGGCCCTCACCCACCGCACCTACAAGGACCGCAGCCTCCGCCGGGGAGAGACCTACCGCCCGCCCCCGGCCAAGCCCGACCCCCGCACCCTCACCCCCGCGGCCCTGGGGAAACTCCTGGCGGGCTCCAGCCGGGACCTGGTGCGCACCCTCGCCACCGACCTCGGCCTCGGCGGGCTCTACGCCGAGGAGGTCTGCCTCCGGGCGGGCCTCGACAAGAACCTCGAAGCCCCCCGGGCCGACCCCGACAAAATCCGGGAAGCCCTCCGGGGGCTCCTCGACCCCCTCCACCGGGGCCCCCTCCGCCCCCGCGTCCTCCTCCAGGGGGGAGAGATGGTGGATGTGGTCCCCCTGGAACTCGAATCCCACCGGGGGATGGAGGCCCGCCCCTACCCCACATTCCAGGAGGCCCTCGACGACTACTTCACCCACCTCGCCTCCCGCCCCGCGGAGGACCCCCAGGCGGGCCTCCGGCGGATGCTGGAGTCCCAGGAGAAGACCGCGGCCCGCCTGGAGGCCGAGGCCCGCGAGGCCGATGGGATGGCCCGGCGCATCTACGCCCACTACCCGGAGGTGGAGGAGGCCCTCCGCGAGAAGCGCAAGCAGATTGTGCTCGACGGGGACACCGTGGAACTCGACCCCCGGCTCGGGGTGGAGAAGAACGCCGCCCGCCTCTACCAGAGGGCCAAGGAGGCCCGCGCCAAACTCCAGGGGGCCCGGCAGGCCATCGAGGAGACCCGCCGCAGACTGGAGGCCCCCCCGC
>JACQPP010000111.1 GCA_016207465.1 Methanobacteriota archaeon
GCTTCAAGGAGGGCTACTACCCCGCCCCCCCGGAGGACACCCTCCAGGACTACCGGGCCGAGGTCTGCACCATCCTCGAGGACAACTACGGCCTCGAGATGGACGCCCACCACCACGAGGTCGCCACCGCCGGCCAAGTGGAAATCAACATGAAATACAACGCCCTCACCAAGACCGCCGACAACCTGGTGGCCTACAAGTTCGTGGCCAAGAACGTGGCCTACAACCGGGGGATGATTGCCACCTTCATGCCCAAACCCATCTTCGGCGACAACGCCAGCGGCATGCACGTCCACCAGAGCCTCTGGAAAGACGGCAAGAACACCTTCTACGACAGCCGCGACAAATACGCCGAGATGAGCCAGACCTGCCGCTACTACATCGGCGGCCTCAAGGAACACGCCCGCACCCTCAGCGCCTTCTGCAGCCCCACCACCAACTCCTACAAGCGGCTTGTCCCCGGCTACGAGGCCCCCGTCTACGTGGCCTGGTCCAAGCGCAACCGCTCCGCCTGCATCCGCGTCCCCGTCTACAACAAGGGGGAGAGATTCAGCAAACTCAAGCGCATCGAATACCGGCCCCCCGACACCTCCTGCAACCCCTACTTCGCCTTCGCGGCCATGGTCTGCGCCGGCCTCGACGGCATCAAGAAGAAACTCGACCCCGGCGACCCCGTGGACCAAGACATCTACCACCTCAACGCCATGCAACGAAAGGAATTCGGCATCGAAGAACTCCCCGGCAGCCTCCAAGAGGCCCTCAACGAACTCTCCAGCGACCGCGACTTCCTCAAACCCGCCTTCAGCGACGACCTCGTCGAAAAATGGCTCGAAATGAAACACGAGGAATACGTCCAGAACTCCATCCGGCCCACACCATTCGAGTTCCACCAATACTTCGACATTTAAAATCGCGGGGCTTCGCTCCTCGATTTCAGATAAATGCCACTGGCGGGCTACTCCCTCCGGAATCCCCGGTTCAGGTGGACCGCCAGGAGCATCAATCCCAGCACCAGGAACATGAAGTAGGTGGAGTTGGTGTTGATGAACAGCGCCGCGCTCGCCGAGGGGACCACGAAGGTGGCGAGGCTGGCGCACCCCGGGCAGACGCCGAAGAAGAAGGCCATGGCGGTCCCCGCCCAGCCGGTGGAGGAGTCCCGCCACTTGCACGCCCCGTGGCGCAGGTTGTAGACGAGGAGGGAGTTGGAGAGGCCGAAGAGGGCCACGAAGCCCGCCAGGAGGCCCAGGTTCAGGGGCGTGTGGAGGAGGACCTCGAACCAGAGGTCTATGTTGTGGAGCTGGTAGATGTTCTGGACCACCGGGTAGACGGCGGCGAGGGCCAGGGCGGAGGCCAGTGCCACCCGGGGGTGGGCGCGGGCGGCCGCCAGGAGGCGGAGCCCCGGGGTGGGAGGCTCGGTCATCAGGGGAGGATATGGGCCCCGGGGCTAAAAAGGATGGAAGTCGTGCGGGCTCCGGTCACGACCCGAGGAATGGAAAGAAGACCTCGGCGAAGAGCCGGCTCCCCGCGGTGACGGAGTAGACGGTCCATGCCCCCACCCCCAGGGTGACGGCCCCCCCGAGGGTCTGAATCCGGGGCCCCGCGGCCCGGAGCCTCTCGATGGCCCCCCGGCGGGCCAGGCCCACCAGGACCGTCACACCCACCATCAGGAGGGCCATGGTGGCCGCGAAGACCCCGAAGGTCGCCAGGGCGGCCCCGGGGCTCCCCAGGGTCCAGGCGTAGAGGGTCAGCGCCAGGAGCAGGGGGCCGGTGCATCCGAACCCCGCGCCGCTGTAGCCGAGGCCGTAGAGGAAGAGGCCCCGGGCCGTGGGCCCGCCGGGGAGCGCCGGGGGCTCCCCCCGGCGCCGGGGGAACCGGGAGGCGAGCCGATGGGCGAACCCCGTCCTCCGCAGAAGGGCGAGGAGGCCGAAGAGCGCGATGCCCCCACCGGCGGCCACCCGCACCGCCACAATCCACACCTCCTCTTTTCTCGGGTCCGGCTGGAAGGGGGTCGCCGCGCCCAGGGCCGCGATGATGGCACCGACCGCCAGCACCACCACCAGGAGCCCCCCGGCGGCGATGGCCCCCTGCCGCAGGGAGCGGAGGAGGGACCTCTCGGAGCCCCCCACGGCGTAGGCGAAGTAGGCGGGGAGCAGGGGGAACGCGCAGGGGCTGAAGAAGGCCGCCACGCCGACCATCACCGCCAGGACGTAGGCGGGGTAACCGGAAAATGCACCGGGGGCCATCACGTTGTAGACGAAGCCCAGGAAGCCCAGGAGGTAGCCGAGGAGACCCAGGAGGGCCGCGGCCCCCAGAAAAGCGAGCCAGAGGACCAGGCTCCTGCCCGGGGTGTGAAGGACCGCGTCTTCCGGCATCCAACTACTCCAATCTTTATTGTAATGGTCAACCTGGACCCTTATAAATGTTCCGCAGTAGTGCTACAATATTTCCCGTAGCATAACAAAAACTATATGAGGAACTCCGTCTGGGCCTCTACCATGGCCCGGCTCTTCGAGAAACCGGTGTCCCTGGACACCATCCTGACCCTCCCCGCCGAGAGGGCCATGGCCCTGGAGGACCCCCTGCGGGCCCTCCTCCTGAACCTGCTGGCGGAGGAGAGCCTCTCGGTGGAGGAGATGGTGGTGCGGCTCCGCAGGCGGAACATCCGCAAGGCCCCCACCACCGTCCGCCACCACCTGGAGATCCTCAAGAGGGCGGGCCTCGTCGAACTCACCCGGGCGGAGGAGGCCCGGGGGGGAGTCCTCAAGTACTACGCGGCCAACTCCAGGGTCCTCGGGTACGACCTCACCCCCGAGGCCGAGGGCGAACTGCAGGAGGCCATCGGGGACGCCGAGGGGCGCATCGAGAAGGTCCTGCGGGAGGTGCTCCGCGCCCACCGCCGGGAAATCAAGAGGGTTGCCGATGGGCTGAAGGACTGCCCCTACTGCCCCACCCCGCATTTCGTGGAGTACACCGCCCTCAAGGTGCTGGAGCGGGCGACGGCCCGGGCGGCCCAGCGGATGGACTGGAAGAAGGTGTGAGCCATGGTCGTCTCCAGGGGCGCGCGCCTCCTCTGGTGGCTGGGGGCCGGGGGCACGGTCGCCAGTTGCGCCGTCACCATGGTGGCCCTCCCTCTGGCCGTGGCGGGGGCCGCGGCCTCGGTGGCCGCCCGCGAGGGGAGCATGGCGGGAATGGGCTCCCCGCCCGGGGCGGCGGGCGGAGACGGGGCCCTGGCGGGCGCGGCCCATGGGCTTCTCCTCATCTCCCTGCCCCTGGTGGTCCTCGGCCTGTGGGGAACCGGGTGGCCCGTGCGGCTCCTCTCCGCAGGGGGCGGGGGCGCCCTCTACGCCAGCATGTACCTGGCCCCCTCCGGGTTCCTCTTCGCCCTCGGGGGAGGGGGCCTCGCCCTCTCCTACCTGTGGGCGTGGCGGCGGGGGAAGGCGGCTGTGCCCGGCCCGCCCACTCCGGCGAAACCCTTATAAACTGAACACTTGAACATCTGTCCAACTATGAAGCCGGACGAGTTCTCCCGGGCCGAGGCCGGTCTCTTCCGGGCCCTGGGGGACGAGACGCGGGTGGCCATCCTCGGCGCCCTGCGCGGAGGGGGGCCGCTCTCCGTCGGCGACATCCGCGTCGCCGTGGGCCGGGAACTCACGCTGGTCTCCCACCATCTCTCCTGCCTGCGGAACTGCGGCCTCGTCACCACCGAGCGGCGGGGAAAGAGCGTCCTCTACTCCCTCAATGGGCACCGGCGCATCGAGCAGATGCTGGCCCTGGCAGGGGAGCACGTGGAGGAGGCCCACCGGAAAATCCTGGAGTGCCGCGTCGCCATCCCCGGCGGCCGGGGCCCCCGGAGGCGGTGATGGAGCCCGGGGAGAAGATGGGGTTGGGCGCGATGCTCCTGGTGGGCATCTGCTGCGGGGGGCTGCCCATGCTGCTGGTGGCCGGCCCCACCCTGGCAGGGGTCCTCTCGGGCTCCTGGCCGCTCCTCCTCGCCGCCACGGCCGGGGGAGGCCTCCGGGTCTACCACCACCGCAGGAAGTGCTGGGTCTCTCGGACCGGGGAGGAGGCGGGGGGATGAGCCGAGAGAGCCCCCCGGCTTGCGAATGCCCCCCGGAGGCGGGCGCGGCCACATGCGAGGTCCCCCGGGCTTCCCCTGACGGCCCATGTCCTGCCTGCGGGAAGCCGGGCAAGCCCGTGGACCTCCTCACGGTCAAGGCGATGCTCGCCGTCCCCCTGACGGAGCTGCGGGCCACCCGGTATCGCTTCTGCAAGACCCCGGAGTGCCCGATGGTCTACTATGGCGTGGACGCCGACCACCCCATCGGGGAGACGGCCCTGCGGGAGCGGGTCCACCAGAAGCACCCGGAGGACGATGATGTCTTTGTCTGTTACTGCTTCCGCCACACCCCGGCCACCATCCGGGCCGAGGTGGAGTCCACAGGGCGGAGCACCGTGGTGGAGGCCATCACGGCGGGAATCCAGGCGGGCCGGTGCGCCTGCGAGGTGCGGAATCCCCAGGGGTCCTGCTGCCTGGGCAATGTCCGGGCGGTGGTGGAGAACAGAAAACGAAAGGGGGTGATACCATGAAGGTCTACCTGTGCGGAGAGAAGGGATGCTGCCCCGCCGTCGAGGTCTCGGGCGACCGGGTCCGCATCGGCGAGGAGGGCAACCTCTGCACGTTGAGCCGCGAGGAGTGGAACGCGCTGCGCTCCAGGGTCCTCGCGGGGGAGCTCTGAGGCAATGGAATCGTGCTGTGGACCCGGAGCTGACCTGGCGAGGCAGAAGTTTCCCCGGCTCCTCTGGGCTGGGGCGGGGATGGTCATCGTCCTGGGAGCCATCGGGACACTGGCGGGGTATCCCTGGGGTGCTTTCCCGGCAGGGGTCGCCCTGGCGGCGTCTGGGGGTCTGTGCCTCCTGAACGCCGCCCGCTCGCGGCGGGTCCACTGCACATTCACCGGGCCCCTGTTCCTCGGCCTGGGGGCCATGGTGGTCCTGAATGCGGCGTGGCCCCTAGTTGCGTGGTATCTCCTCTGGCTTCTCCTGGCCGTCGGAACGTTCATCTCGTTTGTCCCCGAGATGCGGGGACGGCGATATTGGGGTGCCGGGAGGGGGGAGTGAAGTTCCTCCAGGTGCTGCGGGAGCCCGGCAATCCCGGGCCGGGGCGCATGGTCACCACACGGAGGCCCGGATGCCCAAGAGAGAGCCGATTCTCTCCATCGTTATATCGGGGTATCAGGGTGCTTTGAAGATGCTGGTGTTCGGGTGAAACGAGGCCCAGGAGAACCAGAAACCGTGGATGGTGTCCATCCGCCGCAGCCTCCCGTTTCCCTGGAGTTTCTCCCCGTCGAGACTCCATGTGGAGCCGGTGGAGTCGGTGAGGACGTTGCCCGAGGTGTTGGTGAAGTCGAGGGTCCGGTCGCCCGCCCGGCGGTCAAAGACCCGGACCACGTCGAGGAGGGGGTGGTGGACCACCAGGAGGTCCCGCCCGGCGAGGGCGTCGTGGGCGACCCGGGCCTTCCGCACCTCCTCCAGGGGGTAGGCGCGGCTCTCGTTGCCGAGTTGGAGGCCGTAGACGATGGCCTTTGGGTGGAGGCGGTCGTCCCGATTCGAGACGGGGAACATGAGTTCCGTGCTGGTGTAGTAGCCCCCGTAGGGCTCCCGGGTGTAGTCGCGTGGGTGGCCGGTGTCGCGGCTCAGCACTGCGGTGTCCGGGAACTGTCTTCGCCAATCGCCCCAGCGGGCGGTTTCCACTGGGATGCGCCGGAGGCTGGAGCCCGCGAGGGGACCGAGGATGGCCTCGGCGGTGGCCTGCTGCCAGAGGGAGCCGGTCTCCCGGTCGTACATCACCAGGTCGCTGTTCCGCAGTTTGCCGCTGGTCCCGAAGGTATATCGCTTGCCGTCAATCACGGGGTCGAAGGCGATGCCGGTGGCGCAGAGGGGACAGTAGGTGATGAGGAGCGGGGTGGAGTTGACCTCATCGTTCACAATCTCATGCCAGACCATAATCGGGTAGGGGTAGGCCCGGCGGACCCCCTGGATGTCGAGGCCGATGACGGGGTCGTCGTCCCGGAGCCACCGGGCGGCCTCGGCGGCGGACTCGAACCGGGGGCGGTCAATGGCGGGGATTCCGTCGGGCCGCAGGACGGTCTGAATCTCTCCGAGGGGGACCGTGTGGCGCACCCCCTGGGTGACCTGGACCCGGCTCTCCTCACGCCGGGCCGGGGAGACCCCGGTGGACGGGAGTATTTTGGCCGCCCGCTGGCGCACCTCGGCCTCGTCCATGACGCCAATCTTCTTGTCCCCGATGACCCCCCGGGGGTCGAGGAAGAGGCTCACCGGCATCCCCACGTTGAAGAACTGCCGGTAGAAGCGGTCCTCGGGGTCCAGCAGGATTCTCTCGGGGGAGATGTTGACCCCCCGCTGGCGGAGGCGGGCCACGTAGTCCTCGGCGGCCCGGGGGGACTCGGTGGCGGTGCGGTGGATGAAGAGCACCACCAGGTCCGGGGTGGTGTCGGCCACCCGCTGCATGGCGGGCATCTCGTCCACGCAGAAGGGGCACCAGGCGGCCCAGGAGTTCGCCAGCACCCCCTTGCCGCCGAAGTCGGAGAGGCGGACCTTCTGTCCCGCGAGGCTGGTCCACTCCCCGCCGGGGGCCCGCTGGCCCACCTGGGCCCCCTCTGGTATCTCCCGGGGGGACGTGGCGGCGGATTCCGTGGGACCTTCCGACTTCGTCGAAAATCCCCCGGCTTCTGCGGAGCCCGGGGGACCTTGGGAGCAGCCGCTCAATGCAACCGCGGCGGTGACCGCCAGCAGCAGGGGGACCCGGAGCGCCATCCGGTGAAACCGTGATTGGCGGCCCATAAACCACCCGCTCTTGTGACCGCCGACCTCAAACCCCGGAGGTTGGACCGGCCTGAATCCCCTTGATTTTCGCGGCCAGCTGTCCCGCCACGGCGGGCCCCGCCAGCGCCTTCACCGACAGTTCGAGTTTCTCGGCGAGGGCCCCGAGTTGGGTGGGGGCGATGGTGTCGGCGTCGGAGCCGATTTGCTTGCATCCTTTGGCGACGGCGGCCCTGGCGATGAAGTCCCCGAGGGCAGTGGAGAGGAGTTTCTCGACCTCCTGGGCGACCTTGTTGCTCATAATCATCCCAGGGCCTTGATGATGGTGTAGAGCCGGAACGTCCCCGCGGCGAGGCAGAGGGAGCCGATGATGGCCGTGAGGGCGAAGAGGGCGTCGATGAGTATGCTGGCCCCCATGCTGGAGAAGAGGAGGAGGCCCCAGTGAAGGGCCATGACGAGGCCGGCCACCACGAAGAGGATGCCGACGAGGGACATCTGTCCCCCTTTGGTGGCGGTGGCGAAGATGGCCGCGGCCCCGGCGGAGCCGAGGAATGCGAGGAAGGTGAGCCACGTGAGGGCCATCATCCAGAGGGGCGGGGGCCCCATCATCTGGGCGGCCCCGGGGATGGCCGCGAGGCCCAACAGCAGAAGGAGGGCCATGAGAGGGCGGCGCATGGTCGGGATTCGGCCCCCGCGACTTATAAATGTCCGCCGCTTGTTCCTCCCGCTGTCACACCCGCGTTATGCAGCGCGGCGTCAATGGCCTGGGCGAATGCCTGGAGGGACTGGGCCCCCACCAGTTTTCTCCCATTCACGAGGAACGTAGGGGTCCCGGAGACACCGCGGCGCTGGGAGTCCCGGTAGTCCTCCAGCACCGTCCGCCGGTGCTTGTCGGAGTCGAGGCACTGGTTGAACCGCGGGGTGTCGAGGCCCAAGTCGGAGGCATACTGCTGGAAGTGCCCGGGGCTGTCGGGCTTGTAGCCCCACTCGCCCTGCTTCGAGTAGAGGGCGTCGTGCATCTCCCAGTAGCGGCCCTGGTCCCCAGCGCAGCGGGCGGCCTCGGCGGCCTTGGTGGCGAAGGGGTGGGTCTGCTCGTTGGGGAACTCGTGCCACACGAACCGCACCCGGTCCCCATATTGAGCCAGAAGCGCGGGCTCGGTATGGTCGAAGAACCGCTTGCAGAAGGGGCAGAGGTAGTCCTCGAATGCCTCCACGGTCACCGTGGCCCCGGGGTTGCCCCGCTCGGGGTGGGGGAGGCCGTTGTGGACTGAGTAGCCCGGGGGGACTGCTGCGACCGCTCCCGGCGCGGAGCCCTCCGGGACTGCAGGAGGGCCCCGGTTCAGGGAGAGGGCTACCCCCGCCAGGGCCATGATGGCGATGGCAACCGCGAGGAGCGGGGCCACGCGATTCGAGGGGTGCTTCGACCCGGCGCTGCGATTCCGCCCTCCATGTGACTTCGGCGTGGGCCGGGCGCGGGCCCGGGCCTCCCGCTGGAACTTCTTGACTCGGTGGGCCATGCGAACCGGAGGCTCACCCGCGGCAGGTGAGGCACGCCCGCAGGGCGTTCCGCTCCCTCTTGCGCCGCTCCCGCCGGAGGCGGACCTGCTCTTTTTTGAAGCGGCGGATGCCGAAGACCATACACGGGAGGAGTGGCCGGGGTCCCCCTAAATCCCGGCGAGGTCGTGTGGCGGGGGTTCACAACCCCGGGAGGCGCGCGTCCCCGGGCCGCATCCCGTTGGCCAGCAGCATCCCTACAATGGAACTCCGAGGCCATGGAAGGCGCCGCCCAGAGCGCCGAAGAACTCCAGAACCGGGTGCTGGTCGTAGGCGAATATCAGGACCCCCAGGAAAACCAGCAGGACCGCGCTTCCCGTCTTCGCGTAGTGTGAAACCAATGACAGGTCTCGAAAGCGGTGGGCCGCTCCCCCGACCATCCACGCGCTCGCGAGGAAGGGGATGCCGAAGGCCAGAGAGAGGGAGAGGAGCAGCAGGGCCCCGTTCACGGGGGAGGCCCCGAGCCAGGAGAAGAGGAGGAAGCCGGAGACCACGCTCCCGCGGAAGCACTGGAGGCAGCCGAAGCCGGCCCCGAGGAGGAAGGAGCCGCCCAGGGTGCAGGTGTCGCCCTTGGGGAGGGGGTAGGGGGCTCCGCTTTTCTTCGGAAGGAGGCCCATGTTCCGGACGCCCATGAAGATGAGCAGACCTCCTGCGAGAATGCGTAGCGGGAAGGAGAGGGCGTCGAAGAACGAGCCCTGCATGAGTTGCCCGCCGAACCCGGCGACAAGGCCGGCGGTCGTGTAGAGGAGGGCGAACCCCGACACGTAGAGGGCGGCCACTTTGGTGGCCTGCCGCCTCATCCGGCGCCGGTCGGCGGAGGAGGACATCTCTTCCGCCACCACACCGCTGATGAGGCCGACGTAGACCCCCGTGAGTTCCAGAAAGCAGGGGGAGAGGTAGAGAAGGAATCCCCCGATGATGGCCACGAAGGGCATGGCCTGCGCCAGGGCTGGCGGGGACGGACCCGCGGCGACCGGAGACCACGCCATCGTTTGCTCCAGGCCCTCCTCCACCCCGCTCAGGTTCAGCTGGAGCGCCCCGGGCCTCTCCGTTCCCCGGGCGAACTCCAGGGCTGCGACCCGGTGGTGGGGCGAGTCCTGGAGCACGGCGGACTTCAGGAGCGGGCGCGGGGCGCCGTCGGCGGTCAGGAGAACCGAGCGGTTCCAGTCGGGGTCGGAAAGCTCCCCCCAGTGGATGTCGAGGAGGAGGAGGACCACCCAGTGGCGGTCCGGGTCCACGCCCATCTCCAACGGGCTGCGATTGGTGGCGCGGAAGTAGTCCGGCGTGGCGAGGATGCCGACCAGTTCCAGCTGGCTCCCGGGGGGCTCCGCCTCCCGGACAAGGGGCCCCACCACGGGGCCCAGGCTCTCCCCGAAGACCTCCTGGACGTGGCCGAAGTGGGCGCTTGCGGGCACCACGGCCAGAACCGCGAAGAGGACGAGAAAAAGCGGTGGCCTCACGGACTCTCCCCTCCTGCGGCGATAGGGCAGGTCCGGATTCGGCGCGAGGCCCGGAGGACGAGAAGGACCAACAAGAGGGCCATGGCGGCGATGAACACCCGAGATGGGAGGACGAGGGAGGAGGGGGCGATGGCCACCCCGGCCACGGCGACGACCTGGCTGACTTGGCCGACGGTGACGGCACCGCAGCAGGCAGAGGCCGCGAGGCCCGTGAGAGCCGTGGAGGCGGAGCCGGCGCCGGGAAGGGCCGCAGCGCCCTTCAAAAATTTTCGCTGGCGCGAAAATTTTTGTGACAGGACCATGTAGGCGGCCAGAAGCGCCACGAGGGGAACCATGTCCGTTAGGTAGTGGGGGGTGAAACTCCACCGCAGGGGAATCCTCGCGCGCGGGAACATCCCCCGGTAGGCTCCCGCGGGGTCGTTCGCCGCGTCGAACCACTGCGGATACTCCACCCAGAAGAGGGGGGCGTCGAAGCGGGAAACGGCGGGCTCCAGCGAAAGAAGTTCGGGGTCGAGGTCGGCTCCGCCGAGCCTCGCAGCGTCGGGGAGGTGGCCCGTGACCGCGGCGAGGAGCAACAGGTTGAACCCCGTCGCAAACGCCGCCATCCCCAGGGCCAGGAGGAGGAAGCGGCGGTACTGCGCGGCCACCCTGCGGAGGGCGAACCGGGCGTCGTCCCGGAGTTCCCGGGCCCACCGGGGCTTCAGGAAGAGGAGGGCTCCGAGGAGCGCCAGCGAACCCCCCGCCGCGAGGAGGAGCGTGGGCTCCTCTTCAACGGGGTATTCGCCGAAATGGGCCAGGGCCGGCCCCGATGCAAGGAACAGGAGGAGGACAGGGAGGAGGAGTCGCATAAAGCGCGCCCCCTCACGACCGCTCATTGAGATATTTCAGATACGCGACCACCGCCGTGACCTCTTCATCGTTCAGTTTGATGAAGGAGCTCATCAGCGGCACACCGCCTGCGAGGGCTCCCCGGACCCGGGCCTCGCTCGCACCCCGGATGTCCGGAGCGCCCACCCCGGGGAGCCCCCCTTTTCCATCCATCCCGTGGCAGGAGGCGCATCCCACCCCGCCAGCCGTCTTCTCAAAGACGAGCTTCCCTTTGGCTAGAGGGTCGCTGCCCGAAGAGCCTGCCTGGGGTGCAGAGGGCGGAGACGGAGCGGCCGTCGGCGCGGGCGTGGCCTGGAGCGCGGCCGTTGGACTCGCCGGTGCAGGTTGTGCCGGGGGCGTGGAAGGGCCGGCCCCGGGTCCGCTGGTGCAGGCGGCGAGGAGGAGGACTCCCGCTACAAGCCCGATGGTGGTGGTCCGGTGCCCCATGTACCCTCACTTTCCCGTTGTCTTGGCCGATGCCTTGGCGACGTTGGCCCGCATGGTCTCGAACATCGCCTTCTGCGGGTTGGCGTGGTCAATCAGTAGTTCGCCGTTGAAGGTCGGGTCGTACTTGACGAATGCGCCACCGTGGGTGTCCCCGGTGTTGGGAGAGGGTATGCGGGCCTTCACCTGATACGTGTTCAGGTCCAGGACGATGGTCTCCCAGGTCCCTGCGCTGCTGATCCAGAGTTCGTTCACCTTGGGGTCGGGGTGGAGAATCCCGTGGTCAATGATGGCTCCGCCCGTCTGGATTGGCTGGTTGACATCGCGCTTGGGAATGAATGTCTTCGTATCAATGACCCCCACCACTCCGCCGGTGTTGTGGCTGCCCTCTCCCTTGCCCATGGTGTAGAGTTCCGTCTCGTTCCAGTTCAGGCGAAGGCCATACGGCCCCGCCACGCCTGCGCTGGTGTGGCCCACGACCTCGTTCTTCTCGTTGTCAATCTTGAAGACCAGGCTGTTGGTGCCGTCGGCCACGTAGGTGTACTTGCCATCCGACGTCTGGGCGGTGCCGATGGGGTGATTCCCCACGCCCGTGATGACTTTCACGGCCCCCGTCTCCAGGTTGAACTTCGCAATCCCGGCGCCCTTGAACTCGGCCTCCCGGAGCCAGTCCGCGCCCATGGAGATGTAGAGGAACTTGCCCGTGGGGTCCGCCGACACATAGGGGTGGCCCATCGGGCGCACATCGTCGTAGGTGATTGCCCTCACGACCCGGTTGTCGTCATTGGGGTCCAGGACGAAGTGCGGCCCGCCGTTCGCTCCGAAACCGAACTCCAGCACGACGCGGTCCCGCCCCATCCAGTCCTTGAACGCCGTGATGTGGTGGAGCCTTTGCACGGGGTGGGTCAACACCTTGTCGAGCTTCAGGGTCCTGGCATTGATGATGAGGACCAGGTTCCGGATTTCCTTGGTGGCATTGTCCCTGTCTGCAGATGCGATATAGACCCACTTCCCGTCCGGCGATGTGCCCAGGCCGTGGGGCTGCATCGTCGTCTCCCTCCCCAGGTCGAACAGCTTCGACGCGAAGACCTTCTTGGTGTAGGCGTCAATGACCTGCACCCCCGGAAGCTTGTTGGTCTTGGATGCGCGATGCGCGTATCCCATGCCCTCGCTGGTCATGTAGACCGTGGGATGGTCGGCCGCGCTCCAGGCATCCGGCCCGCTGGAGTCGTACTTGGCGAGCAGTTTCAGACCTCCCCTGAGGGATTCATTCGTATCCCATCCCACCGGCTGTGCCGCCGTGGCCGCGGGGGCGGCCTGGGCTACCTGCACTACCCCGGTGGAGGGGCCCGTGGCGGTGGGCGCCGCGCCGCCCGAGAACAGGAGCGCGAGGGCGACGATGGCCACCGCGGCGGGGAGGCCGATGGCGATTGCCAGCACGGGTTTCCTCATGGGCACCCTCATCCTGGGTGCAATATCGCTTCCGTCGGTCATGGGTCCTCACTCTCCTCTCGCCGTTGGGGGCGAGGAAAAGGATACTTCAGAATTGGTTCCGGAACTCCTCCGGAATCCTTCTGAAACCGGCCTCAATGGGCCCGGCGGCCTCATGGCCCATTCCTCCGGCTTCGGCGGGCCGCGGCCACCGCCACCAGGAGGGTCGCGGCGGCGAGGGTGGCCTCGAAGCCCGGGGGCTTCGGGGAGGCAGGGGGAGGGGCCTTGGAGGAGATGCCGTTTCCATCGGATGCGACTCGAGCAAGGGATGGGCCAGATGGGGGCGCCGCAGATGGGGCGGGGGCCTTTTTCGCCTCCACTTCAAGAGTGATGGTCTTGATGCCCGTGTTTTTTCCGTCGTCCACGTGGGCCGAGACATAGTAGACGCCCGCCTCGTCGAAGAGGGTGGTGCAGTTGAAGACCTCGATGCCGTTCCCCGGGACCGCGCGGGCGGCGGCGCAGCCCGCCAGCACCTCTCCTCCCTGGAGCCAGGAGACATTCAGGGAACTGGAGGCCGTGTCCCCCTTGTTCTCCACCGCCACCGAGAGGGTCACGTTCTTCCCCGCATTGGCCTTGGTTGGGCCCTGGATGTTTCCCACGGCGAGCGAGGCGGGGGTCCCCGGCGCGAGCTGGCAGACAGCGGAGGCCGAGCCCAGGGGAGAGGGCCGGTCCGGGGTCCGCCCCTCCGCGGGGTAGTCGGCGGTCACGGTGTAGTTGCCGGGGGAGAGGCCCGAGGTGGGGAAGGTGGCGCTGAATGCCCCCTTGGAGACCAGGGTGACCTGGGTCTGGGTGGTGTTGGGGTTGGAGAGGGTGATGGAGACGTTGGCCTTGTCCACCCGGTTGCTCTTCCCGGAGATGGTGTGGTCGCGGCCCGCGATGGCGCGGCCGCATGGGTTCAGGGTGACGCGGCGGGGCTCCACGGTGAACTTCAGCACCTGGAAGAACTCGTAGTCGTCGCTGGCAGGCTCCCCGACGGCATCTTTGAGGAGGGCCAGTATCTGTCTCCCCGGCTGGTTGGCGAGCCCCGGCTTGGTCGCGTCATCGTCGCTGCAGTCGAAGTAGGTGAAGGGGTTGGTGGCCCCGGCGCCCTTGTCGGCGTAAACCCCGTCGCGGCCGAGGGTCTGGAGGAAGACGGTGACCTCTCCCGGGTCCTCCACCAGGTTCGCGGGGATGCCCTGCTTGAACTTGTAGTCGTCCTCCTTCACCACCCGGGCGGAGCCGGTGCCGCATTTCCCTCCGGCGGTGGTCCCCTTCTCGTTGAATACCCAGTAGTATATCTGCGCGACGCCGCGGGCGCTCCCGGAGAAGTCCGGCTTGTCGTCCTGGGCCACCTTGGAGAGCGAGATGGATGCGGTCAGCCCCCCGGCGACCAGCGTGAACGAAGACGAGGCCCCCGGACCCACGAGGGTCCCCGGCGGGGGGCCGGTCTTGGTAATGCCCTCTTTGATGTTCAGGCCCTGCGTCCCGCGGCCCCCGGCCCCGGTGGCGGGCCAGCAGGAGGTTCCGCCGGCGGCCTTGCTGATGGAGGAGCCGCAGACCCACACCTCGACGAACCGGGGTCCCGGGAGTTCCCTGGAGGTGTCCCACTCCTCGGTGAAGGTGCCGTCCCCCCTCACCAGGGTGTCGTTGAAGTAGACGCGGCTGTTGAGGGCGATGGTGATGTACTCGCCTCCGAGGGCGGTCCCCTGAATCCGGACTTTCTCGCCCACGGTGTAGTTCGGCTTGTCGGTGGTCACCGTGGCGGACACGGATTCCGCTTTCACCACGACCGTCGGCCGGGTCGCGCTCCCCCCGACCAGGGAGGCGTTGAACTCGTAGATGAACTTCTTCGTCAGCGTCAGGGCGACCCCGAACTTCCCGTTCTGGTCGGCCCTCATGCAGGCGGTCCCCTTGCTGATGTTGGATGCCGAGGTGGACAGGTTGGCGGTGACTCCCCAGCCGCCCACGTTGGAGCAGCTCCGCCCCGAGGTGGTGTCGGTCCCGACGAGCTGGGTCCCCAGTTCGGAGAAGCCGCTCCCGCTCACGTAGGCCACGCTGGAGTCGGCCCCCCCTCTCAGGGGATTGTTGGCGACCTGCACCAGTTTGAAGGGCTGGGCGGTCCCGCGGAGGTAGAACGGCCGGTCCTGCGTCACCACCGTCTCGGAGGCGGTGAGGGTGATTTCCGCATCCACCACCCGGAATGAGACGCCCTTGCTCTCGGCGTCCAGGCCGTTGCAGGCCGTGGAGTTGGTTTTGACCAGGGCCGTGTAGTTCTCGGTGCTCCAGCTGACGGGCACCGTCAGGTTCGTGCTGGCCGCCCCTGCGCTGGAGACCGCCGCGTTGCTGGCCGTGCTTCTGGAGACGCCCGAGGAGTCCTGCACCAGGAAGGAGAGGGTGCAGCCTGCGACGGGGGCCAGGTAGGTGGTCGCGTTCAGCACAATCTTGTCGCTCCGCGCCGCCGCGCTGACCCCCCGGCCCCCGTATCCCGCCTCGGCCGACGTCGTCCTCATGGCCGCGTCGGGAAACGGCCGGACGAAGGTGAAAATGGTGGAGTTCACCTGCGACGGGGTCGCGTTCCACGTGCCGCAGGAGAGGTTGTAGCGGCCCGGGACCAGCCCCGCGTCCCGGGCGTTGAACATGCCCCCGGAGAAGGGGAGGAAGAGGCTGTTCTGGGCGATTCCCTCCGAGGCGCCATCCACGGGCCCCACCAGGGTCCCCGCGCTGCACCCGCTCACGTCCCCGGCGCCACCCACGCTCCCGTTGGTGAAGTTGAGGATGACCTCCCCGATGACCGCAGATTCCCCGGGGTTGACGACTCGGGCGGAGGCCCCGGCCCCCAGCACCAAGATGGCGAGAGCCAAGGCCGACGCAGCCCGCAGCATGAGCAGGGGTTGAAGGCGGCCTGAATAACCCTTTTTCAGAATCCATTCCGGGGCGCTCCAGAATCGCTTCCCAGTGCCTACATAATCTACCGACCTCGACGGAAGAGATATTCAGAAGTGTTAAGGGGAGCCCCTCCGAGTTCCCACCGAACGATGAATGGATGGAGAACCTTCTCTACTTCCTCTTTGCGGCCACGCGCGGTGGAGCCACGAGGAGACGCATCGTTGAAGTCCTGAAGAAGAGCCCCATGAACGCGAACCAACTGGCGACTCATCTGGGCGTTGACTACCGGACGGTGATGCACCACCTGCGAATCCTGGAGAAGAACAACATCGTCACCGTCATCGGGGAGAAGTACGGCCAAGTCTACTTCCTCTCCCAGGCCATGGAGGAGTACTACCCCTACCTCGCCAGCATCATGAAGGAGGGTACGCACGCATGACGTTCCACGAATGGTTCCTCGCCCTCTACGGCGCCCATCCCGAGCACGCGGCCCTGATTCTGGTGGACCTGGTCCTGGCGGTCGCCATCAGCGCCGTCCTGGCATTCAGCTACCGGAAGATGAAGGTCCGGTTCAC
>JACQPP010000007.1 GCA_016207465.1 Methanobacteriota archaeon
AGGGCCTGGGCGAGGGCGGGCATGTCGAAGGTGGGCTGGGGGAGGGCTCCGGGGAGGGCTGGGTTGGTGGCCTGGAGGTACATGGCGGCGATGCCGAGGAGGATGAGGAGGCTGCCCGCCTGGGTGTAGAGGAAGAACTTGAGGGCCGCGTATCGCTTGCGGGGGCCGCCCCAGAGGGCGATGAGGAAGTACATGGGGACAAGCTGGGCCTCCCAGAAGAGGAAGAAGAGGAGGAGGTCGAGGGAGACGAAGACCCCCATGACGCCGACGTCCATGAGGAGGAGCATGGAGAAGAACTCGCGGGGGCGGTAGTCGGTGTCCCAGGAGAAGACCACGGCGAGGAAGGTGAGGAGGGCGGTGAGGAGGACGAGGGGCATGGAGAGGCCGTCCACGCCGAGGTGGTAGGCGGCGCCGACGGGGGGAATCCAGGGGTAGTGTTCCTCCATGGCGTAGCCGGGGGTGTAGGGGTTGTAGTCGTAGTAGGCCCCGGAGGCGAGGAGGAGGGTGAGGAGGCTGAAGAGGGCCGCGGTGTGCTTGGCCCAGCGGGGGGGGAGAAGCATGGCGAGGACTCCTCCGGTGAGGGGGACGAGGAGGAGGAGGGAGAGGACCGGCATTCCGGCGGTGAAGACGGGGGCGCTCACAGGGGCTTCACCCCCGCGAAGGCCCCGGCGAGTTGGGCGGCCACGGGCTGGGTGATGTCGAGGATGAGCCGGGGGTAGAGGCCGAAGAGCAGGAGGAGGAGGGTGAGGACCACCAGGGGGAGCAGTTCATAGGGGGCGAGGTCGCCTCCCTTGCCCAGTTCGGTGTTCCATCCGCCGAATGCGATTTTCTGTAGGGTCCAGAGGAAGTAGGCCCCGGTGGCCACCACGGCGGTGAGGGGGATGAGGAGCCAGAGTTGGTAGGCCCCGTAGGTCCCCATGAAGACCATGAACTCGCTGACGAATCCGTTGAGCCCGGGGAGGCCGAGGCCGGCGAAGAACCCCATGCCGAGGACGAGGGTTCCGCGGGGCATGACGTGGCCGAGGCCGCGGAGGGTGGGGATGTCGCGGGTGGTGGCGTGGTGGTGGATGGCCCCCGCCATCATGAACAGCACGGCCGTAATCAGGCCGTGGTTGAACATCTGGAATATGGCCCCGCTGATGCCGATGGTGGTGAGGGTGGCGAGGCCGAGGGTGACGAAGCCCATGTGGGAGATGGAGCTGTAGGCCACCATCTTCTTGAGGTCCCTCTGGACGAGGCAGATGACGGCCCCGTAGACGATGCTGAGGACGCCGAGGAGGAGCATGAGGTGGAGCATGGAGAGGCCGGGGAGGAAGGGGACGGGGCCGGTGGCACCCCGGGGGGCGAGGCCGAATCCCATGCGCACCAGGCCGTATCCGCCCATCTTCAGCAGGAGGCCCGCGAGGAGGACACTGCCCGCCGTGGGCGCCTCGACGTGGGCGTCCGGGAGCCAGGTGTGGACGGGGATGCTGGGGAGCTTGACGAGGAAGCCGAAGAGGAGGGCGGCGAAGATGAGGGTCTGGGCGGACACGGAGAGGGCGGCGGCCTTCTGGGCGACGCCCGAGTCCACGAGGACCGTCTGGCCCTGGATGGTCTCGGTGATGGGGAGGATGGAGAAGGTGGTGGCCCCGGTGCCGATGTAGAGGCCGATGAGCCCGAGGAACATCACCAGGCCCCCCAGGTGGGTGTAGATGAGGAATTTCATGGAGGCGTAGTCCCGGCGGGGGCCGCCCCAGACGGCGATGAAGAAGAACATCGGGATGAGGACCACCTCCCAGAAGATGAAGAACACAAAGAGGTCGAGGGAGAGGAAGACCCCCATGATGCCGGTCTCCATGAGAAGCATGAGGGCGAAGTACTGGCGGGCTTTTTCCTGCTGGTCCCAGGAGAAGACCGCGGAGAGGAAGACGAGGAGGGCGGTGAGGAGGACGAGGGGGGCGGAGAGGCCGTCGGCCCCCACGATGTAGGTGATGCCCAGCGGGGGGGCCAGGGGGACCCGCTCGACGCCCACGAACTCCTGGTTCCACCGACCCGTGAAGGGGACGGGGTAGAAGGCGGCGAGGAGGTTGAGGGAGAGGAGGAGGACGGCGAGGCTCACTCCGGCGGCGAGCCAGCGGGCCCCGCGGGGGCTGCGGGTGAGGGCGACGAGGAGGGCCCCGGCGAGGGGGAGGAATACGAGGAGGCTGAGGAGGGCCATCTATCCCACCGCCCAGGCGATGGCCAGGAGGAGGGCAACCCCCGCGATGACGAGGACCCCGTAGTGGCTCACCACCCCGCTCTGCAGGTGCTTGAGCCGCCCCCCGAGGCCCACGGTGGCCCGGGCGACCCCGTTGATGACACCATCAATGACCTTCATGTCGGTCCAGTCGGTCCCCCGCGAGAGCCCGACGGTCCCACGGCCGATGCCGTTGACGACCCCGTCCACCACCCGGCGGTCGAACCACCCCTGGCCCGCCGCGTAGCCATACACGCCTCTCTCGGCGAAGGCGTAGTAGGCGCGGTCGAAGCCCAGTTTGCCCACCAGCGCCCGGTGGAGCCCCGCGCGCACGGGGCCGGCGGTGAAGGTCTCGGGCTTGAGTTTGCCGGTGGAGTAGGCGGCGCGGGCCACCAGGATGCCGAGGAGGGCCGCGAGGATGGAGGCCCCGGCCACCAGCGGGTTGATGGAGACATGCTCCTCGCCGTGGAGCAGCCGCTCGGGGAGGGCCCCGTTGATGAAGCCGCCGAATCCGGCGAAGAGCCAGTAGCCGGAGACCACGGCGAGGATGGCGAGCACCAGGAGGGGGAGGGTCATGGTGGCCGGGGACTCGTGGGGGTGGGCGGCGGCCCCCCGGTAGGAGCGGCCGAAGGCGAGGTACCAGAGGCGGAACATGTAGAAGGCGGTGAAGAGGGCCGCCAGCAGCACCATGGCGAACAGGAGGGGATTCTTGGAGAGGGCCGCCGCCAGGATTTCATCCTTGGAGAAGAACCCGCTGAGCCCGGGAATCCCAGAGAGGCTCAGGGCCCCGATGAGCATGGTGAGGCTGGTGATGGGCATGAGTTTGCGGAGCCCCCCCATGAGGCGGAGGTCGTTGGTCCCCACCGCGTGGATGACCGAGCCGGCGCACAGGAAGAGGAGGGCCTTGAAGAAGGCGTGGTTCCACAGGTGGAACATGGCGGCCCCGTAGGCCCCCACGCCGAGAGCCAGCATCATGTAGCCCAACTGGCTCACCGTCGAATAGGCGAGGACCCGCTTGATGTCCCACGCCACCAGCCCCAGGGAGGCAGCGAGGAGGGCGGTGACGGCCCCGATGGTGGCCACCCAGAGGAGGGCGTCGGGGCTCTGCTCGAAGAGGGGGAAACTCCGCGCCACCAGATACACACCGGCCTTGACCATCGTCGCGGCGTGGATGAGGGCCGACACCGGGGTGGGGCCCTCCATGGCATCGGGCAGCCACACGTGGAGGGGAACCTGGGCGCTCTTGCCCACCGCCCCCCCGAAGACGAGGAGCAGGGGGAGGGTGAGCCGGGAGGCGGCCTCGGGCTCCAGGTGGAGAGACATGAGGGACTTGAAGTTGAAGGTGTTGAACTCGTGGAAGAGGAGGATGATTCCCAGCAGGAGCAGGATGTCCCCCACCCGGGTGACCAGGAACGCCTTCTTGGCGGCCGCGGCCGCGCTGGGCTTCTGGTACCAGAACCCGATGAGCAGATAGGAGCAGAGGCCCACCAGCTCCCAGAAGATGAAGACCAGGAGATAGTTGTTGGCCAGCACCAGCCCCAGCATGACCCCCACGAAGAGGCAGATGGTGGCGAAGTAGCGGGGGCGCCCCGGGTCGTGGGCCATGTAGCCCACGCTGTAGAGGGCCACCAGGAACCCCACCACCCCGACCACCACCAGCATGAGGGCGGTGAGGTTGTCCACCAGGATTCCCATGGACAGTTTGACGGGCTGGGGGGTGGCGGAGCCGTAGACAATCCAGTCCCGCTCCACTTCGAAGGGCTTCGTGTGGCCGGGGAGGTACTCGATGGCCACGCCGAGGGAGAGGGCCAGGGCCGCCCCCACGAAGGTCACCGCGAGCCACCCCGAGAGCCGGGGGACCCGCCGGGTCCCGAACCCCACCACCAGGAACCCCGCCAGGGGAATGATGGGGATGAGCCAGGAGGACTCGACCAGCGCCATCTCACCACCTCATGACGTTGACTTCGGCCACGTCAATGGACCGGTGGGTGCGGTAGAGGACCATGTAGATGGCCATCCCGATGGCGGCCTCGGCCGCCGCGAGGCTGATGGCCACCAGGGCCCACACCTGCCCCAGGGGGCTGGCCGTGCCGTAGACGCTGAAGGCGATGAAGTTGAGGCTCGCCGCATTGAGGAGCACCTCGATGGACATGAGGATGATGAGGGCGTTCTTCCGGGAGAGGACCCCGCAGATGCCCACCGTGAAGAGGAGGCTGGAGACCACCAGCACATCCGTGAGGGGGAGCGCCATTACTTATGCCACTCCTCCTTGGCCAGGAAGACCCCCGAGACCATGGCCACCGCGAGGATGAGCCCCACCAGCACCAGGGGGAGGCTGTGGTCCTGGAAGAGGCTCCGGGCCAGGTCCCGGGTGAGGGTCGCGGAGACCACGGGCTTCCGGGTGTCGAGGCCGCTCCCCCCGATGGAGGCCACCAGGAGCCCCAGCACCGCCAGGGCGAAGGCGAGCTTCAGGGCGTCCTGGCTCCAGGTCATGCCTTCACCACCTCCCGCTTCGTCAGCATGACGGCGAAGAGGATGAGCACCGTCACCGCCCCCCCGTTGATGAGCACCTGCACCACCGCGAGGAACTCCGAGGAGAGGAAGAGGAAGAGCACCGCGACCCCCACGAAGACCCCCGCCAGGTAGACCACCGCCCGCACCGTCTCCCGGCTGAGGACCACCATCACCCCCGCCAGGAGGACTGCGATGGAGAACCCCCAGAAGGCGAGCCGCTCCACGTCGAGGCCCGCCAGGATGGAGACCACCATCTGGAGGATGTCCCCCGGCGGCGGGGGCCCGGAGACCTGCATACCGTTCCGGGATATGCCTCCCGTTTATAAAACTATGGTGGGGTCCCCACCGCCCGGGGATTGTTCACGCTCCAAACCAAAAGGTTTAAAAGCACCGGGGGTGACTTCCCACCTCGGGAGCGAGAGATGCCCTACGTCATCACCAACAAGTGCCTGGGGGAGCGATACGGGGACTGCGTCGAGGCCTGCCCGGTGGACTGCATCCACCCCGGCGACTACCAGGGGCAGGTCTTCATGGTCATCGACCCCAACGACTGCATCGAGTGCGACGCCTGCCTCCCCGTGTGCCCCATCGGGGCCATCGTGGCCTCCGCCAACGAGGACCCGGACTACGCCAAAATCAACGCGGACCTCTCCCCCCAGTTCAAGAACAATCCCCCCGTGGGGACCCGCCCCAAGGGGGACCCCCCGCGGCGCCCCGAGAACAAACTCGTGTAGGCCCCCGTCTTCCTGAGAACCCGTCCCCCGAGCCATGCGCGTCCAGCGAGAGGTGGTGATGCAAGCCCCCCCGGAGAGAATCTGGGGGCTGCTGGAGGACATCGAGGGGATTGTGGGATGGCTCCCGAAGCCCCGCGGGTTCGCGCGGGTGGTGAAGGCCTCCATCATCTCGGGGCCCCGGGGGGCCGGGGGCCTCCGCCGGTGCACCCTGGAGGATGGCAACACCCTGGACGAGAGGTTCACCGTGTGGGAGCCCCCCAGGCGAATGGGATACGCCGTGGTGGCCGACACCCTCGGGGTGGCGAAGCGGATGAAGAGCAGCAACGCCCTCATCGAGCTCCATCCCCGGCCGGACGGGACCACCCGAGTCACCTACGGAGCCGAGGTCGAGATGCGGGGCCTCCTCAACCGGCTGCTCGCGGGGCCCATCCTCCGGAGGGTGCTGGGGGGAATCTACCAGGGCTCCCTGGAGAACATCCGCAGGATTGTGGAGACAGACCGCTGACCTACTTTTTTTCCTCTTTCGCCATCCGGCCCCAGAGGTGGGAGGGGACGCCGAGCTTGGTCTCCTTGACGTCCATCTTCATGGTGCGGATGATGTAGTCGAGGGCCTTGTCCGGGGGCCGGTCCCGGATTTTCGCCTGGACGTAGTCGCTCCGGTAGAGGCCGTTGAACATGGCGATGAGCATCTCCAGGGGGAAGCCGGACTCCTGGGCGACCTCCTCCACCTTCTTCTTGGCCTCCGGGTTGTCCCAGGCGAGCTCGGCCATGGTTCACCTCACGCCTTCGCCGCCGGTGGACCCCCGGGGGGGTCGCCGGGCTTCGACGCAGCCGGAGCCGGGGGGGCCGGGGCGGAGGGCTTCGGCTGGAGACTCTTGGGGTCGGGGACCTTGAGTTTGCGCCGCTCCTGGGGGCTCAGGCTGGTGGCGATGTCCAGGAGAGTGCGGCCCGACATGCGCTCCACGTCGTAGTAGAGGCTCCCCTTGTCGTTCTCGGCCAGGTTGTAGTCGCCGGTGAAGAAGAGGCAGTCCCGGGGGCACACCTCGCTGCAGATGTCGCAGAACATGCAGCGCTCCAGGTTGATTTCGGGGAACTCCCGGGTGCCCACCCGGCTCATGACGATGCACTTGTCGGGGCACTGGTCGGCGCACATATAGCAGGAGGTGCACTCCTCCACGTCGAGGACGGGGCGCCCCCGCCAGCGCTCCCAGGCGTTGGGCACGTCGAGGGCCCCGACGCCCCGCTTGCCCGCCATCTGGTCCCGGCGGTCGAGCCGCTCGTCGGGGTAGAGGATGGTGAATGGCCTCCGCATCAGGTAGCGGAGGGGCACCGACATGGGCCGGAGGAAGAGCTGGGGGAACTCCCGCACTATGTTCATACGCCGACGGGCCTCCAGCCGGTGGCTAGGATGGCGAGGGTTAAAAGGATGTTGAGGAGGGAGAGGGGGAGGAACCTCCGCCAGCCTACGCTGAGCAGCTGGTCCACCCGGAGCCGTGGAAAGGTCACGCGGGTCCCCCAGATGAGGATGGCAAGCACCAGCATCGTCTTCAGGATGAACCACAGCTCGGCCGGCAGAATGGGGCCGTTCCAGCCCCCGAGGAAGAGCAGCACCAGGAGGGCCGCGGCGACGTAGAGCCGGGCGAACTCCGCGAACTGGCCCAGGGCGAACTTCATCCCGCTGTATTCCGTGTTCCAGCCGGCCACCAGCTCCGCCTCGGCCTCCGGGATGTCGAAGGGGAGCCTCTCCACCTCTGCAATCATCCCCACGAGGAACGCGAAGAACCCCAGGGGCTGGACGAAGGCGAACCAGACCCCGTTGGCCTGGGCCCGCACGATGTCCACGGGGTTCAGGCTCCCCGTGAGCATCACGATGCCCACGGTGCTCAGCACCAGGGGAATCTCGAAGGCAATCATCTGGGCGGCCCCCCGCATGGCCCCCAGCAGCGTATATTTGTTGTTCGCGGCCCAGCCCCCCACGAAGACCCAGAGGGGGCCGAGGCTGAAGATGGCGAAGACCAAGAGCAGGGCCACCGGGCTCTTGACCGCCACGAACTCCTCGCTCATCGGGATGAGGGCGAGGGGAACGAAGGCGATGCAGGGGAGCCCGATGACCGCCAGGGTGAACAGGGGCCCGTCGGCCTTCCGCGGAATCAGGTCCTCCTTGCCGAGGAACTTCACCATGTCCGCGATGGGCTGCAGGAGGCCGAACTTCCCGGCCTGCATCGGCCCCCGCCGGTCCTGCAGGCGGCCCATCAGCTTCCGCTCCAGCCAGGTGACCGCGAGGACAATCAGGGTGATGTAGATGAGGAGGATGTTGGCCTCGATGAACGCGATGAGCAGGCCGTTCACCAGGGGGTGCTGGAGGACCCCCCGCGCGAACTGGGTGAGGGGAACCAGGGGGGGCACAAGGAAGTCCACCGTCCCCAGCACCGCCCCGATGAGCTCGAGCAATGGCGCGAGGACCACCCCGGCGAGGGCCTCAAGGCTCACCATGGCTCACCTATCAGTCTCCCCGATGAGGAGGTCAATGGACTCCATGACCGGGGGCACGTCGGCCAGCTTGACCCCGCGGAGCATCACGGGGAGGGCCGACATGGTGCAGAACACGGGGCTCCGCAGTTTCACCCGGTAGGGGCGCTCGCTCCCGTCGCTGATGATGTGCTCCGCGGCCTCCCCCCGGGGGTCCTCCACCCGCGCGTAGGCCTCGCCGGGCGGGGGGACAATCTTCTTGCCCACCCGCGCCATCACCGGGCCCTCCGGGATGGACTCCAGGGCCTGCCGCACGATGCGGGCCGACTGGCGGATTTCCTCCAGCCGCAGGGTGAACCGCTCCATGCAGTCCCCCTTCCTGCCGGTGGGCACGTCGAAGTCGAACTGGTCGTAGGGCATGGAGGGGTCGCTGAGGCGCACGTCCTCCCGGACCCCGCTGGCCCGCAGGTTCGGTCCCGTCACGCCGAGGCGCAGGGCGTCCTCCCGCCTTAGCACGGCGACCCCCTCGGAGCGCATCCGGAAGACCTTCGACTGGAGGGTCATGGCCTCGTACTCGGGGATGCGGGCCTCCAGGTGGTCCAGGGCCCGGCGGGTCTGCTCCGCGAACCCCGGGGGCAGGTCCCAGCGGACCCCCCCGACGCGGGGATAGTTGTAGTGCATCCGGGCCCCCGAGAGCATCTGGAAGAGGTCGAGGATGAACTCCCGGTCCCGCGTCGCATAGACCCACACCGTCAGCAGGCCGGTGTTCTCCGCGTAGCCCGAGACAAACAGGAGGTGGGAGGCGATTCTCTGCAGCTCGAAGGAGATGACCCGTATCCACTGGGCCCGCGGGGGAACCTCCACCCCCAGCACCTCCTCGCTGGCGATGCAGTGCATGATGGCCCACGACATGCTCGACACGTAGCCGGTGCGGTCCATCAGGGGGATAATCTGGTTGTAGGTCCGGTGCTCGCACAGTTTCTCGATGCCCCGATGGATGTAGCCGATGCTCGGGTCCGCGTCCAGCACGGTCTCGCCATCCACCTTCACCCGCAGGTCCCAGAGGCCATGGGTCGCGGGGTGCTGGGGCCCCATGTTGATCCACATCTCTGGCATATTACCCCGCCTCCCCGTCTTCCGGCGTCATGAAGGCGGCGCCTCCTCCCCCCGCTCGGTGTAGCCGCTCTCCCGCCTCCGGGTGATGGACCGGGCAATCTCCTCGTCGTAGTTCCGGGGGACCACGAACTGCTTCCTCTCCGGCAGGGGGCAGTCCTTCCGCAGGGGATGTCCCCTCCAGTCATCCGGGTTCAATATGCGCCGGAGGTCGGGGTGGCCCTCATAGACGATGCCCAGCAGGTCCCACGACTCCCGCTCGTGCCACCCCGCCCCCGGCCACACGGGGACCAGGGAGGGGACCCGGGGGTTGTCCCGGGGGAGGATGACCTTCAGGGAGACGAGCATCTTCCTCTCGTAGCTCCACGCGTGGCATACAGATTCCATCTGGGGAGGCTGGAGCCGGTCCACCCCCGTGACGCTGGAGCAGTGGCCGAACCCCATCTCCAGGAGGGCCCAGGCCACCTCCAGCAGGCCCTCCTTCTTCACCGTGGCCTCGATGCGGCGGGCCCGCTTCACCCGCCCCTCCGTGATGAAATCCGGGAACCTCGCCTTCAGCTGGGCGAGGACCTCGTCCTCCGGGCCGGGAGCCCGCGCCTTCTCAGATGCCATTATCTCTTCGCCTCCGCGAGGGCGGCGGGACGCAGGACCCCGTGGGTGTCCTGGGGAATCCGGTAGCGCCCCACCTCGCCCCGCCGGATTTTCTCCTGGAGTTTCAGGATGCCGTCAATGAGGGTCTCCGGCCGAGGGGGGCACCCGGGCACATAGACATCCACGGGGAACAGTTTGTCCACCCCCTCCATCACGCTGTAGGAGTCATAGAAGGGGCCCCCGCAGATGGAGCAGTCCCCCATGGCAATCACGTACTTGGGGTCGGCCATCTGGTCGTAGAGGGTCTTCATCTTGGAGGCGAACTTGTAGGTGATGGGGCCGTTGACGACCATCAGGTCGCACTGCCGGGGGGTGGAGCGGGGGAGCATCCCGAAGCGGTCCGCGTCGAACCGGATGGTGAGCCCAGACATCATCTCGATGGCGCAGCACTTGATGCCCAGGGTGTAAATCCACAGGCTCTGGGCCGCCCCCCAGCGCAACAGGGGGTTGGTGAGGGCGTCAATCAGGTCCCGCAGGCGCCCCATCACCACTGTGGTGGTGTGGGAGACCACCCGGGCCGGGTCCACATCCGAGAAACCCACCATTCAAATCACAATCCTGCTCTCCTTTTTGAGGGAGTAGCCCAGGGCGAGGAGCATGATGCCCACCAGCGCGGCCACCGGGAGGAGGAGGGCCCGGTCCCCGGGGGCCCCGGTGTAGACGTAGGCCCAGAGGAAGAGGAACACCGAGAGGATGTCGAAGACCACGAAGATGAGAGCGAACACGTAATACTGGAAGTTGAACTGGGGCGGAGTCTCCCCGATGGGAATCTCCCCGCACTCGTAGGCCGACTCCTTCCGGGCGTTGGGCCGGTGGGGCCGCATCAGCTTCGTGGCCATGATTCCCGTGATGGGAAACAGGATGCCCAGGAGGACGAACAGCCCCAACCCCGCGTACTCGAAGGCCATCAGAACCCCTCTCGAAGCGTTCACTTAAAGGTTTTCATCTTCTCTCCAATGTCCAAACAGATTTAAATAGGCCGTCCCCATCTCCCCACGGGCATGGCAGAGGGAGTCCTGGCACAGATGGCCGCCGAGGGCCGCCTCGGCGAGGGGTGGCGGCAGAGGGTCTCCCAGGGCCAGGACCCCGTCCCCCTCCCCCGCATCCTCGACCTCCTCTTCAACACCACCCCCCACTACCTCGCCCGCCCCACGGGCCCCGAGGAGGTCTCCGAGCTGGTCAGGTTCGCCGCCACCCAGCGGCTCCCCATAGTTCCAAGGGGTGCCGGGTCCTGGAGCGCCGGGGGCGCCATCCCCGTCTCCGGGGGGATGGTCATCCAGACCGACAGGATGGCCAGCGTGGAGATTGACAAAGAGGGGATGACCGCCACCGCCGGCGCGGGAGCCCCCATGGCCGAACTCCAGAAGGCCGCCCAGGCCCAGGGGCTCCAGGCGGCCCCCCAGCCCCTCTATCGCCCCCGCTCCACCCTCGGCGGATTCCTCGCCAGCGGAGGCCTCGGCGCGGGCTCCCTCAAATACGGCCCCCTCGCCCGCCAGGTGGCCGAATGCCAGGCGGTCCTCCCCGGCGGCGAACCCCTCACCGGCGACTCCGGGGTCGCCAGCCTCATCTCCGGCTCCGAGGGGATGCTTGGAGTCCTCACCCGCGCCACCCTCCGCCTCCACCCCAAGGCCGAGGAGACCCGCCCGGTGACCTTCACATTCCGCCGCCTCGAGGAGGCCGCCGAGGCCCTCGTCCGCATCCACAAGACACCCCTCCAGCCCCTCTACGTTTCCCTCGGAGGCCCCAGCCACTACCACTGGCTCCTCCAGGACAAGGGGGAGTTCCAGGGGGCCATCCACGTCGCCGTCATGCTCGAGGGCCCCCGGGGCCGCCTCGCCCGCGAGGAGGCTGAGGTCAAGCGGGCCGCCGGCCCCCGCGCCTCGCCGGGCAGCAGCGAGCTGGCCCTCCGCGAGCAGAAGGCCCTGGGCGCGCCCCTCCATGTCCCCGCCGACCGCCGCGGCCCAGGAACCTACACCTTCTTCGTCCGCGAGCACCTCGTCCCCCTGGACCGCATCGCCGCCTTCGCAGGGGGCCTCCAGACCCTCGGCCGGCGCATGAGGCTCCACACCGGATACACCGGCATCAGCGTGGACCCCGGGACCCTCCTCGTCCAATCCTACCACGTCATAGACACCCGCCGCATCTTCTCCACCCTCCTCTCCCTCGGATACCCCAAGCGGGCCTCCGACCTCGCCCTCGAACTCGGCGGCCGCCCCCTCGGATTCGGCCTCTGGGGAACCGGGATGCTCGAGAAACTCCACGGGGAGATGGCCGACCCCCTCGCCGACGCCAAGGCCATGGCCCTCGGCCCCACCATCCTCCGCGTCAAACAGGACGGGGCCGTCGAGGCCACCCGCAAACTCAAAAAGGCCCTCGACCCCCAGGGCCACATGAACCCCGGCAAGGTCACCGAGCTCTGGCTCAGCCCCATGGGCCTCCTCCCCATCAAACTCCCCGCCCTCGCCATGAACCTCCTCATGGAGACCATGGCCACCGGCCGCCGCCTCATGCCCCAGGAGAAATTCACCAACGAATGAGCCCCCCATGACCGACATCGAGAAATTCTACGACGAAGCGAGATGGCTGCTCGGCAAGGAGCGGGTGAGCCTCCAGGGGGCCAGCGTCACCAGCCGCCCCGCCACCCCCCGGGAGACCCTCGCCATCGTCCGGGCCGCCGCCAAGCACCGCCTCCCCGTGGGCACCCGCCCCAATGCCCCATGCCGCCTCGACCTCGCCCTCATGAACAGCATCCTCGACTGGGACCTCGAGAACGGCGCGGCCCTCGTCGAGGCCGGCGTGGCCTGCGACCGGCTCCACCAGTTCACCTACGAGCGCGGATTCCTCTGCCCCCTCCCCCTCCGCCCCACCACGCTGGCCGAATGGGCCGAGACCGGCGACCACGGGGTCGGCGCCCTCCGCCTCGGCGGACCCCTCGACACCATCACCAGCCTCCACGCCATCACCCTCGAAGGGGTCCCCATCGAGACCGGCCCCTACCGCATCGCCCCCGCCGGCATTGACCTCCGCCCCCTCTACATCGGCGCCCAGCGCACCCTCGGCATCATCACCGCCGTCGGCCTCCGCCTCCACCCCCGCGGCACCCTCCGCGGACTCGCCTACACCCTCCCCGACACCGACAAACTCACCGCCCTCCTCCGGGCCACCGCCCGCCTCCCCAACCTCCCCCTCCACGCCGAATGGAACACCGAGCCCACCCCGACCCTCCGCGTCCTCCTCGCCGGAGACGAGGACCTCCTCCCCGAAGAGGAAAAAACCATGGACACCCTCGCCGCCCAACACGGGGCCGCCCGCCTCCCCTCCAACCCCCCGCCGGGGACCTCCAACTGGCAGACCCAGAGCCGCAGCATCTGGAACACCACCCACCAGCCCTGGACCCCCGAACCCACCCCCGAAGGAGGACAGACGGTCCCCCTCAGCCGCCTCAGCGGCGGCCTCAGCCCCTGCGGCATGCTCGCCGGACGCCACCAAGCCGTCCTCTACACCCCCGAGGCCCCCCCGCCCCGCGAGGGATTCCTCAAAATCGCCAAGATGGCCCGAGAGACCCTCGACCCCCAGAAAATCTACGGAGCCTACTGACCATGGCCACACCCAGGAAGAGCAAAGAAAACCCCAAGCCCCGGGCCAAGCCAAAAAAGAAACCCGCAAAGGCCAAGACCACGCGGAAGAAAGCGGACCCCGCCAGCGGCGGGGAAGAGACCATCAGCAACGTCTTCCGCGACACGCTATAACCGGCTACCGCCGGAACACCGGCGCGTTCTCCTCGAAGAACACCCGCACCGCCGCCCCCGGCCCCCCCGAGAGAAGCCGCAGATGGACATACACCCCCAGGGAGAACAGAAGCCCCACGGCCCACAGCAGGAGAACCGCCGCCTCGAAATAGACCCCCCACACCCTCCCCGGATTCCACTCCGGACCGCACACCGGGGGATGGAGCCAACAATCGTAGAGGACGCCCACGAGGAGACCCCATGCCGGAAACCAGATATAGGTTTTCCGAGATGTCACCCCAGACCCCCGGTTAAATCCACCCGGGGGCCCGGGCCACCGAGACCCAGGCGGGGCACTTTTTGCAGGAGGGGCGCGTCCGAAGGAGGCGCCCCTTTTTCTGCGAAGCAGAAAGGAGGAGGTCCCCGGAGAACTGGCGGGGGCGGTGCAGCGGTTGGCTGGGTTACGGACGTAGTGGAAATGTTTAAATATATTGCAGTTGTAACCCATCTCTGATGTCTGTAGTGGTTCCATCCTTCCGGTTGTCGAAGGACCTGGCGGGGAAGCTCGCGGTGCTGGAGCGGAAGATGTCCTTCCGGAACCGGGCCGAGTTGATGCGGGCCGCCCTGAGGGAGTTCCTCCTGCGGAACCGGGACCTGCTGGATGAGGAGAGCCCCGTGGACCGCCTCTGGGGCCTCTCCGGGGCCCCGCGGCCCCCCGACGACCCCAAGCGGGTCGCCCGGGAGGCCCTGGCCGACGCGGCTCTCCGCCGATGAAAACCCGGCGCTTTGTGGACGCCAACGTATTCATCTACCACCTGGATGCCCACCCCCGCTTCGGCGGGGCCGCCCGGGCCATCCTGGAGCGCATCCACTCGGGGGAGCCCGCGGTGGCCTCCACCCTGGTGGTGAGCGAGGTCTGCGCCTACCTCTGGAGGCTGGGGCGCCGGGTGGAAATCGGGGCATTCCTCGACGCCCTCCCGCGCCTGCGGGGGCTCCGGGTGGAGCCCATTACCCTCCTCGACATGGTGGAGGGCCACCGCCTCTCGGTGACCCATCCGTCCCTGGAACTGAATGATGGTATCAGCCTTGCCGTCATGCGGCGGATGGGGCTCCGGGAAATCTACACCAACGACACCGGGTTCGACCCCGTGGCCCGCCGGGTGTTCGCGTAGGGTTTCGGGAGAACCCCAGTCCACGGGAGCGGGGTTTTTCTACGACGGAGATGCCCGGAGGGCATCGGAGGAGTAGAAAGTTCTGAAAATCTTTTTTCCCTCCTCGGGCACCCCGCAGCCAATGTTGGGAGCCCATCGGGAGTAATGTTTGCGGTCCTCCGGGACCGCAAACTTTACCCCGATGGACGTTCTTTCAGCGTCTTGGTCAAATGGACAAGTTGAAATTGGGGGGCATTGGATGCGGCTCTCTGATTATTGCCACTGTATTTGGCGAAGCCGAGGTTTTCACAGGTGCGGCGCTCCTGCTTTCTTTGGTTGCTGCAACTCTATTATTGGTGGGTACATTGGAATTGGAGAAGCGTTTCCCATCACGCTATCTTTTGGTCGGGGGTGTGCTGTACCTTGTTGGCAGTTGGGTTTCTGGATTGCCTACATTTTCATTGATATTTCCCTCCTCTGGACTATCGCGTGCAAACGATCTAACCGAAGTTTACCTTGTTTTATTATTTCTCACAAATCCGTTTTTCTTGCTGTTGATGGTCGTGGGTGCCCTGCTATCTGCCGTTGGTTGGTTGTTCATCGCTGTGGGAATTTATGATAAACGAAGGTTGATAGCGAAAGCGATGAATACATCCTCCTTAACTCTCCCCTTTCTCGCAAGCGTGTTGATGATAGCCTTGATTATCCCCGAGGTTAGGGCAAGAGCAATGGGAATCTTTGGCACCTTTCTTTTGATGCTCATTTTCTTCAATTTGAGTAGGCGCTCGATTGTGGAACAACCCAATCCGGGCAGTGGGTAGGTCGAGTTGGGGGCATTCAGTAAATCACCACGAACTCCCGCATCCCGCACCTCTTGCACGTCCGCGTGAGCCCGTGGTGTGGCTTCCCATCGCCCCCGTGTCCGTACATCCTCTGCTCCTCGTCGTCGTGGCGTCCGGTGGATGTCTGGGGGCACCGGGGGCGCTGTCCCTCGCGGTAGTTCTTCTCGCTCATCGTCCGTATGCCCGGTCGTGGTGTTCGATGACGATGAACTCCACGGTCTCCCCGCGGGTCTCGAAGATTACGACGAATGGGCCGATGTGGACCCGGCGGAGCCCTTTGAGGGGGCCGCGGAGGGGTTTGTAGACTTCTGGGTCATCGAGGATTTCCTCCATTTTCTTGGCGATGCGCTCGAAGAGGAGGCGGTCCCGCTTCTTGATTTTGCGGAAGGCTCGGTCGAAGTCCGGTGAGAAAGTGCACCGGTGGACCATGGGGCCTTCAGAGTGAATCGAGGTAGGACCTCAGTTCCTTCTTGCTGTGGAAAGTAGTGCCCTTGCCGTGGGCCAGTTGGCGGCGGGCCCGCTGGACGCGGCGGATGAACTCGGGGCGGAACTGCTCGTGGATGTCTTCGTAGAGGATGCGGGCGCACTCCTTCAGGAACTCGTATTCCTTCCGGGGGACCGCTATCACTTCCGCCATTGGGGAGTCCCTTGGCGGGAGTCCATATAAATCTGTGGAATCTGTGTAATCTGTGGCTTCGTTATTATCCGGCCATTCACACGAATCCCTGTATTCCAGTCAGCGGTGCCCCCTTGATGGCCCGTCCCATGAGTCCGTCCCGGCGTATCTTGTGGGCGATGATTTCGCTGATTCCCATGACGCGCATGGCGAGTTCGAGGGCGATGTCGCTCTTGAATGCGAAGTCGGCGAGTTTTTTGGTCTGGATGCAGTATTGGAGGAGGGGTCCGAGGCTCTCGCGCCAGCGGCGCTCGTATTCGGTGAGGGGGGTCCCGTCCCGGGTGTGTTGGGCGGCGACCTGTCCGGCGATGCGGCCGCACATCATGGCGGTGGGGATGCCTCCGCCGTTGGTGGCCATGACGTGTCCGGCGGCGTCTCCGGCGAGCATGACGGGTCCCTGGACGGTGCGGGGGACGGGGCCGCCCATGGGGACGACTCCGCTGGTGAAGAAGACTCCGAGGTTCTGGCGGGCGGTCTTGGCGATGAAGTCGGAGAGGAGCTGGCGGAGTCCCTCGGGGGCGGTCCCCGGGGCGACTCCGAGGCCGATGTTGCAGGATTCGCGTTTGGGGATGACCCAGGCGTATCCGCCGGGGGCGACGCTGCCGAACCAGAGCTCAACGGTGTCCCCGTAGTCCCCGGCGACCTCGTAGGCGACGCAGGGGTAGAGGTCGGTGGGGCGCTCCATGCCGGCGCGGAGGGCCACGTGGCTGATGGGGCCGTCGCAGGCGATGATGGCCCGGGCCTCGATGTCCCCGCGGGTGGTGGTGACGGTGTGGCCGCGGATGTCCTTGAATTCTGTGTCCACCATGAGTTCGGCGCCGGCGTCGAGGGCCTGGATGGCGAGGTGGCGGTCGAAGAGGATTCGTTCCACGGAGAGCCCCTGGAAGTCGAGGCGGTAGCGTTCCCCCATGGGGGAGACGAGGTCAATGCGGGGGAGGCGGCGGGCGATGGTGGCGTCGGGGATGGTGAAGAGTTCCTCGAGGCGGGGCTCCTGGGGGAGCATGGCCTGGAGTTCCTGGAGGTGGGGGAGGTATTCGCCGCAGACGACGGGGACGCCGACGTCCCGTTTTTTCTCGATGATGAGGGTCTTGGCTCCCCCCTGGGCGGCGTATCGGGCGGCGGTGCTCCCCGCGGGGCCTGCGCCCACCACGAGGACGTCCACCCTCCGGGTCATGGTGGGCTACCGTTCCCGGCGGGTGACGTGGTCCACGAGGCGTTCGAGGCGCTCGGCGTTCTGGAGGGGGGCGCGGCGGGCGGCGTCGCGGGCCCTCTGGGCGTAGCGGTGGGCGGCCTCGCGGGCGTATTCGGGGGCCCCGCTGGAGCGGAGGATGACGAGGGCGCGGCGGACCTCCTCGGGGGTCTTGGTCTCCCGGCGGAGGATGCGGCGGAGTTCGGCGCGCTGGGAGGGGGGGGCGTGGCGGAGGCCGTAGAGGCTGAGGAGGGTGAGGACGCCGTGGACCACGTCCACGCCCACGGGCTTGCCGAGGGTCTCCCGGTCCCCGACGACGTCGAGGAGGTCGTCGGTGACCTGGAAGGCCATGCCGAGGTTGAGGCCGTAGTCGGCGAGGGCCTCCACCTGGGCGGGGGTCCCCTTGCCGAGGAGGGCCCCGGCGCGGGCCCCGGCGGCCAGGGGTGCGGCTGTTTTGAGTTCGATGATGCGGTAGTAGGTCTTCTCGGGCATCTGGAGGTTGCGGAGGTTGCGGAACTCCAGGATTTGTCCCTCGGCGAGTTGGGTGCAGGCGTCGGCGGTGATGCGGATGATGTCCTCCCCGTATTTGCCGCAGACCTCGTATCCCTTGACGAAGAGGAAGTCCCCGGCGACGATGGCCTGGGCGTCCCCGTAGAGCTGGTTGAGGGTGGGCTGTCCCCGGCGGAGGGGGCTGCCGTCGTTGATGTCGTCGTGGATGAGGGTGGCGCTGTGGACCAGTTCGTAGGCGGCGGCGAGGGGCACGAGGTGGGTGATGTCCCGCCCCCCGACGGCCCGGTAGGCGAGGAGGGCGAGGATGGGGCGGAGCCTCTTGCCCCCGGCCCGGACCACCCGGAGGCACATCTCCCGGAGAAGCCCCTCCTCGGAGCCCACCCGGCGGTGGAGTTCCCGCTCGACGAGGGCCAGCTCCGAGGCCGCCACGATGCCCTTCATGGGAGGACCCGGGTGAGGGCGAAGGACAGGGCCAGGAGGCCGCCGTAGAGGAGGGAGAGGAGGACGGTGGAGGCGCTCGCCGGAATCAGCCGGGGAATCTCGTTGGGGTGATGCCGGGCGATGGAGGCGGCCTTGAACCCCAGGGGGGAGGCAGCGAGGGGGAGCAGCGCCCAGAGGGGGAGGATGCGGAGGAGGGCCCCCAGGAGGGTGAGGGCGAAGGCCGACGCCACCAGCCCCAGGTAGACGCGGGAGGCCCGCTCGCGCCCGAGGCGCACCACGAGGTTCCTCTTGCCGGTGGCCCCGTCGGCCTCGACGTCGGGGAACTGGTTGACCCACAAGACGGCGGCCACCAGGAGCCCCATGACGGCCCCCGCCAGCCACGCCGCCGGGTCGAACCTCTGGGTCTGCACGTAGTAGGAGCCGCCGACAATGAGGGGGCCGAAGCCGAGCCCCACGGCGAACTCCCCCAGCCCCCGCCCGGCGAGGTTCACCCGCGGGTAGGTGTAGGAGAAGGCGAGCCCCACCCCGAGGAGCCCCAGGGCGAGCACAGGCCACCCCCGCAGGTAGGCCAGCAGGAGCCCCATGGCGGAGCCGATGGAGAAGAACACCAATGCCCCCCGGTAGACCTCCCGGGGGGGGAGGAGCTTCTCCTGGATGACCCGCGAGCCCCCGCTGAAGGGGGTGGGCGTCCGGTTGACGTTGTCCGTCCCCCCGAGGTAGTCGAAGTAGTCGTTGACCACGTTGGTCCCCAGGTGGATGAACCCGATGCCCCCCAGGGTCAGCAGGAAGAGGAGGGGGTCGAACCGGCCCCCGAGGGCCCACCCCGCCACCGCGCCCAGGACGACCAGCACGGTGCTCAGAGTCAGGAAGGGGAGCCGCAGTTCCCGCAACCATACCCGTGTGGGAGCGTATGCTTCGGCCATCTGTGGGGGGTTATCGGGCGGCCATATAAAATTTCCCTGGGTAGGCAACGTAATCTACCGGGTTTACCTGGGTAAAACCCGCATCCGGAGGGCCTGCGGCCCCCCGCCGGGAAACTATATAAGGGTTCTCCGGCCCCCTCTCATTGGGCCACATATGGGGACGCACCGGGCCGGGTTCACCGTGGTGGGGGACCCCGAGGGGGTCTACGAGGCCACCGAGCAGTATTTCCACCGGCAGGGGTTCCTCCCCGAGCCGGGCTGCGAGAAGCCCCGCTACCTCTACCTGAAGCGGGGCACCGCCCTGGGGCGCCACCACGTCCGGGAGTGCAAGACCACCCTCTTCGCGAGCCTCACCGCCGAGGAGCACGAGGTCCACGTGGAGTGCCGCTACGAAATCCGGGGCACCGACCTCCTCCTCTCCGACCGCGACTACCTCCAGAGGGAGGTGGACAACCTCCGCAAGCGCCTCCACGAACTCCACCTCCAGGGCAAGCACAGCGCCTGCCCCCAGTGCCTCAAGCCCGTCAACCCCGAGTTCACCGTCTGCCCCTACTGCGGCGCCAACCTCCACAGCCAGACCTGCCCCAAGTGCAGCAAGCCCATCCAGCCCGACTTCGCGGTCTGCCCCTACTGTGGGACCAATTTGAGGGAGAAGACCATCTCGTTGTAATCCGCGTAATTACGCAGATTCGCACAGATTTTTATTCGTTCAGCCGCCCGACACCGCGGGTAGGATGGAGACCTCGTCCCCCGCCTTGACGGGGGTCTCCAGTCCCTGGAGGTGTCGGACGTCTTCGCCGTTGACGAACACGTTGACGAACCTGCGGAGTTTTCCGGCCTCGAAGAGGCGGTTTTCGAATTCGGCTCCGAACTCCTTTTTGAGGTGGGCGAAGAGGTCGTGGAGGGTTCCCTCGACGGGGACCTCCTTGAGGGTGGTCTTGGTGACCCCCTGGAGGGCGCTGGAGAATCGGACTTTCACCATGCGGTTCCTCGGGTTTTCTGGGGGGTGTTGGCCGGGGGGGGAGATGAAACCATCGCCTCGAAGGCGCCGACGGTGGGGCGGATGGAGGCGGGGATGTGGATGGTGCGGGTGAGGCTCTCCTGGGTCTTGAGGCCGTTGCCGGTGGCGTAGAGGACGACGCGCTCGTCGGGCTCGATGGTCCCGTTCTCGACGAGGTGTTGGAGGCCGGCGACGGTGGTGCCCCCGGCGGGCTCGGTGAAGATGCCCTCGGTGCGGGCGAGGAGGTGGATGGCCTCGAGGACCTCCTCGTCGGTGGGGATGGCCGCGCCCCCCCTGCTGTGGAGGATGGCGTCGCGGGCGTAGGGGCCGTCGGCCGGGTTTCCAATCGCCAGGCTGTGGACGATGGTCTCGTAGGTGCGGAGGGGGACCACGTCGCCGCGGGTCTGGACGGCGCGGGCGATGGGGGCGCATCCGGAGGGCTGGGCGCCGCTGATGCGGGTGTGGTTCTCGGGGGTGAGGCCCACCTGTTCGAGTTGCTGGAAGCCGCGGGCGATGGCGCAGAGCAATGCCCCGCTGGCCATGGGGACCACCACGTGGTCGGGGGCCTGCCAGTCCAGTTGTTCGGCGACCTCGAAGGCGAGGGTCTTGGAGCCCTCGGTGTAGTAGGGGCGGATGTTGATGTTGACGAAGGCCCAGGTGGGGTGGGCGTCCGCCACCTCGCTGGCGAGGCGGTTGGCGTCGTCGTAGTTGCCGTGGACGGGGATGATGCGGGGGCCGTAGGAGAGCATCTGGACAATCTTGCCGAGTTCGATGGATTCGGGGATGAAGATGTAGGCGGGGAGGCCCGCCTTGGCGGCGTGGGCGGCCACGGCGCTGGCGAGGTTGCCGGTGGAGGCGCAGCCCACGGCCTCGGCCCCGAACTCGAGGGCCTTGGTGACCGCGACGCTGGTGACCCGGTCCTTGAAGGAGTAGGTGGGGTTCACGGAGTCGTCGAGGACGTAGAGCTCCCGGAGT
Organism: Methanobacteriota archaeon; assembly: GCA_016207465.1. Classification (GTDB taxonomy): domain Archaea; phylum Halobacteriota; class Syntropharchaeia; order JACQPP01; family JACQPP01; genus JACQPP01. Next base: position 21,132 of record JACQPP010000007.1, read on the forward strand.
CCGAGGGCGCGGCCCAGGTTGCGGGCCCGGTGGAGTTTCTTGAATCCCGCGCCCAGGTCCACCTTCTCGGCGGACTCCACGGGGAGGAGGTCCTCGTAGCGCCAGATGGAGTGGGGGCCCCGGGCAATCTTCTCGCGGGAGATGGACTCCTGGACCTTCTCCCAGTCGTAGTGGACCTCCAGGGGGCCGAAGCACCGGGTGCAGGTGTTCACCATCCCCGGGGGAACCTCGGCCTTGCACTCGCGGCACACCAAGCCCAGGACTCGACTCATATCACAAGGGGCTCCCGGCGGCCATATATTAATATTTTTCCAAAATAAAATTACTTGAGGTAATATTTACTCCCGTCAGAGGATGCCGAGGAAGGAGAGGAGGAGGGGGACCCCGGCCCCGGAGAGGGTCCCGAGGAGGTTGACCTCCTCCTTGGAAAGGAACCGCATGGCGGAGCCGAGGAGGGTGTCCATGTGGGCCCCCGCCAGCCCCCCGAGGAGGGCGGCGGGGAGGATGGAGCGGGCGGGGAGGGGCCCGGCGGCGGGCCAGGCGACGGAGGCAAGGAGGAGGACGACGGTCCCCATGAGGAGGGCCCCGCCGAGGGTGGCCCCCTCGCCGAGGGGGGAGACGGCCCCGCGGGAGCCGGGGGCCACTCGCCGGCGGGTGACGGGGTCCACGGGGTGCTTGTGGAGGAGGCCGATTTCGGTGCCGAAGGTGTCGGCCAGGGCGGCGGCGAGGGACCCGGCGAAGAGGAGGGGGTTGCCAAGGACGGCGGTGAAGGCGGGGACCATGCCGTTGGCCACCACGGGGTTGACGGTGCGTCTCCCCTCGTTGGCCTCGGCGGCCTGGAGGGACTTCTTGTAGTCGTAGCGGATGCGGGTGACGGCGAAGCCGAGGAGGAGGAAGAGGAGGAGGGAGAGGGCGTAGGCGGGGCTGGCCTGGAGGACCAGGACCCCGAAGAAGACGGCCACCACGGCCCCCATGGTGTCGAGCATGTGGGTGCGGTGGGCGAAGAGGCCGAGGGCCCCCATGAGGGGGACCGCCACCAGCCAGAGGCCGGGGTCGGGGGCGAGCATCTGTCCCACCACCCGGCTGGTAAGGCCCATGGCCGCCATGAGGGGGATGAGGAGGTTGTCGCCGATGCGGAGGGGGAGGGACTCGAAGAGGGCCACGCCGAGGGAGACGATGGCGGCCACCGCCGGGGGGAACCCGGCGAGGGTGAGGGCCACGGTGGCCACCGCGAGGAAGGCCGCAGAGCCCTCCAGGGTCTTCTGGGGGTTGTGGTGCCAGGGGTGCCTGCCCCAGCGGCGCCCCACGAGGCTCGCGGAGGGGTCGGCGAAGGTGAGGACCGCCACGCTCCCCAGGGCCACAGGGAAGGGGAGGAGGAGGGTGACCACCAGGGCCCCGGTGATGAAGAAGAAGGAGGCCATGTAGCCCTCGAACTCGCCGTCCCGGAAGGCCGGGGTGAGGACCCGGCGGGCGAACTCGGCCACCGGGCTCCGGTCCCCCGATTTCCGCACGTATTCGGCCATGGCCAGGAGGAAGGCCCCCAGGACCAGGGCCACCAGGTAGGCGTTGATGGACTGCAGGAGCATCAGGAGGAAGAAGCCCCCGGCGACGGTGTGGAAGGTGGAGCGGTAGGTCTGCTTTCCCAACCGGCCGGCCGCCAGGTAGGCCAGGACCAGGCCGCCCCCCAGGAGGACGAAGGCGAGGAGGTACCTCTGGACCCCCTCCCGGGTCACGATGGAGGCCACCTGGTTGGCCTCCGTCAGGTAGACGTCCACATTGGCCCGGTAGAGCACGGCGAAGATGGCCCCGAACCCCAGGACGAACCCGATGGGGAGGGCCGCCTCGAACTTGAACTGCCTCCGCAGGAGATGGAGCAGGGGGATGAAGAGGGTGGTGAAGAGGAGGATGACCCCCGCGAACTTCAGGATGACCGGCTCGATGACCTCGATGCCCGGCGGCCCCAGGACGACCATACCCGAGCCTACATTCCCCGGCTCATAAAAGCGTTCCCCGGGAAAGGTGAAAGAATATGGTCACCGAGGCCCAACTCTCCTCCGGTCGCGTGGGGTAGTCCGGATATCCTTTTGGGCTTCGGACCCGAAGACCCGGTTTCGACTCCCTCGGCCCCCGGGGGGGGGCATTGGGGTCGAAACTCCCCCCGCTCCGTCCTATGGATTGCCGTCGCCCGCCACACCTGAAC